>JAJPKC010000404.1 GCA_021323955.1 Oscillatoriales cyanobacterium Centralia_MAG_596 | reverse complement strand
TGCGCTACCAGATTGAACAATTGCAGCGATCGTCCCTGCTCACGGAGCGCGTGCAGTCTGGCAAACTCAAGATTGTTGGCGGTCGCTACGATCTTGATACCGGAGCGGTTACGATGATTGCTTAAAAAGAGGATGATTGCTTAAAAGAGTGAGCCGATCACTATCATGGCCGCAGTCGTTGTTTGAGCTAAATCCAATCGTAAGGGCTTAGCATGCAGCAGGTACGCTTCCGGTGATGGCAGCGGTTTTTGCCCGCATGCGCTAAGCCCCTACAGAATGACCGGGTTTATTTTGCTCTCGTTCCTAAAAGCGATCGTGGAAGGTGCGTTTAATGACGTCTAACTGCTGTTCGCGCGTGAGCTTGATGAAGTTAACGGCATATCCAGAGACGCGGATGGTGAGCTGAGGATATAGTTCTGGATGATCCATCGCGTCCAGCAGCGTGTCTCGATTTAAGACATTGACATTGATGTGGTGTCCACCATCGTGAAAATAGCCGTCTAACATCCCCACTAAATTCGTCAGTCGATCGCCCTCTATTTTCCCTAGCGCTCCCGGTACAATCGAAAATGTATTGGAGATACCATCCTGGGCGTAGGCATAGGGCAGTTTAGCCACAGAGGCCAGTGAAGCAATGGCACCCTTCTCATCCCGTCCATGCATTGGATTTCCCCCTGGAGCAAACGGTTCGCCCGCCTTCCGACCATCCGGTGTGTTGCCGGTCTTCTTGCCATAGACGACATTGGATGTAATGGTGAGTACAGATTGTGTTGGCACCGCATGGCGATAGGTTTTGTGCTGCTTGAGTTTGTTCATAAAGCGTTTCACCAGATCCACCGCGATTTGATCCACACGATCGTCATTGTTCCCATACTTGGGAAACGCCCCTTCAGTGTGGTAATCAATTGCCAACCCCGCCTGATTGCGAATGACTTGCACGTGCGCGTATTTGACGGCTGACAGCGAATCTGCAACTACTGACAATCCGGCAATACCGCATGCCATTGTGCGAAACACATCGCGATCGTGCAGCGCCATCTCCAGCCGTTCATAGCAATATTTGTCGTGCATGCAGTGAATAACATTCAGCGTATTAATATACGTTTTTGCGAGCCAATCCATCATGCGATCGAACCGCTGCATCACTTCGTCGTAATCCAAAGTATCGGACATGATCGGTGTATAAGCTGGCCCGATTTGTTCACCAGACTTTTCATCCTTGCCGCCATTAATCGCGTACAGCAGGCACTTTGCCAGATTGACCCGCGCCCCAAAGAATTGCATTTGTTTACCAACTCGCATTGCTGAGACACAGCAGGCGATCGCATAATCATCCCCCCAGTAAGGACGCATCAAGTCATCGTTCTCATATTGGATGGAACTGGTATGAATGGAAGTCATCGCACAAAATCGCTTGAACGCGATCGGCAATTGCTCCGACCACAGCACCGTAAGGTTTGGTTCTGGTGCCGGGCCGAGAGTCGTGAGCGTATTGAGTATACGGAAGCTGGTTTTGGTCACCAGGGGTCTACCATCTTCTCCCATCCCCCCGATCGACTCCGTTACCCACGTCGGATCGCCAGAAAAAAGCTCATTGTAGTCGGGTGTTCGCAGGAAGCGAACCATCCGCAGCTTCATTACAAAGTGATCAATCAGTTCCTGCAGTTCTGATTCGCTCATGGTGCCATTCTTCAAGTCACGCTCAAAATAAATGTCCAGGAAGGTGGACACCCGACCGAGCGACATAGCGGCCCCATTTTGCTCTTTGACAGCGGCTAAATAGGCTAGATAAAGCCACTGCACCGATTCTCTGGCCGTGGCTGCTGGACGACTAATATCGAAGCCATAGCTGGCCGCCATTTCCTTGAGTTCAAACAAGGCGGCTATTTGTTCGTTAATTTCTTCGCGCAGTTGAATGATCGTTGTTTCAATGACATCAATTTCCAGGGACTCCAATTGTGTTTTTTTGTCGTCAATGAGTCGATCGACTCCATACAGGGGTACACGCCGATAGTCCCCGATGATCCGGCCACGACCATAGGCATCGGGCAAACCGGTAATGATCCCAGAATGCTTTGCCAGTCGCATCTCACGCGTATAGGCATCAAACACACCACCATTGTGGGTCTTGCGGTATTTGGTAAAGATTTCTTCAGTGAGTGGATCGAGGGTGTAACCGTAGGCTGCCAATGCTGACTTCACTACACGAATGCCGCCAAAGGGCATTATTGCGCGCTTGAGCGGCTTGTCAGTTTGAAAACCCACGATTTGTTCTAAATTCTGGTCAATGTAGGCAGGCTGGTGGGATGTAATTGTAGCCGGAATTGTCGTGTCAGCATCCAAAATTCCCCTTGCGTGCTCTTCGGCCATCAACGCCGTGGCCTGGTTCCAGAGGTCGCGCGTTCGATCGGTTGCGCCGACCAGAAATGATTCATCACCGTCATAGGGCGTGTAGTTTTTCTGGATGAACCCACGGACGTCGATTTCATGCATCCAATTGCCCGAACGAAAGCCTGTCCATTGCTCAAACATATCGTTCTATGCCTCTGTTCCTTATCAAGCCCTGTTATAGAGCAAGACTTTGAGGAACTTGTGAGGGAAATTGTTACATGTGAGCGAGTCCTCACAAGTTCCCCATATTTTTCTTCTATTTCTAGATTGGGGTTAGATTGTAATCGCTAAATCGTCACTGAAGTTGGTTGATCGCCCCTGAATGAACCTGGCAATAGGTGTTCCAACATCGTTTCGTTTGCTGCCAGATTTATAAACAGCTGAGTGGATTGAGCGATCGTGTTCGAGCATCAACTATGATTCATCTCTCTATATTCATCCTGATTAATAGCCATTGAAGGGGGGTCTTATATGGCGCATACGAAATCCAATCCTTATCTGGAACTCATTGAGATTCCGGCTGGATACCTCAACATTATGGGCTATGTGGATGAATCAGAAGTGAATGGGCCCGGATGCCGTGCCGTCGTCTGGGTACAGGGATGCTCACGGGAGTGTTCTAGCTGCTTTAATCCTGCCTCATGGCCGTTTGCGATTAATGAACTCATCGCGATTGATTCTCTGGCCCACAAGATTTTGAGCAACCCTCGCAATGAAGGCGTGACGTTCTCTGGTGGAGAACCTTTCTGGCAGGCACCCGCACTGGCACAACTGGCGCGGCAGCTAAAATCGCATGGGTTGAACGTGATGTCGTTTACGGGGTTCACGCTGGAACAGCTACGATCGCCGTATGGCCCGGCGGGCGCTCAAGATTTATTGGGACAGCTTGATCTGTTGATTGATGGTCCCTATGTGGAATCCCTGGCGATCCATCGTCCTGATTCGCTTGTCTCGTCCAGTAATCAGCAGGTTCATATCTTTAACCCTGCCATGCGCGATCGTCTCACCTGGGCAAGCGATCAGATTGAAATTCATGTTCTCAAAGATGGTAGCCGCATCGTCACGGGCTATCATGGCCAGGTGAACTTAACTGAATAAGTGCTTGTGCAACCGTCATCCGTACATACTGCATAGTCGTGGATTCTGTCAGCGATCGCGTGGGTCGTCGACTCAGTTCCACGGACAGGTGCCGCTGAGTGACATCAATCATTCCGGCAGACGTGCAGCAACTCGAAGGATGAAGAGGGTGTGGGGTGTCGAGCCACATTTTCAAGGTTAATTCAAAACATAATCCCTACAGACGCAGGCTGCCCTATAGAAAAGGCCTTGTCTCTACAGGGCGTATCCCATTTTCAATGCAAATGATGATTCAACCTGGTCAGAGCGGGGTTCACGCCTGAAGGCAGAGACGGTTCGGTGGAGAATCATCCGGATCGAAAGCTTGCTTTAAAGACAAAATTCAACTATATAACTGTATAGTAGTATAATTAAATCTATTGCTCAGGGAGGACTAATGTTGAGGCAATGCTAGAACCAATCAATCGTCGTCGGCACGTCTGGACACAGCAGCGATGGATCCGTTTCGTTGCAGGCGGCATGATACTCATTAGCCTGGGGTTGGCGATCGTCAATTCAAGCTGGCTATATTTAACGGCGTTTGTGGGGCTGAATCTGCTGCAATCGGCGTTTACAAACTGGTGTCCGCTGATAGTCGTGCTGCGGAAATTAGGAGTGAGTGAGTGAGTCGGTAATGGCATCCTGGGATGGCGGCAACATAGCCACTAATGCGTCCTCCCATCGCGATCGCCTCATTTCAAAACAGGGTGAACCGAAACCAGTAATGGCAAGCCGCGCTGCTCGATTTAGCATTACAGCGATTGATCGGCACCACCCAAACCATTAAAAACTTAAATTTAGGAGTCGGATTTATGGCTCGCGTTGTGGTTATTGGTGCAGGGTTGGGAGGACTACCAGCCGCCTATGAACTGCGGCATGTTTTACCGCGCCACCATCAGGTCACACTGATTTCAAATCGACCAACGTTTACCTTTGTACCCTCACTGCCGTGGGTGGGGTTGGGGCTTCGATCGCTCGATCGTATCCAACTAGAACTTGCCAAGATTGTGCCCCAGCACGGCATCGAGTTGATCCATGATGCGGTGTCAGCCATCAATCCCAAATCAAAACAACTGGCACTCACCGGCAGGACGCTGGAGTACGACTACGTGGTGATTGCTACTGGCCCCGAACTGGCGCTGGATGCTTTGCCGGGATTGGGGCCCGAAACGGGCTACACCCAATCGGTGTGCAATCCGCATCATGCCCTGCTGGCCTGCGACGCCTGGAAACAGTTTTTGCAAGACCCCGGCCCGATCGTGGTCGGCGCGGCTCCGGGCGCAAGTTGTTTTGGGCCGGCCTATGAGTTTGCGCTATTGGCTCATCACACGTTGCGCCGTCAAGGGTTGCGCGATCGCGTCCCCATGACGCTAGTGACCTCGGAACCTTACGCCGGACATTTGGGCATCGGCGGCATGGCAGACTCCCGCTGGCTCATTCGCGCAATGCTGGCCGATCGCCATATTGACGTGATGGACAATGTTGCGATTAGTTGCGTTGACTCAACCACCATCCATCTGGCGGATGGTCGCAGCCTACCGTTCAAATACGCCATGATTTTGCCGCCATTTCGCGGGCCACAGTTTCTCCGCGATGCGCCAGGATTGTCGGATGCGAAGGGCTTTATGCCCGTGCTACCAACCTACCGTCATCCAGTCTATGACTCCGTTTACTCGGTGGGGGTGATTACACAACTCAAACCGATTGAATCAACGCCCATTCCAATCGGGGTGCCCAAGGTGGGACAGATGACCGAAGAAATGGTGATGGCAGTGGCTCACAACATTGCCCTGGATCTGGGCGTGATGGACGGGCACCCCATTAAACCAACGTTACAAGCCATCTGCTTTGCCGACTTTGGCGATACGGGTGCACTGTTTCTGGCCGATCCGCTCCTGCCTGACAGCGAGGGACATCGACACCGCGCGTTTACAACCAAGGGCCGCTGGGTGTCGTGGGCCAAAACCGCCTTTGAGAAATACTTCATGGACAAAATGCGGGTGGGTTGGCCAATGCCCTGGTTTGAACGCTGGGGGCTGCGGATGCTGGGGCTACCGCTGGTAGAGCCGATCGCACCCGATGCCAGCTTTGATGTCAATCGTCCCGTCGTTTGACGCGGTTGTATGCACCCAAAATCGCCGCCGATCCTCAAACGTGGCACGCTTATGGAGATAACGCTGAATTCAACTGAACTGGAAGCGATCGCCAGTCGTTTCAGAATTCTGGCAGAACCTGCCAGACTTCAAATTCTGGCGGCACTGTGCAATCAGGAACGCAGTGTGCAAGACATTTGCGATCGTACGGGTTTGCTGCAAGGCAATGTGTCCAAACACCTGCGTCTTATGAAAGATGTGGGTGTCGTGGCCTGTCGTCGGGATGGAGTTTGGCGATACTACCGGGTTGTGGATACGGAGTTGCTGTCTTTGTGCGCACGCATTCGGAAACAAACAGAAGATTAGTGGGGAGCACTGTATATGGACTGTCGTATTCGCCAATTTTTTTCGTGGGCATTGCTGCTAGGCGCGATCGCCCTGGGCGCATTACTGGGTCTGGGTCTGCTCAATCCGCCGGGTGCTGCCGCCGTCATTCGTCAAATGGAAGAAGCCCCTGGGCAGGTGGTCTACCAGTCTCACCAGACGCTGCAGGATCAGCATGGCACTAGCTGGCAGGCGATCGCGTTTAAGCGCCTTCGTCCCACAGGCGAAACGAGCTTTAACCTTCGGCTGGTGGGTTTTCCGGGTGCGGTGGCGATCGACCACGTTCAGCCGTTGATGGTGACAACCTCACTGGGCAGCAGGTTGACGATCGCGGATAACTCCAGCGCTATTTTTACCCAGACCACTCAGCCGGAAGCCAATGTGGGGCAGTACGATCTCCAACCATTTCTAGCAGAACTGCACGCTGAAATACCGTTGCAATTAGCGGTGCCGATGCTTAACGACGACCCCGTACGGTTGACCGTGTCCCCTGCGTTGGTGCAGGAATGGCAAACCATTGCTAACCAATAATAGGCAAATTTGATTCGGAGAACTTTATGGCAGATTTATTTTCACCAGAATGGATGCAGGCATTTGGCGATCACTGGAATGCGGAGCCAGAACTAGCCGATGCGTTAGCCAAAATTCATTTCAATTCGGTCATTGGCTATGGGTTTGATGCCGATCCAACCCCAACAGGTGTTTTGACTGTGCAGGAAGGGCGTGTGGTGTCCGCAGAACCTTACCACGGACAGACATTGAATTGGGACTTGCGGGCCGATCGTGACCATTGGCAGCAGTGGAAAACGAAGGGATTAAACATGATGGGACTGAGTCTGGCTTACATGAGTCGTAAATTGCAGTTTCGCGTGGGCGATTACACCGCCATGATTAAAGACCCACGCATGGCAGGGCCATTCATTAAATCATTTGCCGTTATGAGCCGAGTTTGAAGACATTTACATTTGAGGAAACTGAATTAAGACATTTACATTTGAGGCAACCGAGGCAACAAAATGAGCAACCAATTACTCAAGCAACCATCAAAAAATCCCACGTTACTCACACCCGCCCAACTCCAGGCACAGCAGCGTCAATTATTGGTTGTGGATGTGCGTGGTCGGTTGGAATACTGGATGGGACACATTCCAGGCGCACAGCCGCTCAACCGTGCGCGTATTCTCAAAGACATTCCAAAACATCAGGCGATCGCAGTCACCTGCCTGTCGGGGCACAGGAGCGCGATCGCGGCGCAATGGCTGGTTTCCCAGGGCTACCAGCAGGTTTACAACTTACAGGGTGGCTTGCTGGCCTGGCAAGGGGCAGGGTACCCGGTACAGCGGGGGAGAGCCGTGGAGTGATGCGGCCTCGCGACACGCACTTTGACGCCCCGATCTGTTCGTCCATCCATCGTCTCAGACCAATCCTGGAACGGGCTACCTTATGACTCACTCCACCTCAAACGAATCAAGCAATGATACGCTGGAGCGCCAACAAACCATACCGCTCAAATTTCCTCGAAACCCGTGGGGGCTGGTATTGGGAGGGGTACTACTGTTGGCAGGGGGTGCCTGGGGAGTTTTGCAGCTCACCCGATCGCCATCAGCGGCACCGGCCACCGCCGCCAATCAGCCGATTACAGTGACAACGCTCACGATCCACCCGCAACGCCTACCCGCAACGCTGGCGCTATCGGGTACAGTTCATCCCATCGATCAAGCTATTCTGTCAACACGGGTGAGTGGCCGGATTATTTATTTCCCACTTGAAGCGGGCGATCGCTTCCACAAGGGCGACGTGCTGGCCCGCATAGACGTGCAGGACATTGCGGCCCAATCCAGCCAGGCACAGGCTAATGTAGCTCAATCAGAAGCGGAACTAGCGCGGTCTCAGGCATCCTTAAGCCAGCTCAAGGCCCAAAAACTGTCAGCGCAAGCGGCGCTCCGGTTGGCGCAAATTAGTCAGACGCGATCGACCCAACTGCGAGCGGAAGGGGCTGTCTCCCAGGCTAATCTGGATACGGCAACGACCGCCTTGGATCAGGCCCGTGAACAGGTCGCGCAGGCGGAGGCCGGCATTCAGCAGGCGCAGGCCGCGATCGCCCAATCGCAAGCCGCCATTCATCAGGCCCGCTCCGGCGTGACGGCCGCTTCAGTGAACGAAAGCTACGGTACGGTGATTGCACCGTTTGATGGCATTGTGACTGAAAAGCTGGCGTATCTGGGAGAAACGACCAATCCCTACTCCATGAACGGGACGGCGCTGCTGAAAATTGAAAATCCCGATCGTCTCCAGTTGGAGATTTCTGTGCCGGAGGCAAACTTACAGGTTGTGCACGTTGGCCAACCCGTGAGTGTGCAGATTGATGCGATCAACCATCGCATTAACGGCACTATTCAGCAAATTGTGGCGGCAGCAGACCCAAACTCGCGCAGCTTTCTGGTTAAGATTCCGCTCTCCAATCCGGGCGGACTCATCTCTGGGATGTTTGGTCGGATTGCACTGCCGCTGGGCCAGTCGCAGGACACCATTTTGGTTCCAGCCAGCGCGCTAGTGCAACGTGGTCAACTCCAGGGTGTTTATGTTGTGGCCACGAATGGCTCCGAATCAACCGCTGTGCTGCGCTGGATCAAGACGGGCAAACAGCAGAATAACCAGATCGAGATTGTGTCCGGGCTGGCGACGGGCGATCGCATCATTACCGATAACGTGACACAACTGAGTGATGGGCAAGCGATCGCGCTCAACCACTAGCGGCTGGTTGCAGTTGCACGACCAATCAAGACCCACGTTGATCACAGCACCCGTGCTTCGGACATTAACTGGATGTGCGATCGCCACTGGAATGACTGCCTTATCGCTCCACTCATCTCAGGAGGTTTCCATGCAACGAAATATCTTTATGTGGCTGACCGCACTGGCATTGGTGGTGACGGTAACCATCCCTCAAGCTGTACGCGGACAAATGGGATGGCCACAACGCAAGATGGGCAGTTCAGGCATGATGAGCGATTCAGGCATGATGGGATGTGCCGCTGCTGCGTCCTCTGTTCCACATCTCATTCCTGCACGTTACTAGCCGACTGTTTTTAAACTCTGATTGACACGATAGGGTATACCGCACCATGAATGGTCAAGACAGCGATCGCCACGCGCCGCCACACCACAAACTGGGATTCGTCGGCCATCTCGCCAAACAATTTATTGAATCGAAGTTAACGCCGCTGATCATTCTGGTGGCGCTGCTGTTAGGCATTGGCGCAACCCTGATCTTACCCCGTGAAGAGGAACCACAAATCACGGTGCCGATGGCGGATGTGTTCGTGCAAATGCCAGGAGCGTCGGCAAAGGATGTGGAACAGCGTGTCACTGCGCCAATGGAGAAGTTGATCAAAGAGCTACCCGGTGTGGAATACGTCTACTCCACCTCGCGGACTGGGTCAGCCCTGGTGATTGTGCGGTTCTATGTAGGGCAGAATACAGAAAATGCGATCGTCCAGCTTTACAACAAGCTGTACGCCAACTTTGACAAAATTCCGCCCGGTGTTTCGCAACCGTTGATCAAGTCGCGGTCGATCGACGATGTGCCCATTCTCACGCTCACACTCTGGGGGGAACAGAGTACGGGGGCGGACTTACGGCAAATTGCAGCCCAGCTGGATGAACAGATTAAACAGGTACCGGACGTTTCGGAAACCACTATCATTGGCGGGCAGAAGCGACAGCTCCGCATCGACCTTGATCCATCACGCCTGACCGCTTTTAGCCTCACGCCGTTAGATATTTCCCGGGCTTTTCAAGCGCAAAATGCCGAACTTGCCAGTGGTGCGCTCAGCCAAAACAACCAATCGTTTCTCGTCAGAACGCAGAGCTTTATTCGATCAGCGGACGATGCCAAAGGACTCGTCGTTGCAGTTGCGAATAATCAACCCGTTTATTTGCGGGATGTGGCAACGGTAACGGATGGGGCGGAAGAACCGGCCAGCTATGTATTTTTTGGTCAGGGAGCCAGAAATCCGGCGTCAGACACTAGCAGTCAGGTCGATGGAACGCAACGCTCAACGCCCAATACTCACCATGCTGGCGAAACAGAGGCAGTAACAATCGCGATCGCCAAACGGCCCGGTGCCAATGCTATCCAGGTTTCTCATCGCGTTTTGCACAAGCTGGCACAAATTCAGCGGCACTATCTTCCTGACAATGTGCATCTGACCGTTACCCGCGACTATGGTGAGACAGCAGCGGAGCGATCGAACGAACTGCTGTTCCATATGTTGATTGCGGTGGCATCGGTGACGCTGCTGATGTGGGTTGTCATGGGCCGCAAAGAGGCAATGGTCGTAGCCGTGTCAATTCCCGTGACGCTGGCCCTCACCCTGGCTAGCTTCGTCTTTTACCACTTCACCCTGAACCGCGTCACCTTTTTTGCGCTGATCTTCTCTATTGGCATTCTGGTGGATGACGCGATCGTGGTGGTGGAAAATGTTGGTCGCCATCTCCAACTGCCCGAAAACAAAACGCGATTACAGCTCTCGACCAATCGGCGGCGCACACTGCAACAGATTGTGCTGGAAGCGGTGGATGAAGTCGGTAACCCCACCATTCTGGCCACGCTAGCTGTGATCGCGGCGATTTTACCCATGGCTTTTGTTGGTGGGTTAATGGGGCCGTACATGCGTCCCATTCCGCTCGGCGCGTCGGCGGCCATGATCTTTTCCGCACTGGTGGCGTTTATTGTTGTGCCCTGGACGACCATGCTGGTGTTCAGCAGTGCCAGTCACCAGACCCACGACCATGGAGAAGATACCCTGAGTCGCTTGTATCGCCGGTTTATGTACCCATTAGTGCATTACCCGCGTCGGGGAACCACGTTTTTGATGGCAACAATATTGGCGTTGATAGTCATTGTCGGCGGGTTGGCCGGGTTTAAGCTGGTGATTTTGAAAATGTTGCCGTTTGACAACAAGAGTGAATTGCAGGTGGTGGTCAACTTGCCGGAGGGCACGACGCTGGAGCAAACGGCCAGAGTCACGCGAGAGATGGGACAATACCTCGCCACAGTGCCAGAAGTGATCAACTATCAAACCTATGTGGGCACAGCCTCTCCCTATAATTTCAACGGCCTGGTACGGCATTACTTTCTGCGATCGGGGGCCAATATTGCCGACATTCAGGTGAACTTTTTGTCGAAGGGCGATCGCCACCGCCAGAGCCACGACATCGCCAAAGCCATTCGTCCCCATCTAAAGGACATTGCCGATCGCTACAGCGCCCGCATCCAGGTGGCCGAAATTCCTCCCGGCCCGCCTGTGCTGCAAACGCTGGTGACAGAAGTATACGGGCCGGACTACCAGGGACAGATTGACCTTGCCACACAGATTCGCCAGTTGTATCAATCCACTGCTGGCGTTGTGGATGTGGACTGGTATGTGGAAGCCCCCCAAACGGATTATCATCTGGTGGTCGATCGTGAGAAAGCCGCATTAAATGGCATCAGTCCCACCCAGATCTCGGACGTGCTGCAAATGGCATTAGCAGGCCAAAACGTGGGGCTGCTGCATGACGAAAATGCCCGCGAAGATGTGGCAATTAATCTCCGCTTGAGTCAGTCCAGTCGCACCAGTTTAGATGATTTGAAATCGCTTAACCTCAAAGGCACAAACGGTAATTTAGTCCCACTGAGTACACTGGTGAAAACGGAAACGACAACAGCAGATACCAGCATTTACCACAAAAACCTGCAACCGGTTGTCTACATTCTGGGTGACGTATCCGGCAGGGTTGAAAGTGCCGTGTATGCGATGCTCAACCTGCAACCTAAAATCGACAAGTTGACGCCCGCAACGGGAGCGAAGGTGCAAACCTATCTGACAGAACAGCCACCTGCAAATGAAACCTATGCCATTAAATGGGATGGTGAGTGGCAGGTTACCTATGAGGTTTTCCGCGATTTAGGGATTGCGTTTGCCGTCGTGCTGGTATTGATTTATGCACTAGTCGTTGGTTGGTTCCAATCATTTACAACGCCGTTAGTGATCATGGCGGCAATCCCATTCTCGCTGGTGGGTATCATGCCGGCCCACTGGATCATGGGTTCCTTCTTCACGGCTACGTCAATGATTGGCTTCATCGCTGGCGCAGGCATTGTGGTGCGGAACTCCATCATTCTGGTGGACTTCATTGAATTACGATTGAAAGAGGGAATGCCTTTAGAAGACGCCGTGATTGACGCGGGGGCGGTTCGGTTTCGGCCCATGCTGTTAACAGCCGCCGCCGTTGTGGTTGGATCCGCCATCATCCTGGCCGATCCGATCTTCCAGGGATTAGCCATTTCATTAATGGCGGGTGAAGTTGCTTCTCTCTTACTGTCCCGATCGGCGGTTCCCATTCTCTACTACAAACTCTGGCGCAATCGAAAAGCAAATCAGAAAGAGTCTGATCAAGAAGCGAGCCAACCTGTAGCCAAGATCACGAGTAACGGGATGATTTAAACATTAAAAAGCCACAACAACGACTACTACCTTTGCTGAGACAAAGGAGTTCAGCCTTTGCTGATTTCAGGCTTGGGAAGCTTTAGCGATCGCAGTCACTGCCAGATTAATTCCTTCAACTTGGCAAGATATAAGCGTCATCATCTAGCGTGTGGCAAGAGCGATTTGAAAGCCAAATCAGGTCGAATGTTACAGCTTCTTGCCATGTCCTTAATGTTCTAATCAAAATAATAACCGAGCTTTATTCGCAACCAACAAATAAGTCAAAAATGATTAAGAGACAACATACTCTCCATAAAACACAGCGATAATATCTATAGCAATTCTGATTATCAGCTTCACTATTTTAAGAGTTGCGGCAGTGCTCAGGGTCTATTTTCAATTTATGCTTATGGCGTTCTGAACTGACCGCTGAGTGTCCATAGCGTTAACAATATTTTTTCCTGAGCTATGACAGTTCTGCTCCAGGAAATATTTGTTTCCACGCCGCAGAAGGGAGCATTCTAAAACTTTAGCGTTTTTCCTAACACTCTTTAAGCACGAGCCTGTGCATTAGACAGTCTCTTGCAATCGCTGAGCTATAAACTCAGCAAAAGTGGTGTGGCAACCTCAGATAGCACTCTTGTTAAAAAAATTCAAAACTAATGATTTCAACGGTGAAACATGTTTCATTCAAATAACGGAAATCGTCACTTTTTGCTCGATACAGATCATCATTCTGGCACGCTAACAACTGATAGTCGATCTTCTTGGGTACGAGATTCTGTTTTGGATACTTCCCTACAATCAAGCAAAAGATTCAGAGCGTCTGTTGCAGTAGTGCAACCGAACAAATCTGTAGATGGTATATCTCAAGCTGCGTGGGGAAATACTTGGTGGAAAACAATACAAACGACTTCTAAAGACAAAAACCCCTTAACCAGTAGCAACAACTTTAAAAAAAATGGTTCTGTACAGATGTTGGCGGGAACCGGTTTCGGGGAACCACCAGCAGTACGAAGTATTCAAGTAGATGATAAAACTTACCTGTTTGCTCCAATTGTTAATTCAGCAGCAGATAACGCTGGACTTCCACCTGATTGGACAACAGCAGATTCCCGATACTTCACAAAAAGTGTAATAGATGCTGTCAAATTCAATCAGGATCTATTTTATGAAGTAGATAGTAAATCATTGATTCATGGAAGAGCATGGAAGCAGTACCGACAGCAATCTCCAAAGGCATTTAGTTTTGTTGTCCCTAAAAATCACTATATAGGGCCAGATGGCGGTTACACGACCGGCTTACAAGTTGATCATGGTATATCTGACGGCTATTGGGTTATGCTCAAGCCTCTACCAGCAGGTAATCATACAATCCACTTTGGGGGGACATTCGATCTTAGTCAAATTAAAGTGAAAGATCTCAATGGGGATGGTCAGATTGGATATGATCCAACCAAAACTCCAAACCCCACTGCCAAACAAGTAATAGAGTCCTATCTTCAGGCCTATCAAAGCCTCGGCACCATAAAAATTGACGTTACTTATAACGTCAAGGTGACTCACTCAACTGTCACGCCTTGCAAGCTTGATCTGAGCGCGTTAGCTGCTGTGTAGTAGAAGGCGTACTATTTGTATCGTTCACCTGCTCAAGGCTGAGAGGTTTTGGCAGAGACACCAAAACCTCTTGGTATTTCAGCTGGAAGCCCTTAGAGAATGAAGCTTGCAAATCGTTGTCGCAATGGTCAATTAACGAAGCATCGTTTCAGCAGGCTTCTCAGCCCAACATTTTTCCTGTAGAGTCCAATACTAATCTTCCAGTCTTGCATTCTTCTGCCTCTAAGCTCAATGGAACCAATTCGCATTTCCTACTTTTCTGATGTTCTCTGTGTCTGGGCCTATATT
>JAJPKC010000548.1 GCA_021323955.1 Oscillatoriales cyanobacterium Centralia_MAG_596 | reverse complement strand
GACTCGCTTTAATTCGCTATATTGGCTCATAGGGTTTCTACAGACTGTGGTAATTCTGATGAAACCCTACACTGCTCATCCTTTCAAGCTTTTTGTCCCGTACTTAGATTGGGATTAGGTTGCAAGGATTTTTCGGCCTATTACCCAACAACTCTAATAGATAGGGTCGCCCGCAAAGCAGGAGTCTGCAATAGTGAGTGCGATCGCGGTTTTCAGCGGCAGCGCAATCATCGTGCAGCTGTCGTACTCGCACTACAGCATGAAAGCAACCGCTCGGGCGGCCTCTGGGGTTTCAAAGAGTAATCGCATTGAGCGCATGCCACGATGCTAACTCCAAGGCAATCTGCTGTACTTGACCGTGGTAGCGATCGTCAGGGGATGTGAAAAAAGGGTTCCATTCTTAACCTCTCACATCAAAGCATGTCATCGGTTGCTTGCCAAAGGCGATTTCCAGGACTAAAGTACCAGAGTCACGGCGCTCTGCTGTCCAACTTCTCAAGGATGCTCGCCCACAGCTTCAGGAGGATTAAATGACCGCCAATCACAAGCAAAAAGCGTCGCGTCGGCACTTTCTGAAAAAGCTGGCCATCGGTGCCGCTGCCGTGAGCGGCGCTGAGCGGCTTGCTGATAACGCCGTTGCGGCCAAGCCGGAGCAACCGCCAGCGACTGTGTCCGAATCCTCTGAAGCGGCGGTCAGGCCACCAGAATTTGACTTTACGAAAGAATCGGCAGTCTTCCAACCTGATCGCATTGTCACGAGTGCCTGCCAATTCTGTAATTGCCTCTGCGGCTTACAGGTGCATGTCAAGGCCGGACGCATTGTCGCTGTGCAGGGGGAGCCGGATGATCCGGTACAGGCGGGAGCACTGTGTGTCAAAGGACCCATGATGACTGAATTGGTCTACAACCGCTTTCGCCTGACCCGACCGCTGAAGCGGGTGAGTGGTGAGAAAGGGTCGCCAGAGTCAAAGTTTGAACCCATTACCTGGGATGAAGCTCTGACGACGATCGCCGCACGCTTTCTGGCTTTGCGCGATGCTGGTGAAGTGAGGGCGATCGCCAACCGGACATCGGGTAGGCTACCGCGTGGCACAGGCTCTTTGGTGAATCGCTACTTTACACTGCTGGGCAGTCCCAATGATACGGATGTGGGTCCTGTCTGTAATGATGCTGGCGGCAACGCTCTGGCATGGACGTTTGGGCTGGGTAACTTTACCAATGGTTATGGCCTTGATGGTGCGACTGGGAAAGAAGATCTCGGTGCTGCTCGCTTCTTACTGTTCCTGGGCACGAATCAGGCCGAAACCCAGCCCGTCACCTTTGCCTATCTATTGCGTCACCGCTTAAAAACAGGTACCAAATTAGTGGTGATCGACCCACGTCTCACACCCACTGGCGCACAGGCAGACACATGGCTGGCACCGAAACCCCATACCGACCTGGCATTGGTCCTAGCGATGCTGCATCATATCGTGACCCATAACCTTTATGATGCTGCCTTTGTCCAGCGATGGGTGCTGGGGTTTGACGAACTCAAACAGCATTTAACGCAACATGGCTATACCCCGGAGTGGGCAGCCGCAATTACAGATATCCCTGTGGCTCAAATTAAGCAACTGGCCACAGACTATGCCACTACAAAACCCGCCGCCATTTTTTGTAATGCCGGCATTTCCCATCAAATTGGCGCGTTTGACACCTATCGCTCGCTGACCTTTTTAGCCGCCATCACGGGCAACATCGGCGTCAACGGGGGTGGTTGCAACTTCATGCACAACACCTGGCCGGGTGGGCTGAATCTGCCACCGCTGCAGGTCCAAATCCCTGAGAAGGCGGCGGCACTACCGGTCGGTCCCGATTACTTTGCAGAATCGATTCTGACCAGCAAGCCCTATGCCTTGAAAGCCATTGTCACCGAAGGGAATCCCCTGCTGTCCTCTGCCAACCAGCAGAAGGTGCGGGAAGCCTACCGCAAACTTGAGTTCTATGTCTACACCGGATTGTTCATGGAAGAATCCGCCTATTACGCCGATCTCATCCTGCCTGTCACTACCGCCTTTGAGATGGAAACGGTGTACATGCGGCGGGACGATCGCGCCATTCGCTGGCAAAAACAGGTGGTGCCACCCGTGGGTGAAGCCCGCCCGGATTGGCATATTTGGATTGATTTGGCTCATGCTACGGCCAAACTGGATCAGACGCATCCGCCTGACTATTGGACCGCAAACTTTCCCCTTGATTGGAAGGACTACGGCAAGTTGTGGACCACCTTTGTTGCGAACACACCCGGCATGGGTGGTATGACCCAGGAACGGCTGGAAAACCGCAAAGAACCGTTGCGTTGGCCCTGTCCATCGGTCAACCATCCTGGTGTCAGTACCCTTTACCTGGATCATCCCTCCTGGTATCAGGCGGCCGAGGCCCTGAACCCGAAGAACCAGGGTAAACGATTCCTGACACCCAGCGGTAAGGTGGAAATCTACACAGCCGCGATGCAAGCGCAACTGGCGGGAGCAGGACATGCGGCGTTGCCAACATTTTACACCCATCCTGATGTCACTGGGTCGCATCCGACACTGACCTACAGCACGGAACTGGTCAAGAATCCAGTCAATCCGCAAGCCCTGACGCAGAAGGTGAAGCTTGGTGATCGCACTTCAGGATCGCTGCAGCAGCACTATCCGCTCATGGGGATGAGTGGCCGATCCAGTGTTGCCCATTTTCACTCCGTTACGCACTGGACACAGACTGGGAAGCAATTGGATGGCATTCGTCTGGTACAGCTTCACCCCAAAGTGGCGAAGGCGGCAGGTATCCAGAATGGGGATGAGGTGCTCGTTGAAAGTCCTAACGGAGTCATTAAAGGCACGGCCTTGATCTGGGAGGACATGCGCGAAGACACCATTTTTGTGCCCAACTGGTTTGGCCCATCGCAAAAAGTAGCAGCGGATTTAGGAGTTCCGTTCTATGAACCCACCAACTTGTTACTGAACGACCAGTACTACGACAACCTTTCTGGGCAGCAAGCCTATAAGTGTTTTGCCTGTCGGGTTAAAAAAGCCTAATGCTTAAGGCACAGCAGCGTTCCAGCGAAAAGCCATCAGTTCAATGTACTAACATTTGTTGCTGGATTTATTGGTAGCTTTGGTTATGGTTGGAGTAACGTCACGACAAGCTGATGGGCCTGTAGTTATAGGCTCAATCCAGTTTTAAGACATCGCAACTTTCAGACATCGGCCGATCTGGGTCTGCTGCTAGTACTTTTGCCGAAATCACTTTTGCGGCGTTACTACGGCATGCTTGCCTGAAGCAGGGGCAGCGCCGATCGCTACTGTGTTTGCTCAAAACCAATTTCCTGTTCCAACTCGACGATCGCTCCTTGCTTTAGGTTTCTCCCACTCATTAACTTTTGCTCAATAGGTAATCAGTGAGGGAAGCGGGATAGCCGCAGTCCGTTTTGATTGACCCACCGAAAAACCTAATTTTGCATCAAACTGCGCTCGATGCTCATTGTTGGGAAGACTAGAAGCAAGTCGCCTGCCT
>JAJPKC010000302.1 GCA_021323955.1 Oscillatoriales cyanobacterium Centralia_MAG_596 | reverse complement strand
GAGGCGATGCACGCAGCACACGGCATCACGCAGCTCCGCACCCAAAACAGAGGCAAGGATGTCACCGCACTCAAAGCCTTTATCACAAGTCAAAACCTAGAGGGATAGAGGGGCTTTTTTACGGTCTGTGCCCTCGCTGTCGAAGAGAGGTGGATGAAGCATCGATCAACCACCCGATAAGTCCAGAGACCCGATGAGGGATGCATGCAATCAGCCAGTCCAGCCCCAACAACATGATGAACATCTCAGTCCGGTCGCAGCAAAGATGTTCTTGGTAGCTCTACCAGAGCGCATTCAACGGGCACGGCTGGCTCACTCCCAAGAAACTCAGTACCCGCTAGAAATGGTGCTTGAAATGGCGTTCACGCAGTGTCTCTGTAAGAGAATCGCGGGATTTCTGGACAGTGAAGCTATTATCTTCGCTGATTGCCGTCCCTATGAGATTAAGTGACGCTCTTACTTGAGACGTGAGAGTCTAGCAGTTTTATTGATCGCTTTATAGGGATGCGATGAGGATAAGCTAATTAGTTCTTTGTACTCCTCGATGCACTTCATGATTTTTCATCGCTGAAATCGTAACTTTGGCATAAGCTGGCGCAGCACACTGTCAACTCGATTTAGAGATGCGATTAGAGTTACCCAATTCAGATCAGTCGCCCATTGACCACAGCCTCAGCAGTCCACTTGACATCATCGATGAGATGATTGATCGCCGCATGCACGTGTTTAAGATGGAACGTGAAATTCAGGCTCTGCAACCTGCTTTTTTTGCCGCTTGCCTTGCACTCAATACCGAGAAGATGCAACATCGACGGGCGACGATCACCCGCAAGCTAACACCCGCCCAGGGGACCGACTCAGCCGACGTTTTAGAACAAGAAGCGCTACTCAAACAACTCAAACGGCGCTTCCAACAAAACCATGAACCATCCAGTGGCAGAGACATGACCTGGGTGATTAAATTGCTCCTGGCAACAAGCCGCTGACGATCGTGCGATCATCTTGCCTTTAGGGGCTAACGGTCTGCATTTGACTCAATGGCAACCCACACTGCTCACATCGATCGTCCTCCCATAAGGCTGGCGTCCGAAAACCCGTCTGACAAACTGGACAGCTAGATAAGAGGCGAAGCCCATGACGATCGCACCAGTCCACACCTTTTTGCTGCCAACTCACTCGGTGGATAGGCGCTTCTGCATAACAAGCTGGACATAAGCGAGTTGGCAGATGAAGGTCTTGCGGCGGCAGCATTGTCGTCAGTTGTTCACATTCAATGTCTACCAGTTTGGAGAGGGCTAGCAGTTGGAGATTGGTGGGATTCCGCCTGAGCGAAGGGGATTCCCAGGCTTTCACCCACTCGACTCGAACACCTAAATGTTGGGCGATCGCTTTGTGGCTCAACACATTGGCACGGCGAAATCGTCCCAGGAAGTATCCAAGGCTTTCCCCGTCGTAAGCTTTCACTCGGAACACCCAACTGTCGCATGCCATTACTGGTACGCCGCTGCCGCCTGGGTCAGCAGGTTAATGTCAATGTGCGATCGCTTCAACAATAAGGCGCGACGGGCAGCATTTCGCAAAATTTCATCCAGTAAACCCAAATACCCACGAGTGGCCGTTCCTAACACCTTCTGCATCGGAGCACTAGTTAAGTTTGAGGGGTGCGGCAATTTCAAGACGTACGCTTCCCAAATGGCGGTTGTCGCTTCTAAGGCTTGACTATCGAGCCGATGAAAGCGATGACACGCCATGAAGCGGTGATGCACTTGCTCGTCTCGACGGACAACTGCATCCAGACGGTCAGTGCCGACTAGCACGACAGAGATATTGAGCAGGTCAAAAATGTCCCGAATCTCAGAAAACGTTTTGGGGCGGAAGCGATGGGCTTCATCGAGGATAATCATTTCTACCTGACAGGTTTTGAGCAAGCGGTGGGTGCGCTCTCTTAAGTCAGAAATTGTGCCACTGACCACACGATATTTCAAATGCTCTAATAACCCTAAAAACAATTCTCGCTGCCCCGTTTCAGTGGTCGCGTGCCAGTCGATAACCGGAACGAACGGGACATCGCCGCTGACCGTTTGGGCCGCAAATTTGAGGCGATAAGCATCGCAGGCGAGTGTTTTTCCCGTTCGAGAATCGCCAATCACTCGGCAAGCTTGCCGGCACTGCCGTTTGTCGTCCAACCAAGTGTGAAACTGCTGCACACGCTCTAACTCCACAAAGCATTGCCGTTCGAGGCGATCAAGTTCAACCTGCGTCTCTGGTACCATTACACCCGGTGGCAGCACAATCCGTTCCCGTGCTTCTGCCTTCACAGTAGACCCGCCTCCCGCCTCATTTGCTCGTAGTCACGCACCCGCACATACGGTACAGGCTTTTTCGCTTTCACAGATTCAATCTCACCCCCATCGGACGCTTCATTGTAGTCAGCAACAGAAGCATCAGAACCCTCAAGTTTAGACTGGTTTGGGGAGTGATCAGACTCTCCTTGCCCATCGATCGCAGGTGGTTTGGGTGCTTCTGGAAGCGGTTGGAGCACCATTGCTTTCTTCTGACGCTGTTGGCGTTGTCGTTTCTCAATCGCAAGATCCCGATCCCGCACTTCACTTAGCACTGATTGGTTGCTAATCACTTTGCCGCTGGCTCGGATCTGCCGACTAATGGCTTGCGCTTCCGCATACGATAAGCATTCGGTTTCCAACCCTTGGGCATGAGCACGGGCGAGAAACACTTCTTTCCCCGCTTGCGCTTGATAAATAAATACCGTCGTAATATCCCGTGGATTGTAGCGCAGCACCACACTCTCACCCGCATAGCCAGCCAGATGCTCTCCCTGGTACGTCAGATTGGCAAATTGTAGATACCCATTGCGGTAGACGGTGCGGCGATCCCGTCGCATCAGGCAGATGTCTAATTCCCGTTCGCCCAGCAACGGCAGTTGGGCCATCCGTCCGGCTTCCCATCGCCCGATGCGACTCTGGTTGCCCATGCGGGCATCAATGGCTTGATTGTAGTGATCCACCAGGTAGCGCACTAGCAACTGCTCCATTTGCAGTAGCGTTAAACATGCCTCTGATTCAGCTTTCGGCGAGCGCGTCTCGATATTGCTGCTGACATAACCCGGTAGCGTTGAGAAAAATTGAGTATTCAAAGTCCCAAACGGTCGCTCCACAATACCCCCATCCAAGGGCTGACGGCGAAGGCATAAAACGAGGCCTAACTCGGTCGCAACCTGTTCCAAGTGCTGCGACCGAAAGTCTTTGCCGCCGTCTGTGTACAGGTATTGCGGTAGCCCATACGTCCCCCACAGCTGTTGCAAGGCATAAGCGCCGCTGTATTGCTTGGGCAAAATCGCATGGCGGAGGGCTAGACACACAACAGAGGCACTCGGCGCATCGAAACCAAGATGAAATCCCATAACGCATCGGGAGTAACGATCGATGACCGTCGTCAGCCACGGTCGTCCTAGAATCGAGCCACTTTGATCAACGATAAGGACATCTGCGCGGGTGTGATCACACTGCCACACCTGATTTGACCACTCGATCACAAGCTCTTTCCCGTCGCGAGTTTTCAGCTTCAGCCGATCCCCTCGCCATCCCAGAGATCGCTTCGGTTGCCCGTTCTCAACGTAAGGTTTGAGCACCCGGTATACCGTCGCACGACTCGGATATGCCCTATCCCCCAGTGCCTGGGCATGCACTTTCACTCGAATGAACACCTGCGCCGCGCTCATGCGCCGACTGCCGCGATTCCCTTCTTCATACGTTTTGACAATAAACTTCTGCCATGCCTCGGTGATCTTGAGCGCTCCAGCGTCCGATCGCTCCTGCCGCGTTAAACCAGCAACGCCTTCCTCTTGCCACGACCGCACTAGCCGTCGGAAACTCCGCACACTCATCCCTAACTGCCCAGCCGCTTCTTGTTGCACCTGAGCATATCGCTTGCTCCCTCGCGCACCCATGACCTGCTGGATCATACCAACCCGCTCTTGCACCGCCGGGCTTAGTGCTCCCACATGCAAGACATGGCCACCCTCGTCCTCGGTTTCCGCCGTCTCGCTCAAGGGCAAGCTCAATTGCAGGCTGTGTGAGCATCCCGCTTGTGCCATTTTCGCTGGGACTGCTTTCTCCATCTTCCATCCCACTATGATTGCTTCCCCGCAATCATCGTCTCGCTCCGGTCAACTAGCGTGAGATTGCTCCACCCAAAACTTCGGTCGGTTTCCGTGAAATCCCAATCTCACCCGTACTACATCCCTCAACCTCCCTCCCTGCAACCATTTCATCCTCTTTTGATCGCGCTCAAATAGCGTGAGATCGAGGTCAATTACTGTGATACGCGACAGCAGTTTTTCGGTGGCGTGCCTGGATGTCTGGTGCCCGATAACTTGAAAGCCGGGATTACCGACCCCTGCCGTTATGAGCCTGGGGTCAACCGCAGCGATCAGGACTTCGCCGCGCACTACCAAGTCGCCGTGCTGCCGGCACGCCCCAAAGCCCCAAAGGATAAAGCCAAGGTCGAGAAAGCCGTCCAAGAGGTCGAACGCCAAATTCTCGCGCCCTTGCGACATCAAGCCTTCAGCAGTTTCAGCACGCTCAATGAGGCTATCAGACCGCTGCTCAAACGTCTGAATGAGCGGACGATGTCCGACTATGGCTCCTCGCGCCTGGACCTATTTGAGCGGCTGGACCAGCCAGCCCTCAAGCCTTTACCCGCCTCTCCCTTTGTCTTTGCGACCTGGAAGCAGGCCAAGGTCAATCTTGATTATCACATCGAGGTCGAGAAGCATTATTACTCGGTGCCCTATTGGTATGTCCGTCGGGACGTGCACGTCAAAAGCAGTGCACAAGTGGTCGAAATCTTCTATGACCATCAACGGATTGCCGTCCACCCCCGGTCGTCGGTGCCCTATCGACATAGCACCCTGACAGACCACATGCCATCGGCACACCGGGCTTATCAAAGCCAGTCTAAAGCAAACTTTCTGGCTTGGGCCACTCGCCTCGGTCCGCACACCACCACGCAGGTCGAAATGATCTTTTCCAGTAAACCCCATGAGGAGCAATCCTTTCGCACCCTCAAGGGACTCCAAAGTTTAGCCTCCCGCTATGGAGATGAGCGCTTGGAAGCCGCCTGCCAGCGGGCGAATACCTTCGGCATGGTGGGCTATCGGCGACTCAAGTCCATCCTGCAACATCATCGCGAGCAAGCCCCCCTCTTGATGGAAACCCCGACGTCACCCGTGCTTGAGCATGACAACGTGCGCGGTGCCGCCTATTACAACTGAGTGTCCCTTTACTGGTAACAGCCTGATGCAACCCACAATCAACCAACTCCAAGACCTCAAATTGCATGGCTTACTGGAAGCCTGGTCGGAACCTAAGTACGGGACAAAAAGCTTGAAAGGATGAGCAGTGTAGGGTTTCATCAGAATTACCACAGTCTGTAGAAACCCTATGAGCCAATATAGCGAATTAAAGCGAGTC
>JAJPKC010000511.1 GCA_021323955.1 Oscillatoriales cyanobacterium Centralia_MAG_596 | reverse complement strand
GCGTGAGAGTGTTTCCGCCACCACGCGCACCTGGAGTTCACCCGGATCGGCATAGGTTCCCTGCGTCACGAGCCGTGCGTAGACGCGTGGGCTGATCTGGCTCCACGGTGTATTCGCCGCGTCACCAGGCGTTGCTGTCTGCCCGCTCAGGACAAACGTACGCGACAGTCCCTCAAAATTATTGCCGTACTGGATCAAGGTCTCGCGAGTTTGGCGCAGCGTGACGATCGCCCTGCCGACATCCCCCAGACGACCCAGGGCCGAATCCATCGACGGCAACCCCGGAACTGTCCCAGAAAGCTGACTCCAGGTTGACTCAATCTGCTCATAAAAGCTTTTGGCAAGGCGCGGTTTGTAGTCGGGCAGCAGTTGATCCACGATCGCCTGCAGTTCGGGTGTCAACTCGTCATACTTCATGCCCGCTTGCAAGTTCCACGACAGCACCTGCAACTGAGTGTGGGGAATGGTGGTGCCTGCCGATCGCGCATTCAGTGCCGTGATCACGTCTGCCCATTTCCCTTTGAGGGGTGCCAGAAGGTAACGATGCCCAGCGGGACTGTGCGCCGACACTTTCATGCAAAAGACATCGACGGGAATGCGGTAGTCTCCCGGCAGCAGCGCAACGGAACCATCGCCGGTACTGCGAATTTGCGAAATCAACGTGGCTGGTAGCGGCTGGGGCTTAAACGCGGTTCCGGGCAATTGCGCCACCGTGGGAAAGAGGGCCTCACTGCTGGACGTAATTGGGGCTTCACTCGTTAACGTCCCGCCTAACGCTTTGATGAGCTGGTCTGCGATCGCGCCCTGCAACACATCCTCCACGGAGCCGCCGGGAATGGGCAGGCTTGGAATGGGCAACCCAAACAATCCAGCCGTCACGGTTGCCGCTTTCACGGGCAGTGCGGCGAAACTTACAATGAATGCTGCCGCTGCGGTTCCTACTAATCCAGTCCGGAGCCAGGAACAGCGTCGTCGATCGAGCCACGATGGGCCTTTCCCAGGATCAGTCGGATTTATTCTGCGGCGATGTAAGCGCTTTACCATACTCCATCCTCGTCATTCAGGCTTCATCCATCCTATGCCTTGTTGGAGCACGCTCTGCATCTGTCTGAAATAAACGAAATCAGGAGCACTTTAGAGAGCTGTGTATTGCGAGCAGCACTGGCTCATTTTCTGACCGCACTGATGGCTGATCGGATCGCTAGATTCTTGTGGCGGATTGACGGGGGACAGGGCGATCGCATTGCCCACGTCAATCCCGGCCACGGCATTCCTGCCGGATGACTTGTTATTCGCCTGTGCCGTTGCGGTTCCGTGTGTCGCGTCCGGCATCGCCAACCAGCATCGGGCCGCCCATGTTCCTATTGGTGCTCCGATTTCAGGATTAAGGGTGCCAGCACCGGAGCCATCAACATTTCAAACTCCAGATTGGTGGCGCTCACAATATTTTCGACAATCTTTTGATCGCGCAATCGCATAACGTGCGTTTCGATAAACGTGATGGGACGATTGGTTGCTGCTACACCAAAAAAATCTTTGGCATGGTTTTGAACGGAGCGAAATCGAATGACTACGCGATCGTCAACGGCAAAGCTGTCTTCGATCACCAGCTCCGACACCGGTGGAAATGCATCAAAAAAGCGGCTGAATATTTGTTTGTACTCATCTAATCCATCAATGGGGCCGGTGGGTTTCAATCCCGTGATGACCTGTACCGATTCATCTAATACATCTGACGCAATGCTGGTGTCGCCCTTCCCTAAAAATTGTTTAACGAATGTATGACCAATGATCAAGTTTTGCTTTGCAATTTCAGTCATTCTAATTTCCCAGTGGATATTTGGACTTTGGACAGAGCCAGCCTGCAAATAGTTTGGTCATCCGCGGCATGATGATGTCGGTCATCAGGGATAACAGGGTAAGCGTGGCGACCAGCGTGCGAAGCAGCGGTGGTAGGGGCGGCAGGACTTCCATCACACCATTAATCGCGTTGATCGTTGAGAATCCGGCGAGACAGGTGATCACCAGCATCTTGTACCGAAGGGGCGGCGCGATCGCCTGCTGGGTCGAAAGGGTAAACCAGGGTTCGAGTCCCGTTCGCGTTTGCCAGCATGGTTCATCGCACTCATCCCAGCGGTAGTCCATCAACTCCTACGTCCAGACGCACCACTTTTGCTGCCTCAACGCCTGCCGGGGGTGGAAAGGACATGCCACCATTGGTCGTGACATACAGATGGGTTCGTCCGTGCACCGATTTACCAAAGGCAACAGCGGTTGAGCCGGCCATCCCCTGCTCAGCCTGGGCGATCGTCGTGATATTACCGTTTGGCTCAATTTTCACCACGCTGTTAAATACGTGGGTGGTGCCGTAGAGATTGCCAGCCTGGTCAAAGGCAAAGTCGTCAATATTGGCATTGCGAACAAAAATCGCTGGTTCCCCCGGTTGAAAGTTTGCTTGAACTGGAATGCGGATTAACTGAGCATTCTGCGTGTTTGAAGCATGTAGTACGTCGCCAAAGATTTTTAAGCCATTGACGCCCGGTACTCCGTTTTCAGGGTTGGCACGCGCGAGCAGGGGATGTTCCAGCCAGATTCGCACGCTGCCCTGGTTCACGTCCAGTTCCCAGATCGCACCACGATAGGAATCAGCAATCAGGTAACGGGAGTCGGTCAGGTGCGTCAAGCCATTCAAAAAGACGGCATCCGGCAATGACGCCAGCAGCGTTGCCGTACCCTGGGGTGAAATCTGCCAGACCACAGCCGTGTCGTGCTCATCCCACCCGGACAGGAGCAACGTGCCATCGGGTGTGAACGCTAAACCCGTTGCCTTTCCCGCGATCGCCACAAAGGTGCTTACAACACCATCCGCACTGATCCGAAAGACTTTTCCCTCGTAATGGCTGGTGATATACAGCGTGTCGTCGGGGCTGATTGCGATACTCTCCAGGAAGGTGTTCACTGGAAATTCAACAACCGTCTGGGCGGGGACTAACGCGATCGGTGCGTCACTAAACAGAACGGCGGCAGTCGTCATGGAGCTAGATTTCCTTGCTAGATTGGGTGGCGTAATGGAATGGCATGATATGGCTACGGTGATATTTACTGATAGACCACTTCAGTTTCAAACGCACCAGGCGATTGATGATGGAGCGCGAGATAGGATTGCGCGATCGTATCTGGATCAAAGTGGGTTCCCGGTTGCACAGTACCGCAAATCGTCACGGTGCCCACATGGATACCATCGGGCGCTAACTCTTGCGCCAGCGTAAATGCCAAGCTGCGAATGCCCGCTTTCCCGATCGCCAGCGAGGCCAGGTCTGCCGCTGGATACAAGGCCAACCCGCCACCCGTGAACAGGATCG
>JAJPKC010000401.1 GCA_021323955.1 Oscillatoriales cyanobacterium Centralia_MAG_596 | reverse complement strand
GAGCGGTCTTGCGCGTGACCTCAGTGGGGGTATTGAGGGCAATTACGGGCAGGTTATGGTCTTTCGCAAACCGGAGCACAGGGGCATAAAACTCCCAGCTGTAGCCCCAGCGTTTTTTGTACTGACTGAGATCTTGCAGTTCGGTTTCTGTCAGCTGCCCGGCCAAATAGCGGTCTAGAACCGACTGGTAGGGACGTTGAAACATTTCCATGGCGATCGTCAGATGGGGGCGCAACCGTTGCAGCGCTTGAATTATGTCCAGCTGTGCCTGATGATCAGCGGGGCGATCGTGGGTTTCGCCGAGATAGACAACCTCTGCCTGAGCCAGTTTTTGCAGCACAGACGCAGGCTCTTCGCGCTGCTGCTGCTGCAGATTGAGCACTGATCCCCTGACCTCGCCATTGCCAGTGGAGGTGACGGCGTTAGCGGGTGCAGCACAAACGAGGAAAATGCCGAGCACCCAGATCCATAACACCCATATCCATAACAAGGAAGGCCGAAATAAAGAGGGCCGAAATAAAGAGAGCCGACAAGCTGGCATGAAAAGCAATCTGCTCATAATCCATGAAACTGTTGGTGCTGATCTTAGCTAACCAGCCATTTTGAACCGGCCTTGGCATGATGCAGAAGCATAATTGCCGCTCAACCATGCGCTGGTTCAAAGTCCTTTTCTAACAGCGGCATTATTTTTCCTGACAGTAGATTTAATGTCATTCTTTTGTGCCAAAAAAGAATAATTTTCAGGATGATTCTGTTTGAAGATCTGGCCATCCCTGAGTACGCTGCAGGTTCACCCAGCAACTGTTAAGTAATTTTAATTAAAAGTTAATAATCATAACTAGATCGTTGTTTTTTGATGCGTAATTACAGCATACTTAACCTCAACGCGGATCGGATTCAATCCCGCCCCTGGAGTGAGATCCGTCATTTCTGTAATCGTCATCTCTGTAATTCCTGTAATTTCTGTAATTTGGTGCGATTGACTCAACCTTGCCCCCCAATGAGTCCGCGATCGTCATTACTTGCTGCACCCAAGTGACCTGTTTAATTTAGTAAATCTGGGTAATCCAATGGCTTTCTCAGTCGAACCGACTGCGGCTAGAATTCAGCATCTTAGTACTGCAAAATCCTCAAAACATTCAGGGATGGCAAAGGTTCCTCCAGCAAAAATTTCATCTCTGGCAGCGCTTTGGGCAAAAAATTACATCATCTCGGTTACCACACGTGATGCTGCCGAACGACTGCGAAAGAGTGCAGACTTAGCAGAGATTACCTCGCAAGCTGGTCGGGTACGTACCGCAAACCATTTGAAGCAGAATTTGAAGTTGGCCAGTGCTCAAGCCTGGTCACTGACTGAAAGTCTACTGTCAGAAGAGGTGCGCCGCCATGGTATCGACCTGGATGTGATCAATCCCTGGCAGATCGCTGCCGACTCGCACGATCTGTTTCAAAAGGCGCTGGATGCCTATGGCGATCGCGTTACCCCCCGGCGACTGTCTGTCATTGTAGGCGGCGATTTTGGTCGCGTGCGTCAGAAATATACAGCAGAGGATCCACGGGCGATCGGCTTTGTGAGCATGCAGTTTCACTACACCGGACAAACGCTCCTCGAAAGCCTGTCCTCCGCCGAGCGCCTCCTGCTGGAACCCTATTTCAAAGTGATGGATGACCACCTGTATATGCCACTGCGGGCAGCCTACGAAGCAGCAGCCAACCATCCGCCAGCGTCGGTGGCACTGCAGGCAGTGCAGCACCTGTTGCCGATCAGCACCCGCATCGCGCAGGAAGTCTGCAAGCAAGTGTGCCGACAATATCCCAGCTACGAGAGCTACAGCGGTGCGCTCAGTTCGCCCCCGGTGAGAACGTCCAGCATCCGGGATGTCGAGATGTTTCAAGTCTATCTATGTCTATGCGTTCTAGAAGACAGCATTCAATCGGTGCAGCGCGAGTTATTTCCACTCTGTGCGATGCTCTATCCCCGATTGAATGTTAGCTGGCGGTTGGTGCAGGAAATGCTGCAAGCGATCGGCTGGGAAATGCACGATCGCCTTGCTCCTAACGATGTCGCCGTCTTTTTGCCCTATCTGGGCGCACTCACAGAAATGTTTTCCAACGAAGTCTTTCAGAGCGCCTAGTAACGTTGTTGGTAGTTGGTTGCCTTCGTTCTACACAGTGAGAGCGGTTCATGCTAGAACCGGAGTCTGCCTTCGGTCAGCAGCCTGAAGCCTGAAACGAGAGCAGCAAAGGCAATCAGAAAGTTCCAGAGGCTCGTTGGTTTTAGCATCACGCCACCGCTGAGAAAAACGAGCACAATGCCAAAAATCAGTAAAATCCAGCCAAAGTTGCCCGTTTGGCGACGGAACAACAATAGCGAAATGACACCGCCCATGATGGCTAAAACGGACCCTATTGCTGGAAGATTGCGCCAAAAGTAGGGCGAATAGTAGGTCGAAAACATGATGTTTTGACCCAAAAAATACATGCCAGCGAGCAGCAGCCCAATACCAAATAGTTGACTCATAAACGCAAAAATCTGTCCAACGCGATGTTAATATTCCCTCTTTGCATCAAAGATCATCGCAGGACATCTTGATTCCGGATGCACCCTCAATCTAACTCAGAAACTGGTTCAGAAATGGATATGGGTTCGGGAATGGATAGCGCGAGTTGGTAGATCTGGCGACGAGGGAGGGCGGTTTGTTGGGCCAGTTGGCGGCTCGCGTCCGATCGCGACACCCCCTGTTGCAAAAGCTGTTGCAGCTCTATTTTAAGCATCGCTTCCGATAAAACGAGCGGCGTGGGTTCGGCTCCAGCAACCACCACGGTAAATTCTCCCTGCGGTTCGTGGGTGCTATAGTGCTCGATCGCGGCTGTCACAGTCCCACGCCAGATTTCCTCATAGCGCTTCGTGAGTTCGCGTGCCAACACAATGTGACGGTCTGCGCCCAAAACAAGGAAATCTTGCAGCGATTGACGCAGTCGGTGGGGCGCTTCGTAGAAAATGAGCGTCCGTGTCTCAGCTTGCAGCGTTTCCAGGCGGGTGCGACGAGCCTGGGACTTGGCAGGCAAGAAGCCTTCAAAGACGAAGCGATCGCACGGTAAGCCAGAAGCAATCAGCGCCGCGATCGCCGCACTAGGGCCTGGAATTGGCACCACCGCAATATCGGCATCCACACACGCTTTCACCAACTCATAGCCGGGATCAGAGATTCCCGGCATGCCCGCATCGGTGACAAGGGCAATCGATGTCTCCTGCTGCAGCCGCTCCAATAGTTCGGCTGTACGACTGTGACGATTGTGATCGTGATAGCTGACTTGCGGCGTCGTAATCTGAAAATGATGGAGCAGTTTTCCGGTATGGCGCGTGTCCTCTGCCGCAACCAAATCAACTGTTTGCAAAATTCGGATCGCCCGGAACGTGATATCTTCCAGGTTGCCGATTGGCGTTCCGACAAGGTAAAGCGTTCCTGGCATGGCAGACGGTGTAGGGTAAGACAGAGCAGAGGCAGAATCGAGACGGGTTTGAGAGCTGAGTTGAGTTGACCACCGACCACTGATTACGGCCAAATGACGTTCAGGCAAACACACCGCGGGCTTTTTGTCGGTCTAGTGACCTTGGATCTGGTTTATCTGGTCGATCGCCCACCCACCCATAATCAAAAGATCGTAGCGTCTGACTACACTGTATCCGCGGGTGGCCCCGCGACCAATGCAGCGGTGGCGTTCAGTCATTTAGGCAACCAGGCGAGCGTGCTAGGTGCGTTGGGCACTCATCCCATGACTCAGTTGATTCTGACAGATCTACAGCAGTATGGGGTGACGCTACAAGATCTTGACGCTGAGCGGACCGAACCGCCACCCGTCTCTTCCATTATGGTGACGCGAACGACTGGAGAACGGGCGGTTGTTTCCATCAATGCGGTGAAAACGCAGGCGATCGCCAGCCGCATTCCCGCTCACAGTTTGCAAAATGTGGATGTGGTGCTGATTGATGGGCATCAAATGGACGTTGGACGCGCGATCGCCACCCAGGCTCACGCCCAAAAAATTCCGGTCGTCATTGATGGCGGCAGTTGGAAAGTCGGATTTGAGACGGTGCTGCCGCTAGCCGACTATGTGATTTGTTCCGCCAATTTTCATCCTCCAGGTTGTCAAACCATAGAAGCGGTGATGACCTATCTGGTGAATTTGGGCATTCCCCATGTGGCGATTACCCAGGGACACCAGCCCATCGCGTACTGGGCGAACAACCAGGTTGGACAGATTGAAGTTCCCATCGTCAACGCCGTGGATACGCTGGGAGCAGGCGATATCTTTCATGGCACGTTCTGCCATGCCATTTTGCAGGCACCCTTTACGGCTGCACTGGCGATCGCCGCCAGAGTGGCCGCTCAGTCCTGCCAGCACTTTGGCACGCGCCGCTGGATGGAGCAAGCGATCGAACCGTGAGCCATTTTGATTGATTCTGACTCTTGACTCCTGATTTTCAACTGATTGCCGTCACGCTGGAGAATGTACCTTTGAATCATCTACAAACGACCGAACTACAGGAACTGTTGGCGATCGCGCGCCGCATCGGTTGGGGTGCTGCCGACATTCTGCTGAACGTCAAGCCCACCGAACTCAACGTTCAGGACTCAGGCGATGGCCCTGTAACGGCGGCTGATACTGCGGTTGATGACTATATTTTGAATAATTTGCAGGCCAGTTTGGGCACCACGCAGTTTGCCTACCTGACCGAAGAAACCTATAAGACGCAACCCTTTGAGGCACGTCGATCGCAGGCATTGGTCTGGATCATCGATCCCCTTGACGGCACCAAAGACTTTATTAAAGGCACGGGCGAGTACGCAGTGCATATTGCTCTGGTGGATGGCGATCGCCCCATTCTGGCCGTCGTGGTCTGTCCCGCTAAAGCGACTCTCTACTTTGCATCGCTTGGGAGCGGTACGTGCGTCGAGCGACGGCAAGACACACCAATGCCGATTTCTGTGTCTCAAAAAAAACGTCTGGAGGATTTGACGATCGTCGCCAGTCGGAGCCACCGCGATGGGCGCTTTGACCAATTGCTGAAGCGCTTCCCGATTCAAAATCAGCGTTCGATCGGCAGCGTTGGCGGCAAAATTGCAGCCATTCTGGAACATCAGGCAGACGTTTACATCGCGCTGTCCGGTACATCAGCACCAAAGGACTGGGATCTGGCGGCTCCAGAACTGATCCTGACCGAGGCCGGGGGGCAGTTCACCCACTTCGACGGCTCGCCTCTGCGCTATAACCAGGACGACGTGAGCCAGTGGGGCGGTTTACTTGCCAGCAATGGTCATTGCCATGCCCTCCTCTGTCGTGAAGCCGAACGAATTCTGGCCGCACTCGACCATCAATAACCTACGAAGGGAACCGACCGCCGGCCTTCTGACTCCTGAACGATCGCCTGTTAGCCTTGCCCTTTGTCCCGCTCGGCAATCACCGCATAGAATGGATCGCCACCACCCATGCCCAAAAGCTGCATAATACCGGGCACTTGGGCTTGACGTGCGATCACTTCGGGCCTGGTAAATCCTGGAACCGACGCAAAATAGCCTTCCACGAGCTTCACGCGATCGGCCTCCGACCCTTCCCGCCACGCCTGGATCGCCTTTTGGTAGAACATGCGGTTCGAGAAACTGATAATGGCAACGCCACCAGGTTTCAGCACTCGATGGATCTCGCTAAAGATTGCTTCGGGGTACTGAATGTACTGCACCGACACGGTGTTTAGTACAGCATCAAACGATTGGTCTGGCAGCGGGAGTTTTGGCTCCTGGTTTAAATTCTGCACAAAATAATGATTCAGACGTGGGTTACGCGCCAGTTCTTCAGCGTTAAGCCCATGACCTTCAACATGGGTAAACGCCATTTCGTCGGGTAAATGAGACACCCAGCTACTCATTAAATCCAAAATGCGCGTGTTTGGCTGCAACCGCGCCTGATACAGGTCGGTCAACTGTTGGATGAACCCATCGTCCACGTGGGTCACGAAGCGTGGAGATTCATAGAAGAATGCGTCGTTCGTTTCGTCAAGTTTGGTGCGCTGATCAGGGCTTAACCGCATAGATGACCTTGAAGGAATGCTTGCCATGAAGATATGTTAACAAAAGCACAGCCCTCCCCCCACGATCGAACGGCAGAAACAATGGAAGCGCAGCCGCCATCGGACTGTTTGCCAGCACTGCGCCGCGATTGCGTTCACGAACCGATGCAAGACCACTGACAGACCGCGCCGTTCAATCCCGTCTGTGAGCGGTGCCGCAGCCAGACTGCTCAAGCACATGGTTCATCAAGCACATGACTCCATCGATCGCCGTTTGTCGATCGACATCGCTGAAGCCGTCTGAGTAGGCCGGACAGTCATCGCTACGGAACCCCACACCCCTGTTTCTAAATTAGCAACCAGCACTGGAACTCACAGCGCTCCAAACTAGACTCTAAATTCAGTCGATCGTTCACTATCATTAACCATGCCGTTGTTCTTGCGTTCTCATCTCATGCTGGGTCTGAGTGCCAGTCTGCTTGCTGTTTCCACTGTTACCCTGCCAGTGTTGGCCACTGCCACAACACTCTACCCACCCAGCGTTCAAAATCAGTCGCCGCGATCGCAGTCGATCATGCTAACGCTGGAACGCACAGCCTGTTTTGGCGCTTGTCCAATTTACAAACTCACCATCTACGGCAATGGCAAGGTTGTTTATGCCGGTAAGCGGTTTGTAACAGTGACAGGAATTCGAACGACAACGATTAGCCGAGCCGCTGTCAGACAGCTTGTGGCAGAGTTTCAGCAGATTCACTACTTCGGGCTCCAGGACAGCTATACGGGCGGACATACAGATGCGCCTTCGGCTATTACCTCGTTAACCATTGGCACGCAGCACAAGACCGTAAACCACTATCTTCCTTCGCCCACTGCCCCTCAACGGCTAACAGCGCTGGAAAACAAAATTGACACCGTGGTAAACGTGCAACAGTGGACGGGAAAACACGCTGAACCATCGCCTTTGTAAGGGCGACAATTCACAAAACAGGCATCGTCACCAGCCGTCAAGCTATTTCAAGTAGCGTCATACGAACTTGCTAGAGTCGGTCTGGTCAATCGGTTGACCAACCGCCCCTGACCACACCAGCAGAGCACGATCGCGCGTCACTGCCGTGCACAGGCGATCGTTAAATAAATCCAAAATGCTGTAGCCCTTCCAAAATGCCTCCCGCAAACTCAGCCCGCGCAAGGTAGCGGTTGGGGTTCGGGTTGGCATGGTGCCAGTGGAGCAATTCGGGGCGAGCGTTGCCCACGATGATCCCGCGTTCGGCGCGATCGTGAAACAGCGCCAGGTCGTTCCCCGAATCGCCACAGGCAACGGTGTGCATCGGCTCAAATTCTAAGTATTGCCGAACAAAGGTCATTGCCATTCCCTTATTGGCCTGTCGGGGCAAAATGTCCAGGTCTTTGCCGCCGCTAAAGATGATCTGGCTGTCCACACCCTGTTCGTCGAGTAGCGCTTCCAGGTCGGGAATCACCTCGACCGCGGCTTGTTCGGACAAAAAGTAGCTGACTTTAAAGGGTCGCTGCTCGGAATCAGGCTGTGGGGTGAGATCAACAAATCGGGCGGCACTGGTGGCCACTAACGCTCGATCCCAACCAACGGCTAACTTTTGCGACCAGATTGAATCGGGCGTATCGCTATCTTGATGGTAAATTTCTGTACCAACAGCGCAGATTAAAATATCGGGCGATAGGAGCGATTTTTCGGTGGTGAGTTTGCGGTAGCTAGTGAACGATCGACCAGTGGAATAGACAATCTTTGTCCCTCGCTGCTCGCGATGCTGTTCGAGATAACGATTCAGCGTGCTCATGGCAACATCGTCACCCACCAGCGTATGGTCCAGGTCGGTCACAAAAAGAAATGGCTTCACGATAGTTCGCGTCGGTGTGAGGAGAGTTGTGAGGCAGACAACAGATTCCCCTCAGAGTTTACCGCTCCGTGCGACTTGTTGTATCGGTGGCAAGGGTAAAATGGCTGGTTAACTCGGCCAATCGTTGCGCATCAGCGCTGGATCCCTCCTGATCGCCCAGGTCTGCCCGTAGTTTGCTGCGCTTCCGGTAAGCAGCCGCAAAGTCCGAGTCAGCCGCGACCGCCGCATCGAGATCCGCGACGGCTCCTTTTTGATCAGCCAATGTCGCTCGGGCTAAGCCCCGGTAATAATAGGCATTCGCCGCTGTGCTTCCCAATTGCATGACCCGCTCCAGATCCTGTGTCGCAGCGGCGGCATCCCCCACAATACTCTGAACCGCGCTCCGGTTACAGTAAGCTGCTGTAGACGACGGATATAGCTGTAACGCTTGGGTAAAATCGGCGATCGCGCCCGCAACATCAGCATTGGTAGCCCGCACCATCCCTCGGCAAAGGTATCCACTGACCAGTCCCGGATTTACCTGCACCACATAGTCAAAATCAGTGAGGGCACCCAGCTTATTGCCGAGCGCTGCCTGCAAAACACCCCGCTGGAGACAAGTCTTGACGGGATAGCGACTGGTTTCAACGGCCTGCGTGAAGTCTTCCTCGGTGGTTCGATGTTCGCCCAATTGGGTATGGGCCAGCCCCAAATACAGGTAATCCTCTGGTGTATGCGGCTGGAGGCGCAGCGCTTCACCAAAGTCATCGACAGCCGGTTTGCGTTTACCAAGCTCCAGGTAGGCTAGACCGCGCTGAACGTACGCCGGAATGGATGCAGCCTTGCTCAGCAGGATTTGGTTGAGGTCAGCGATCGCGGCGTGAGGTGTGCCAAACTCGGTTTGCAGCTTGCCCCGCTGGAGCAGTGCCGTTTGTAACCGTGGGTTTAGTGTCAATGCCTGGTCAAAATCCCGGAGTGCCGCTGCCGTTTCGCCCAGTTCGGCGTGCTGCATACCGCGTTGAAGATACCCATCGGCGGAAGCGGGGTTGATCGTAAGTTCCTGGTTGAAATCGGCCAGAGCGTTGAGTTGGTCACCCAGGGCGGCCAGCAAAATGCCCCGGTTGAGATGCGCACCAATTGTGGCTGGATTGGACTGCAATGCCTGGTTAAAATCAGCGATCGCGCCTTGTTCATCGCCCAGTTTGACTAGCACCAGACCCCGGTTGAGGGCTGCCGTCGCTGGGTTCGGGCTGATTTGAAGCAGCGTTTGCAAATCAGCCGCCGCCGCATCGGTGTTGCCAAGATGGAGCTGAATGGCACCCCGGTTGATATAGGCATTAACCAGATGCGGATCATTTTGGATCGCATGGTTGAGGTCCGACAGTGCCCCCTCAAAGTCTGCAAGCTGCGCCTTCACCAGCCCACGGTGCAGATAAGCCGTATCCGAACCGGGGTCAAAATTGATGGCCTGATCAAAATCCGCGATCGCCCCTTCAATGTCATCCAGCGCCATTCTGAGAATGCCGCGGTGCAAATAGCCAGCCGCCGAATCGGAGTGCATTCGCAGGCAGCGGTTAAAGTCCTCGAGCGCGGCTCTCTGGTTGCCAATTTGAGCCCGAAACAGCCCTCGCTCGATGTAGGCAGCCGCCGCGTTCGGCAATATCTGCACCGCATGGTTGAAATCTTCGGAAGCTTTCTGGCGATCGTCCAGTTCAAGCTGCATTGCACTGCGGCACAAATACGCCGTTGCGGCATTGGCATCTAATTGGAGCGCGTGCGTAAAATCGGCAATGGCGGCTTCGCGATCGCCAATGGCAGCATACACCTTGCCACGATTCTGAATTGCGTCCACTGATGCTGGATCCAGTTCCAGTGCTCGATTGAAATCGTCCAGTGCCTTCGGTTTATTGCCCAGTTCAGCGCAGGCAATACCGCGTTGAATATAGGCTGCGGTTGCATGTGGATTGAACTTCAACCCGCGATTGAAATCGTCCAGCGCACCTTGAGCGTCACCCAACGTCGAGCGCACCAGCCCACGCTGCACATAGGCATTGACCAGATTTGGGTTGAGGTTTAATGCCTGATTAAAGTCGGCGATCGCCCCCAATTGGTTCTTCTGCTTGGCGCGCACGATGCCGCGCTGCACGTAGACATGGGCCGCGTTGGGGTTAATCTGGAGCGCCTGATCAAAGTCGGCAATGGCGCGTTCCTGGTCACCGGTTTCTGAGTAAACAATGCCACGCTGCACATACGCCGCGATCGCGTTGGGCGCGATCTGCAACGCCTGCTGAAAGTCGTCCAGCGCACCGGCGAACTCCTTCATACTGGCACGCACGATACCACGCTGCACATAGGCCGGTACAGCATTAGGGGCAATCTGCAACGCCTGGTTTAAATCGTCTAGCGCACCCGCAGCGTCTTTCAACTCAGCGCGTACCATCCCCCGCTGGATAAACACATTGGCCGACTTGGGCTTAAGCTGCAGCGCCTGGTTAAAATCCGCCACTGCACCTTGCTTGTTGCCCAACTGAGCATAGGCAGTACCGCGCCCCAGATACGCCTCGGCAACGTTGGGGTTAATTTGCATGACCGCGTTGAAATCAGCGATCGCGCCCTGGCGATCGTGCAGCGCCAGTCGCGCATTGCCCCGATTCAACAGCGCACCAGCATACTTAGGATAAATCTGGATGGCTTCAGTCAGGTCAGCAATGGCCCCTTTGTAGTCTCCTTTCTGAGCCTTGGCTAAGCCCTGGTTGAAGAAATCTTCCGCATTCATGGCTGGGGATTGTAAGCGTCTACCGCTCAACTATAGCCACGGGATTCTCACGGTAGCTCCGTTATTCCCCGGAGACTTCATGCAAAAAGGCTACACCATCTCACGAGGATTACTGGAACGCGCGGCGCTGAGAGTCAGGCATCACACTTCAGGTCGGCTCAGCCAGTCTGGTTCGAATGGTTTCAATCCGCTTGCGGTTGACACCCAAATCAGATTCACCCAGTCGTGAGGCAGAGCGGACTTGGATCACGTTGGCCGATCGATCGAGATAGAACTCGACATCATCAACGAACCCCATTATGGCGCTGGTGAACTCATCGCGAATATAGCCCTCTGTAGCCGTGATAATACTCGCGCGGGGCTGAGCCTGGATTGTTTCCTTGAGATGGTCGAAGGCAACCGCTGGTTCTGTTGTGAAGCGCAATGGCGCGATCGCGTGCTCCTGATCCTGGCTCTGACTGCTGACGCAGTTGGGCGTGGTCGGACAGGGCGAAAACTGCCCATTCTGCACTCCCAGGTTCATAGGACGACTACCAGAGAACGAAAACAGAGCAGCCACAACTGGTTGGGTAGACGAGAGCGCTGCCGCCGGAGCAGCCGTACCCAACCAAACAGCGACAACGACGAGTACGGATGCGAAGCCAGCGGATAGCACGCGGGTGAGTGAACGTGCAGCATCGATGAATTGTGAAGACATAGCGGTTAAGTTGGTAATTGATTAGAACGCGCGTGACGACACAGGATGAACAAGGAGAGAGATTGCTTGCCGATGGGCGGTGTGAGGAAAAACCTGCTGCTAAAACCCGCCTTGAGCAATTAGCGTGTCTTAGTCGTCCCTTCCGCCACGGTACCGATGGACTTGGAACCGCCATCATGAGTGCCGCTATCACCAGCGATCGCCGCCGCTTGATGTTTCTTAACACAAAAATTCGCCGAGTGCCGCAATTACGCGCGCTCCAGCGGCAGGAGTTGTCGAATTTGCGCGATCGTCTCATCCACGGTTGCCACAGCGACCACAGTGGCCGATAGCGTTTGGAAAAATTGCTGGCTATCGCGATCGACATTCAACAACAGAACCGGCCTGGCTGCTTTGATGGCCAGCGCCACCTCTGAGGCTGTGCCTGCCCCCATACCACACGCGACAACCACATCGCTGGACAGTACGTTGATGTTGTTACGGGCACTTCCCATGCCTGTCAGGATGGCAATGTCGATCGCCTGAGACATCCCGGCGCGATCACCGTCAGGCAAAATACCAATTGTCAAACCCCCAACACTTTTGGCTCCCTGACTGACAGCATCCATTACGCCAGCGTTGCGCCCACCGGTCAGCAACGCCCATCCGGCCTGGGCAATCTCTTGCCCCAGGCGATAGGCAACCTGGCGATCGACCTCTGTAGCCTGTTCGCCGGGACCCATAACGCCAATAATCGTCTTTGCCATGCTGTGGAAACAGTCTGGGTGACCGTCTGGGGTGAAGGTTGTAAGCAAAACAGCGATGGGACTTGCTACGAACAGCGATTTACAGCCGTTAACAATGGCCATTCCATAGCTGGACCGTTGAAAGACCGAGTGGCTGACAATTGCCCTCAAGCATCCGGTCTGAAACGGTTTCGAGGCATTTACGGGACTGGTCACTGCTACTTTAGGGATTCATAATTGTGGAGGGCGATGTAACCCACCATGAGCGATCACCTGTTATTACTATGCCAATTGATTTTACCGTTGCTATTCGCACATATAACGGTGAGGCACGTATTCCTGAAGTTTTAGACCGCTTGCTACAGCAATCCAACCCTGAGGGAATTCGTTGGGAAGTGGTGGTAATTGACAACAATAGTAGCGATCGCACTGCCGCGATCGTTGCCGATTATGCTCAGCGCTGGCGATCGGACAGCCAGGTTCGCTACCTGTTTGAGGGACGTCAGGGCTGTGGCTATGCGCGCGAACTCGCCATGCGCGAGGCCAACAGTGAACTCGTTGGGTTTCTGGATGATGACAACCTGCCGGATGCAGACTGGTTAATCGAAGCGTATCGATTTGGACAGGCGCATCCAGCCGCGGGTGCCTATGGTGGCAATGTTCATCCAACGGTCGATGGCCCGTTACCCGATAACTTTCACACAATCAGATTTTTGCTGGCCGTCAGTGATTCTGGCCCTGCTGCATTCCAGTATGCAAAGACCCTGGTACACCGCAATTCACCTATCAACCCAGGTTGTGTCATTCGCAAGCAAGCCTGGAAAGAAGCTGTTCCTAAACAGCGTCGATTATGGGGACGCAGCGAAGCCTGGAAATTGGTGGCCACGTGCGCTGAGGATGTTGAAGTCATGCATTACATCATCAACAGTCACTGGGAAGTCTGGCATAACGGGGCCATGAACGTACAGCATCGGATGCCGCCAAGACGATTAGACCCAGACTATTTACGCAAAATTGCCCGCACCAGTGGCCTATCAGCCCATGCCCTTCGGCTCTCCAAGCTACCGCCTGAGCAACAATGGGTGATGCAACTGTTGACGCCTGCCTATGCCGCGGTGAGTGCGCTGAGAGTCGTCGGTGTTTACCTTTGTTACAGACATCGGTTCTCGACCGACATCGTGAAAGCGTGCCTGTTTCAGCGTCAATTGGGAATGTTTCTTGGCTGCTTCGTTACGCCCCCACCTAAATCCTATGACGATGTTGCAGCCGCATCGCCTCAAAACCCAGCTTTACCGGCAACCAACGGTTGACACCAGCCGCTCTGTTGGTCAGCGATGATCCCAGCTCAAATATCCTAACCAAAAGAATAATCGTTGCAAATAGACCGTTGGGTACGGGCGAGGCCATATCTTGGCCGTGCAGGCGGTGCCGCATTCTCAACGCAACCCGGTGGCTCCTGGTGCCCAATCGCTCTACAAGCTTTTCATCCTTGAGGGTGATCAGCATCCGTATGGACGATTGGTGTTACAGCCCAGCCTTGTGCTTTCGTTGGCGATCGACGGTGTCTTTCATGACGGTCAGCATCCGTGGTACGTTCACCGCTGCGTTAAAATCACGTTCAACGTAGCGGCGTCCTGCCATACCCATCTCTCGCCTTAGATCTGGATGATGCAGGAGCGATCGCATCGCCTTCGCCAACGCGGCGGTATCGCCCACAGGAATGGTCAGTCCAGTCTCACCATGACGGACAATATCGGCAACGCCACCGATATTGGTACTAATGACCGGACAGCCAGATGCCATGGCTTCCAGACAGGCCCACGG
>JAJPKC010000125.1 GCA_021323955.1 Oscillatoriales cyanobacterium Centralia_MAG_596 | reverse complement strand
TTGGCTGGGTATGGACTGACATAGGTTAGATGCCCCTGACGGACAGGAATAAAATCTAGAATATGTCATCTTTTGTAGTGCGTGTAGCACATTTGCCAACAGCATCGTCAACTAATCATACCCAAAGAAGCATTTGGTCACCGATCCTGGCAACATTTTCCCGAATCATCGGATCGAATTGCGGGGTCGCATTGGCGAATCGTTACCCTACCCGACCTGGGGGTGCAAGTCTGTCTCGGACAGCGTGATTCGTATCCCGAAATTTATTCATCAGCTATTTAGTTGGCTGTTCAACAGCGCAAGCGTTGGGGGAGGGCGATTGGGTGACAACGGTGACGTTTTGATAGCCGGTAGTGGTTAACAGTTGGTTGACGACTAGCTTGGCGCGATCGTTTGCTTTTTCGAGCAGTCCATCAGCACAAGCGGCCTCAACCACCTTCTTAAGCGCCTCTTGCTGGGCGAGGGCTTGCAGTTGGGGCGCAACATCCGGGCCCAGGCCCAACGTGCCCCGGTTATAGTCATAGACGGTCGAACGGTTGACATCAATTTTGCGATCGAGCACCTGAGGGGGGGGCAGTTGCACCCGAATGCTGTTATCAGCAACCTGTACATTGGCCGTAGTCAGGTTATGCAGGTCAACCCCAGCCCTGACTTCACCATAGGCAATATAGAGCAGCTTCGTTGTCCCAATGACCAACCCGTTGAAAGTCGCCTCTTGACTCGTTGGTACAACTGCCTGCATGGTGAATACAGCCGTCGTTAGCTCGCTAACGCCCTGTACGCGCTGAATCACGACAGACTGGACATCCACTTTCGGAGCTGGTTGCGCTGGGTTAAATATATTGTGCAGTGCTGAGAGCATATGATCGCCCATCCGCCAAGCGCTCAAACCGACAACCAGCCCTGCTACGGTGAGACCACCGGTTAGCATCCAGCCCAGACTGCGAAACAGATAGGCACTACTGAAACGTTCCTCCCGATTGTCATATCCCATACACGCCCCTGAGTTGTCCTCAAATTGATTCAATTGTACTACTTTGAGCCGATTGGCCAATTAACAGATTCGGTAGAGCGGCAACCGTTGTCTACGGACTGAAACAATAGACCAATTTATAGCGTCTGCTCAGGAACGTCCAATGTTTCCACAGCGTTAAGCTGGTTTGAATATTCATTCATCGATTTGGTTTCGTCTTGTTGATTGTGGCCCTTTCAGAGGACACTAGCTAGTTAGGAGCAACCTCTGTGCACCTTATCAAATACTTAACTACGTGTGGAGGATTGAAACCATGATGCCATTTCGCGGGGTAATGCGGTTGGCGATCGCATCAGCACTCATCGCTATCCTAAGTCAACAAGCCTATGCTCAAACGAAACTTCGGGGCGGAGTGCTGTTGCTCAATCAGATCAAAGACTTAACCACCCAGTCCACCACCCTTTCAAGCGGCAAACTGGTAGATTTGCAGACTGATTCAAATTTTGCCGGGGGGGATTTTCAGAGTATTGTCAACGAGGCCGCAACAATCCTCGGTGGGTATACCGTTGTGCGGCGGGGTGGCTATTTCCCTGAAAACAAAGGCATTCCACGGGCGCAGCAGTTGTCGGTTGTGGAAGCCGTCTACCGAATTTATACATTACCGAACGGTAACGAACTTTTTCTCTACCGCACTCCTACAGAGAATACGTCTGAGTACTTTATCCGCAAAAAAAGTTGACATGCACCGATCGATGAACGGAATAGGCATCGCTCCGTAGAATGTTCTAGAGGACGTTCTAGTAAAACCGGAAACGAATATTTTCACTATGTCTGAATCATTCTCGCCTCAGATTAGCGATCGCATCTGCCGTCATATGAACGAAGACCATGCAGACGCCGTCCTGCTTTATGCCAAAGCATTTGGTCATGTGACCGATGCGACGGCTGCCGAAATGGTTTCGATCGACGCTCACGGGATGGATTTGCTCACCCAGGTCAACGGCGCAGCCGCGCCAACACGAATTGTGTTTGACCACGTGCTGCAAGATGCCGAGGACGCACACCACACGTTGATTGATATGGTTAAACAAGCGCGACAGGTAGGGAAATAAGAGGGCAAGGCTGAAGGCTAAAGGCTAAATTCTTGACTGGATCCGCTAGCCTGCTCTATCTAGCCTGCTCTATTAAGGACTAACATTATGCGGCAACGAATGCCATTCCATTGGCGGTGGCGATCGCTGGGGTTGGTCGTGCTATTCCTTTGCGCGATCGTGCTGACAAACTGCACCAGCCGTGTGCAGGAGCAGCCATCAACGGTCAATCGTGCTGATTCGCCACCAGCGGGAGCGCTCGTCTATGGCTCTGTTGGCCAACCCATCAATCTGGAACCTGGCAATATCACCGACGGCAACTCCATCATTGTGCAGGATCAGATTTACAATCGCCTGATCGAGTTTAAACCCGGCACAACCGAACTGGAACCGGGGTTGGCAACCGAATGGTCTGTTGCCAAAGATGGCAAAAGCTGGACGTTTAAGCTCCGTCAGGGGGTGAAATTTCATGATGGGACGCCATTTGATGCTGAAGCGGTAAAGTTTAATATTGAGCGCTGGTGGGATCCCCAACATCCCTATGGTTATCGCAATGCCGGTAAGCTCTACGAAATTTGGGGATCGCTGTTTGGTGGGTTTAAGGGCAGTCCCGATTCGCTGTTACAAAACGTGACTGTTCTCGATCGCGCCACGATCCAGTTTGAGTTGAAGCAACCGTTCGCGGGGTTCCCCAACGCGATCGCCGCCGGATTCTTCGGCATTGCTAGCCCAACGGCAATTAAGAAAGCGGGCGCAAATTACGGAACGCCGGGTTCACTCGCTGTTGGCACCGGCCCGTTTGTGTTTCAGTCATGGCGAACAGGCGATCGCATTGTCCTGACCAAAAATCCCCATTACTGGCGGGCAGGGCTGCCGAAAGTAGACCAGCTTGTAGTCCGTTTCATCACAGATCCGGCGGCGCGATTAGCGCAGCTGCGTGCCGGACAAATCGACTTTACTGCCGATCTCGCGCCGGATCAGCAGTCAGAAGTGGCGAATGCCACCAATCTGGATATGGTTCTGCGTCCGTCTTTTAATGTCGGGTTCCTGGCCTTAAACCCGGGCTACAAACCGCTGTCAGATGTCCGTGTGCGGCAGGCGATTGCGTATGCCATTAACCGACCGGCGATCGTAAAAGCGTTCTGGGGCAGTCTGGGTATTCATGATCCCCATTTCACGCCACCTACACTTGCATGGTCTCAGGATGAGACATTGAGTGCCTATCCCTTTGATCCCCAAAAGGCAAAGCAGTTGCTCACAGAAGCGGGATACCCCAGCGGGTTTACCCTGGACTTGTGGTACATGCCAGTCTCGCGCCCTTATTACCCCACCCCAAAACCGATCGCCGAGGCATTTGCAGCCGACCTCAGCGCCGTTGGCGTCCGTGTCTTGCTGCAAACAAAAGACTGGGCGGCCTACCAGACCGATCGACTCAAGCCACCGGGTTATCAGTCCTTCATGCTGGGTTGGACGGGTGATTATGGTGATCCAGATAATTTTTTGTATTACCACTTTGGGCCAAACAGTACCGCTGACCTGAGCAACTGGAAAAACAATCGCGTCTTCCAACTACTCAATCAGGCACGAGAAGCAACTGACCAGGCTGTTAGAGCCAAGCTCTATCGTCAGGTGGACGCAATTCTTCATCATGAAGTGCTGCGGTTGCCCATTGTCCACTCCCAGCCCCTACTGGCAAAGCGTAAGGTTATTAGTGGGTGGATTCCCAGCCCTCTGGGCTCAGAACCCTTTGATACGGTCATCAAGAAACCATAGTTAGGGTAATTAGAATTTGGCTTGGAGACGGGCGGTTGGGCCTGAGGATATGCCTGACAATAAGCCATCAGCGTCAGGTTGACGGCTGCAGACGCTCCTGACGAAATTGCTCGACAACCCGGTCTAACCCAACCGCACGTGAAGCTTTGAACAGCAGTCGATCGCCCGGGTGCACCAATGAATGCAATCGTTCGACCACAGCCGCATGGGTTGTAAAACACTCTGCAACCAGGGGATCTGCACCCGCGACCATGGCTTTTGCTTCAGCTTCGTCCGCCAGAATGAGTAGGTGATCGAGCTGTAGATCCCTGGCCGCCACACCAACCCGATGATGAAATTCAGGCGATCGCGCCCCCAATTCCTTCATCGTCCCTAAAACTGCAATATGACGCTTTCCTGGCGTTTGCGCCAGCAGATGGAGCGATGCCAGCATAGATTCCAGCCCAGCATTGTACGTTTCATCAAGCAGTACAACATCATCAGGCAGGTCATAGCGTTGGGAACGCCCACCGGGCAGGCTGACAGTTAACCCGTGTGTCAGGGGCTGCCAGTTGACGCCCAGCGCCTTGGCAACAGCCAGCGCGGCCAAATAATTCAAGGCATTGTGCTGACCGGGCAAGGGCAGCGGCAATGCTAATCCATCAACAGCCAGGGTCTGGGGTGAGACGAGTTGCCCTTGTAAATCACCCCCCTCCAGCCCGTACGTGATCGTTTGTCCCGCCCAGACCGTTGCCGCCGTTTGCAGCAGCAGCGGGTTATCGTGGTTCAGAATCGCAATGCTGGCTGTAGACATTTCGGCCAACAGCTCGCACTTTGCTTGCGCGATCGCGGCTTCTGATCCCAACCGGCCAATATGGGCTGTGCCGACATTGGTGATCACCGCGACATCAGGATGCGCAATTTGGGTCAGCAGCGCAATTTCACCAGGGGCACGCATCCCCATTTCGACCACCGCAAAATCATGTTCGGGGCCTAACTCCAACAGCGTTTTGGGCACCCCGATCTCATTGTTATGATTGGCCTGACTTTTGAGTACTGTTCCCTGCTGTGACAGGACGGCGGCAATCAATTCCTTCGTCGTCGTTTTCCCAACCGACCCTGTCACCGCAATCACGGGAATCGTAAACTGATCACGCCACCAGCGAGCAATCGTCTGATAGGCGTGCAGGGTGTCGGTGACTTGGAGTAACGGCAAGGACAAGTGCGCCAGCGATCGATGCTGGGCCGGGTCAGTGTTGCCATCGGTTATAGCAAAGCGCGTATCGACAATTGCCGCGATCGCCCCTTTGGCCGCGGCGTCCTCAACGAACGCGTGTCCGTCAAAGTGCTCACCCCGCAGCGCCAGAAAGACATCGCCTGCTTTCAACCGGCGGCTATCGGTTGTAATGGCGGCGGGTTGGGTTGCCGGGATGGCTAATGAATGATGGGATGGGGTAACACCCAGGATTGTGCTCAGTTGAGCGATCGTCGCACGGCAAGACATGCAGCAAAATGCCAAAAATAGGGAATAGCTGCCATTGAACGATCAATGGGGCCAGTTGGCAAGTCCTGACTATGGCTCACCGATTGGCTGGTCATCCGGCTGCACGTCATTGATGATTTCTTTTACCTTCCGGGACTCCAGCCAGAAAGGAACCACAATCCAGGCGATCGCAATCAGCAGCATCACGAAGGCAAACTGCCCCGCCCAGGCGACCAGCTTCTCCAGCGGCACGACCTGACCTGCAAAATACGAAAGGCTCACCATCACAGAGGCCCAGGTAATCGCGCCAAGCGTGTTGTAGATTGTGAACGTCAGAAAGGGCATCTGCACAATACCCGCCAGCGGACTGGCAAATGTCCGCAGGAGCGCAATGAAACGCCCCAGGAAGACAGTTTTGGCTGCATTTTCACTAAATTGCCGCTTCAGCGATTCCAGTCGATCGTCTTGAATCCGAAAGATGCGGCCAACACGCAGCAGGAGTGGCCAACCGCCACGGCGACCAATCCAATAGCCGATGTTGCCTCCTAAAAATGCGCCTGATGCCGCATCGGCTAGCACAATCCAGTAGTTCAATTGATCGTTGCCAGCCAAAAATCCGCCAGCCAGGGTCACAGTCTCGCCCGGAATCGGCAGCCCAAGGTTCTCTAGCAAAATGCCTAGAAACACTGCCCAATAGCCGTACTGCTGTGCGATTTCTTGAATCGTCTCTAACGAGATAAAGTCGAGTGACATGCAATTCGGCTTTTGCGAAACATTATTTTGTATCGATTGTGACGCGTTTTCTAGAAAACTGTCAACGAAGCTGATTGCAGGTGTTGTGACGCAAACGCTTGACTTTAAAGGACGTGTTGTCCCATACATTTCGTCATCAAACGTGAAAAATTCATTAAATGCGAGAACAATCTCGGGAAAGTATAAAGCTTTTATAAAGCAGCTCGTCAGCTCAGCGCGGCGGGAACACTGAATTTTTATAGTTGACAGATAAATCGTAAATGCATTGCTCCTCAGAAACGCTAGCTCGCAACGCCGATTTAACCCTTTATCTGAATGCAAGCCACTCTCCTGTGGACGAGTAACCTGATTGAGCTGAATGCGGATTTAGACTTTGCTGCTTTGCGCTTGAGTTGCACTACCGTTGGAGTCAGTTAAATATGACACTCGTTCACAAGCAAAATTTCGTCTTCATTCAGCCACAGTCCCATCTGGATGCTCAGGGCGGTATTCATCTTAAACAACA
>JAJPKC010000453.1 GCA_021323955.1 Oscillatoriales cyanobacterium Centralia_MAG_596 | reverse complement strand
TGTTGCTGCGGCTAAAGTAATTCTTAAAAGTCGTCATAACCAGTGGCAACAATTTTTACCGCTCGGCAGTATGCTGTATCGCATGGGGCTAATTCAACCCGTTCTCACGGCTATTAATCAGGTTATTCAACATCTGAAATCGGATCAAAATCTGACTGAACTCTATAATATTTTGGGTGATTTATGCTGGATTTTGGGGCGGATTGAGGACGCGATCGCGCATCAAGAACAAACGATTTTGCGCGCCAGCCAAACGCTAGAATCACTTGATCCAGGTAAAGCAAATTCACATCAAATCTACTATCTCAAGATGCTGACGGTCGATTCGTTGCTCAGTATTGGTCTTTACAACGTTGATTTATGGGAACTCGATGCGGCGGCCTCTCTCTTTCAGCAGGTCATTGATCAAGCGGCTCATACCGCACATCATTCCTGGGCTGAAAAGGCTTCTGTCTGCCTTGCGTTAGTCAAGTCATATTTGGGAGCGAGCACTGAAGCGATCGTCCTGGCAGATTCAATCTATGAGTCTTATTTGACGGAACAATTAGTCGAGAAAGCGGGAAGATTTGCCTATTTCATGCAAATTCTCGGTCAAACGTACGTGAATTTGGGCAAGTTTGCTAAAGCGCACGAACTATTTCAACGAACCCTTACGTTTGCAGAAGCCGGTTATTACACTCAAGTCAAAGCCAGAACACTCAATGGGATAGCCGAAATTCATCGTCAAACGGCTCACTTTGAAAATGCGTTGAAAATGCATCAAGACGCGATCGACCTGCTAGAAAAAATTGGTGCCAAATGTGACCTGGCAGAAGCGTACTTTCAGCTCGGCCTGACGCAGCAGATGATGGGGGACATTGAGCAGAGTCAAACAAGCTGCGATCGAGCCATTCAGCTCTTCACCGACATTCAATCACCCAGACAGGTTGAGAAAGTATTGCAACGGACAGCTTACGTTGCCTCTAGCCTGTCACTGCCATAGTGGGTGATCTAGGATTGAAGTAGCGTTTACAGTGGTTCCTACATGCGACGCCTGATTTTACGTTCCCTGCCCGTTTTAATGATCGGTGCTTTGAGCAGCACAGCCGTCAGTGCTCAAACAATCACTAACGGGCCTGGAAATACGGGTAACTTGCTCAACTATCCATCGGGTACACGGATCTATCAGGGCGGGGCAATCACAACCCCGAACGGTAATGTGATCTATCCTAATGTCACTGTGCCCGGTGGAAACGGTACGAATACTTATTACTACCCTGACGGCAGCCAGGTGACAACAAATAGCCGCACGATCGCCCCGTCTGGTAGCTTCTTGTCTCCCAACAGTCCCAATGGTGGTTTAAGCATCCCTACCGTCAAACCCGTTCAACCGCTCGCCCCCAATCGCTTAAATCAACGTTAATTAACGCATCGCCTAATCGGTGTGTATCCTGTGCCCTATCTGATCCCCAACGAGCACGATTGCGGTGTTTGTCGGCTGTTAAAGCGATCACGCAGAATCATTCTTAATCAGGCAATTACCGCAGGAGAGCGATGAAACCTGCTTGTTCAAAATGGCGATTCCTTTCCTGCGGAACGCTGCGCGAATAAAGCGCTTCGCTAACGTAAGCAAGCGCTTCCTGAATGCTCTGCTGCTGCATGATGCAAAATGAGGCGCGATCGGTAGGGCTCCACGATTGATCCAGGCGTTGGCTATAGAGATCGAAAGCAGCTTGAAAGCGTTCGCTGGTTTGCGAAACCATCTCGATCGTAGAGCTGTCCTGGACGCTTTGAATTAAACCGATCGCAACCTGTCTTAGCTCGACTTTATCCATTTTGAAGGGGAGGAAAGGTAGCAGAATCAGGAAAGCGTTATTTGATTTCTCCTGATGCACTTGCTACCAAAAGAGTTAATGCCCTGGGTTCTGGTCTTTGCCCCGTTATTTTCCAAACCTGTTTGGGAATCGGCACTTGTCCTGCTGGTAGGCGCTATTGTAGCACCTGGCAAACGGACGGTCAGCGCCATTTTACGTGTCATGGGAATACAGCATGACCCTCACTTTCAGAACTACCATCGTGTCTTGAGTCGAGCGCTCTGGTCGAGTCGTCAGGCGAGTCGATTACTGCTACAGCAGTTGGTTCAAGTCAGACGTTGGGTTCCCCATCGTGCGATTATCCTGGTTGCCGATAGTAGCTTTGTGGCCTTGGAGTTTCTCGATGCCCTGCGCCAACTGCCAACAACTGTTTCCGTCATCACCCGCTTACGTCTAGATGCCGCCCTCTATGAGCCTGCTCCAGAGCGTCAACCGAAACAAATCGGTCGCCCCCGCAAGGTGGGGAAACGATTACCGACCCTCCAATCCTTGCTGGGTAACCCAGAAACAGTTTGGCAAACGCTCATCCTGGAGGGGTGGTATGGTGGACGAACCTGTGAACTTCAAGTTGCTTCTGCCACAGCAGTTTGGTATCACACTGGACTGCCTGCTGTTCCGATTCGTTGGGTTCTGGTCAAAGGCCCTACTGGCAAGTTGGAGCCTCAAGCCTTTCTCTCAACCGACATACATGCGACTGCTGGACAAATTTTGTTATGGTTTCGTCAGCGCTGGCAAGTGGAAGTCACCTTTGAGGAACTCCGTGCTCATTTAGGTGTCGAAACTCAACGACAATGGTCTGATTTGGCGATCCTACGAACGACTCCGGCCTTATTCGCGCTGTTCTCTGTTGTGGTGTTATGGGCGCATCAACTTCAGTCTCAAGTTGAGTTCTCATTGCCTCAATCTGCTTGGTACAACAAGTCTCTCCCAACGTTCGTTGATGCGTTAGCTTTAGTGCGTCAGCGGTTGTGGCAAGCTCGACTTTTTCCATTCTCTCGCTCAACAACCAATATGGTGAAAATACCAAGAGCCTTGTTAGACTGCTGGTTCAGCCTACTGTGTTACGCTGCCTGAATTGGATAAAGTCGAGCTGAGGCTCTGATCTTCTCATATCAAGCCTTAGAGCCTTTTTTTATCCCCTTCCGTCAGTGCCATTCAGGTAAAGGCTTACACAAAAATCTAAACACTCTCGGCTCAATGCCCTTGCTCAACAAGCAGGGCAGACCGTCTATCAACTCAAGCACGGCTTACTCGATGATTACCTGTGTCAGCAACTGAAGAACCCATCCCTCAAAATGGCTTTTGCGTAAGTCCTACTTCTGAATATCACTTTTGGTTTGTCTCCGTTTACGCAACTAAAGTGACAGCGGCGCAAGTGAGTATGACGGCTTACACGATGTCAACGCAACACTCAGTATCTGGTACCTGACCACGACTTCCAGACTAGGAGACTAGGACTTGCACCTGGCTAACAAAGCCGAGCTTTGCTCGGCGGACGTGCAAAGAACTCCAATTTATGGCGCTCAAGACGAGATTTCTATTACCAGTAGTACACTTCGCCAACAGCATCGATTACTCATTGAACCCCTACTTCAAAGCCCAGGATTCTGGAACTAGCAGAGTCTCTTATGAAGCTATGGTTATCGCGCCACTGTAAATTTACTTCACAAAGGCAATTCGCTTTACAGTTGCGGTAATCCAGGGAACTCTATGGGAAACCAATGAGCAAAGATGTTCCTTACTTCAACCCCAAGACACAGGTGACGATCGAACAGATTGACCAGTTACTGGCTGAGTGGAAAGCTCGCTTGGACTTGGTCAGCCAGAATATGCTTGCCCTTCAGGAACTTGCCACGTATCAACGCCTGGCAGGCGAGGCTGGGTTATCAAAAGCGCCGTTGACTGGAGCAACAGCTACCCAGGTTGCCCCAGCCCTCGATGCGATGAATCAGGTATTTCAGCACTTTGATCTGCTGCTGACCACCATTCATCGGGCAGCGGCATTGCGCAAACAACTGCCGCGGTTTCTCGCCAGCGATCAGCAGTTGCAGGCGATTGAGGCGTTATTGGTGGGGCAATCCATTCAGTTGCCGATCGTACAGGTCCCTCTCGCCCAACGCAGCTTGCTCAGTGCAGGGGAAACAATCGCCACGACGTCACCGACTGACCTGCTGGCAATGATGACCCGTACCTTTGCTGTTGCCAGAGACACGATCCTGGCGGTTGATGCTGCCTGGTCTCGGTTGGAACCAACACTGGCTCAGGCAGAGGCCGAAATACAGTCGTTACAGCAACAAGCGATCGCCTTAAGCGTGGATACCCTGACCAGTTTGAAAGCAGTGCAACAGGCGATCACACCACTCCGCGATCGAGTGGCGACCGATCCACTGGGAGTCAGCGATGAGTTTGAGCAACAAATCCAGCCGCTCATAGGGCAGGTAAAAGCTAACCTGAGTCAGGTCTTGCAGCAGCAACGGCAGGTGCAAGATGGTCTGGCAGCGGCTCATGCCTTGTTGCAACAACTGATTGAACTTAATCAAGCCGCCTCCCTCGCTTATGCCGAAAGTCTAGAAAAAGTTGTGGATCACTCCGGCTTACGGTGTCCCCTGTCCGTGGAGCATCTGGATGCCTTGCAGCAGTGGCTAACCCGCCTGGAAAGCCGCTTTGCAGACGGGCTAGTCAACCCCATTCAGGTGGGCTTAGAAAATTGGCTGACGAAGGTGAAAGAGGCGATCGCGATCGAGCAACAGACCGTTACCGCCAACCGCGCTCCTCTGGAAACTCGCCGCGAGCTGCGAGGACGGTTAGAGGCTCTGAAAGCAAAAGCCCTGGCACGCGGACGGGCAGAAGACCCGCTCTTAGCTGACCTCTCTGCCCAGGCAAAGCAAATCCTGTATACCCGCCCGACTGATCTGGTAACCGCAGTGGCGTTAGTGACTCAATATGAGAAACAACTCAGCAGGAGCTAACAGGAACGATGCCATATTGGATTGTTTTTCTACGTGTTTGCTGTCGGTAAAAGGCTGGAAATCTAATCAGTGCTAGTGATGAGAACAAGACATGATGAATGCCAAAGCGATGCTCCCCTTCTTGTTGGGCTGTTCTACCTGTGGCCCGAAGCTGTTGGTATGGCTGCTTGTGAAGGGTGGCCTCTGGTATTGCGTTGGTTTTTTTACGTTTATGCTGCTGCTGCTATTGCTTCGGGAACGATTTTATCGATGAACTTTGGATCAATGAACCTTGGGGTCTTTTCTCTATTTCTTGTTTCAAACCTTAAAACTTTTAGCCGTGAACGTTGTGCTATCGAGCCCGATCACTTCTCAATTCCTTCCTATCTGTTATGAACGAACACTGTCAACGCCCTAAATGTACTGGAACGATCGAAGATGGTTACTGCAATGTCTGTGGTTTAGCGGCAGTAAGATCGCAAACCACCAGCCAGAAACAAACCACGACACCGACTGGTCGCAGTGCGTCGATCACGGGCACTGGGTCGTCTCCGTTGACCAATCGATCGCGAGGCTCTCGCCGCACGAGTTCCACTTCTACCCGGAGTAGCCGCAAGCAGTTAGGAGCTGGTCTCGTTTCGATTCCCGAACTGCCGTCTACCGAACCAGAGAAATTGATTCTGGTTAATCCAACCGTGCCAGAGAACAAGCGCTTTTGCGGCAGTTGTAACAATCCCCTGCGGCGGGAGAAAGGCTTTTGCAGCAAGTGTGGACAGAAGTATTCCTTCATTCCCACCCTGAAGCCCAAAGATGTCATTGCGGAACAGTACGAGGTTAAGGGGGCGATCGCCTACGGTGGTTTGGGCTGGATCTACCTTGGCTTCGACAACACCCTCTCTCGCTACATTGTGCTTAAAGGGCTTTTGAATAGCGAGGATATCGCCAGTGCTGCCGTCGCCGTTGCCGAACGTAAATTTCTGGCCTCGGTCAAGCACAGTAATATCGTCGGCATTTACAACTTTGTGAATCATGGCACTGAAGGCTTCATTGTCATGGAATATGTTGGCGGCAAGACTCTGAAGCAGATTCGCAAAGAACGGGGACCCTTACCTGTTGCGGAAGCGATCGCCTATATTCACCGCATCCTGGGCGCGTTCGCCTACCTGCATACCCAGGGGCTGGTCTATTGCGACTTTAAGCCTGATAACGTCATGCTGGAAGGCAATGATGTCAAGCTGATTGACATGGGTGGTGTGCGTCGGATCGATGATCCCGATGGCGACATTTATGGCACCGTGGGCTACAGTGCGCCTGAAGCCGGGGAAGGTCCGACGGTGGTTTCCGATCTTTACACGGTGGGGCGCACGCTGGCTGTCCTACTCTGTGATATCAAAGGCTTTGGCAGCACCCATCAGTACACCTTACCCAGTCCTCAGGACGAGCATCTCTTTGCTCAACAGGAATCGCTCTATCGGTTTTTGTTAAAAGTTACAGCAGAAAACCCCGACGATCGCTTCCAGTCGGCTGACGAGATGGCAGACCAATTGCTGGGCGTCCTGCGGGAAGTTGTTGCCCTGGAAACTAGCACACCCCGTCCCACGACCAGCAGCCTGTTTGGTGGTGATGTGCTGCCGCTCATCGCTGCCAATGATTTTGCACCCATCCAGCCTGAGTTTCGCCAATTGCCCATCCCGTTGCTGGATGCTACGGATCCCGCGTTTAATGCCGTTGCCAATGCGAGCGCGATCGCCGCTTTAGACCGACGCATCGAGAGTCTGACCCAGGTGACGCATCAATATCCCAAATCAAAGGAAGCCCTGCTCAGACTGGCAAACAGCCTGATTGATCTGGGTGGAAATTTTCCAAAAGTAGAAACAGTCCTGGCGCAGGTGGAAGAAGCTGATCCCTGGGACTGGCGAGTATTTTGGTATCGCGGACGCGCGCACCTGGCGCAAGGGAAAGCCCAGGATGCCAAGAAAGCCTTCGATCAGGTCTATTTCGATTTACCCGGTGAACTGGCTCCCAAACTCGCGATCGCCCTCGCCGCTGAACGCGCACGTGATTTCGCCTTCGCCATCCAGATGTATACCCTTGTCCTTCGCACCGATCCGGGCTACGTCTCTGCGGCCTTCGGCTTGGCGCGTTGTCTGGTGCAGCAAAACGATCGCAAGGGAGCCGTCACAGCCTTAGAACAGGTACCCCAAACCTCCAGCCTGTTCACCCGATCACGTGTGGAAGTCGCTCGGATTCTGACCAGTCGCGACAAAGCCGAACCGGGCATGAACGAGCTGAAGTCTGCTGCCGCGATTGTGGAAGCGCTCACGCTGGAGGGCACAGAACGCCATCAACTCAGCAAACGCGTGTTAGAAACGGCCTTGCATCTGCTCTCGACCCATGCTCTTGCACCAACCAACCAGGTCACGCTTCTGGGACAACCCCTTGAGGAAGTGAAGTTACGTCTGGGATTAGAAAAAGTGCTGCGATCGATGGCGCACCTGACGACTGGTGACGAAAAAATCAAACTGGTGGATGAAGCAAATCGTGTACGACCCAAAACATTGTTTTAGCAATCCATGGTGCTCGACAAACCACAGATGACTCATGACTCCTGACCCCTATGCAATGCCCAAACTGTAATACTTCGCTTTTACCCGACGATCGCTTTTGTGACAATTGTGGCGTGCCGCTGATGGCAGACAGTCCATCACCCACACTCGCCTGTACAAACTGTGGCACCAGCGCGATCGATGCGGAGGGCTATTGCGCCCAGTGTGGCGTTCGCACTGTACCAGGTGCAAGTGCCGTTCCAAAAGATCGCATTGAACTCGCGGTCTCTCAACGCTTAGCGGGCGTGAGCGATCCAGGACTCAAGCACGATCGCAATGAAGATGCGATCGCCCTGCAAACCGTGAATCCTGATCAGCATATCCTGGTGGTGTGTGATGGGGTCTCCAGTTCCCAAACGCCAGAGTTGGCAGCCCAAGCCGCCGCCACCGCGACCTGTCAATCGTTAGCAGCAGCGTTGCAGGGAAATGAAGCTGCAGAGTTGGTGATGAAACGGTCGATCACCGCTGCGTTAGATGCGGTCTGTGCTGTCCCTTATCAGGCGCAAGAGGATAGGGATCCACCTTCAACTACGATTGTTGCAGCCATTGTGCAGGCCACCCGCGTCACTATCGGTTGGTTGGGCGACAGCCGTGCTTACTGGATTGGCGCTCATTCGATCCAGCCCTTGACTCAGGATGATTCCTGGCTAAATGATATGGTCGCTTCCGGCAAACTCTCGGAAGCGGAGGCAAGGCAATCGCCTTACGCTCATGCCATCAACCGCTGGTTAGGAGCAGACGCAAAGGATGATGCCGTACCGTCAATTTTCAATTTCACGGTGCCTGGTTCTGGTTATCTGTTGCTATGCAGCGATGGCTTATGGAATTACGCTCCTACTCCTAACCAACTCGCTGAACTGGTGCAGCGCTACACTGCCCCTGAAGCCATTGTTCTTTCTCGCCGCTTAGTTGAGTACGCGCGTTCTCAGGGTGGACGCGATAACATTACCGTTGCCATTTTGTCATTTTAGTAATTTGTTACCTATGACTACGAGCCAATTCAAAGCCGAAGTTTTCCAGAATCAATTTCTGCCGCAAGGCACCCGTGATGTTCATGCCATTATGACCATTACGTCAGAAGACGTTGTCGGAATGGCTGCTACGCCTAACCGCGATCGCGTGTTTGGCATTATCTGCGATGTGTCTGGCTCCATGCAGGGTGAGAAGATTGTGGCAGCCAAGCAAGCAATGGTCAAATTGATCCGGTTAATTCCTGAAGACACCCACTTTTTCATTGTCACGGGCGACCACAGTGCCAAAGTCGTCGTTCCTGTGGTGCCGGCCACATCTCAAAATAAAGAACGGGCGATTAACCTGATTCGCGCCATTGATGCCAACGGCACTACTGCCATTTCAACCTGGCTAATGGAAGCATTAGCGCAATTCAAAAAGATGCCTGATGCCATTCGGCAAGCCCTTCTACTCACGGATGGTCAAAATGACAAGAGCGACGATCGTGCGCTGCTGGCTGCCTTGGAGCGAAGTGAAGGGATCTTTCAATGTGATTGCCGGGGTGTAGGCACCAACTGGAAAGTGGCGCAACTCCAGCAAATTTCCAACCGCTTGCTGGGCACCACCGATATCATTCCCGATGCCTCTGGTATTGAAGCCGATTTTCAAGCAATCCTCGGCAAAGCCATGAGCAAGAACATCAGCGATGTGAATCTTCGGTTGTGGACTCCGCAGGGTGCCCGCACAATCTTTTGTAAGCAGGTCAGCCCGGACATTGTTGACTTGAGCAATCGCGCCAAGCCCGTCAAGCCACAGGTCGTTGATTATCCCACAGGCTCCTGGGGAAAGGATGAATCCCGTGATTATCACTTCTGTATTGAAGTGCAACCGGGCAATGTGGGTGATGAAATGCTGGCGGGACGTGCAAGTTTGATGTGTACCCTAAATGGGGTGGAAACTAAAATTACTGAAGCCAAGATTCTGGCAATCTGGACGGATGATGAAGCCAAATCCACCAAGATCGATCGCCGTGTGGCTCACTATACCGGTCAGGCAGAACTGGCTCAATCCATTCAGGAAGGGTTAGAGGCACAGGCGCAGGGCAATCTTGACGTGGCAACTGCCAAGCTGGGCAAGGCCGTTCAACTCGCCCATGAGTCTGGTAACGAAGCCACAGCTAAACTGCTGCGCAAAGTCGTTGATGTAGAAGACGCTGTGACCGGGACTGTCCGCCTGAAACGAGCGGTCGCCAAAGAAGATGCCATGGCGCTTGAGACGCGATCGACCAAAACAACTCGGATTCCGAAAGCGGGTCAGTAGTGATTTGGTCATTGGTTATTGGCCATAAAGCCCGGCGGGCATGCCAGAAAGGTCACTGGTCAATCATTTCAAACAACAAATGACAACGGACGAATGACAATTTAAAGCCTTACTTTCATACATCATGTCCACCTATCTCTGTCCTAAAGGACATCATTCCATCGAATCTGATTATTGCTCTGAGTGTGGCGTTCGCATCCAGGCTCACACCGAGTCGCTACTCAGCAATGTTCCATTACCATCAACGCAGTCAAAAGGCGGACAGTTGACCTGTCCTGATTGTTCTGCCCTGCATGAACCTGACAGCGGTGACTTTTGTGAGATCTGTGGGCATAACTTTGTCACTGGGGCACGGGGAGAACTGCCGATCGCCGTGAGCCACCCACCCGTTTTGGAGCCAATCACGCAAGCAGATGAACCGCAAACTCAGAAACAGGGCACCCTGGAATCTGGATCTTCAACCGTTCCATCACTCCCCAGTCCTCCATTATCCTGGGAACTTACGATTACGATTGATCCCATTGCCCACGATCCTGCAAGTCCACCACCGCCAGACACGTTTGCACCGTTCAGCTTGCCTCTAGAACCCCGCCAATATTTGATTGGGCGCACCAGTCAGGCACGCGCAATCCATCCAGAAATTTCCCTTGATCTCGATGATGCCGTTTCCCATCGTCATGCGCTGCTTAGTCTGAATGCCGATGGGACGTTAACCTTACGCGATATTGGTTCTGCAAACGGCACCAGACTCAATGATATTGAGCTAAAACCAATGGTTGACGTGCCGCTAAAACAGAACGATGAAATCACACTCGGACATTGGACAAAAATTAAAGTGATTGGTCATTAGACACTGGCCATAAGGCTCTATGGGTATACCAGAAAGGTCGTTGGTCATTGGTTATTGGTTGTGCCTAAATTCAATACAACTGATGAATGGCGAATGATAAATGACCAATAACAAATGACAACTGACGAATGACAAATCACAACTACCAACTGCTAAGTTAAAAAAACAATGAGCACAACTACTGTAGGCTTTCTAAAAAAGGTAAAGGCATCATCCACTCCAACGCTGCTGCGATGGAGTCTCTTTGCTACCTGGGGGGCTAGCTTGCTGTTAATGATAACGGCGATCGCGGCTGTACAATCCCAGAGAGAGGCCATCAAGACTGTCGGGTTAGATGCCGCCCCCAGTATTTTGAATGCACAGCGGATTCAAGATAGTCTGGCGGATATGGATGCCAATGCGGCCAACGAGTTGTTGGTGAAACCAGGGCAAAATCAAGATGCGGTTGATGGCTATAATCAGCGTCGAGAAAAATTGTCCAAGTTGCTGGTTGCCGTTGCCGAGAACATTACCTTTGACGACCAGGAACGCATTCCTATCCAAACCATGCAGTCAAAGCTGGGTGACTACTTTCAGCTCATTCAGCAAGCACGCGATTTTAATGCACAGGGTGATGAGGCAAACAAGCTCAAAAGCTATCGCGCTGCTGCAGAGATAATGGACAACACCCTGTTGCCAGCAGCGGCGACTCTGGCTGAAGTTAATAATAATCAGCTCAATCTGAGCTACCGACACCAACAATCGATCGCTGCTCTTTCTCTATTCATGGTATCTATCGCCGGCCTGCTGCTGTTGGGCATCCTGGTTGGAGTGCAGTTGTTTCTCAATCAACGGATGCATCGGCGGTTGAATCCTGGCTTGCTGGCGGCTTCTGCGATCGCAACACTGTTTCTGGGCTACACGTACCAATCATTGAGTAGTGCGTCTCATCAGTTAAAGGTTGCTAAAGAGAGTGCGTTTGACTCCCTCTATGCGCTGCGTCTGGCGCGATCGCTCGCCTACAGTGCCAATGGTGATGAGAGCCGCTATCTATTGGACAAAGCGCTTGCCACAAACCATGAGCAGGCATTTCGTCAAAAAACAGATAGGATTGCTAAAATTCCTGCGGGTCAGACTTTTGACTCGGTTGCGCATGCGTATCAAACGGCATCAGAGAGGGATTTCAAAGTCGATGCCTTTGAGGGATTTCTGGCTAATGCGCTGAACAACATCACGTTTCCTGGAGAACGAGAGGCAACGGCTGAAACGCTCCATGCGTTTGGAGCCTATTTCAATATCGACCGTCAGATTCGCCAATTTGAGCAGAGTGGCAGGCATCAAGCGGCGATCGCGCTGTGTTTGGGCAATAATGTCGGACAATCTAACTGGGCGTTTGACCAATATAAAGATGCCCACCAAAAGGTATTGGATATCAACATGGCAGCGTTTCAAGCATCGATTGTACAAGCATTCCGAGCAGTGGGAATCGATACCGAATTTAAAGTCAACGTCAACCCCAATCCTCAGGATGACCAGACGAAAGCAGCAAACGAGGCAATCCAAATCCTCAGTACAACGAACAAAGTGGAAACTCACGCGATTACCCGCTTTGAAATCATTGCTGCCAGTGCGATTGCCGCGATCGCTCTGTTCACCCTCTTGGGGTTAATCCCTCGTCTGAAGGAGTATTCTGCTTAGATCGGGATGTTTAGCAATAGATACTGCTGACGCGGTTGGTGAGACAAACCTTATCGTTTTCCAAGAAATTGGATAACCACATTAGCGCCATTTGGAATTTCATCCATTACTACAACGAACAGATTCGTTTAGAGCCAGCTCGTTGTTAAGAGCACACTGATTTCCCCCTCCTTTACTAAAAAAGACTACCGTGCCCATTAGTGATTTGGCGTCAGTTGAATGACCAGTGGGTAGTCCGGTACATTCAGCGTGAGGGATGTTGGGGTTGTATATTGCCCGGTTGGACTCGTGGACTGATTTGGAACATAGGTTTCAGCCTGCGCGATTGGGGTCGTGAAATTAACGGTGACACTCTGAGTTACGGTCTGGTCGCTACTCGGCACTCCAAGCCAAAGCACCAGATAAAAGTCGCCATTGCTTTTTTCCAGGAGCGTATGGTTAATGTTTTGGATATTGCCGCTCAGCGAGTAATTCAGCGCTCCAGGTGTAAAGCTGGCTGCGGTGGTGGATGAATCCTTCAGCAGACTGATCAGATTTTCCAATGCCGCAAACGCCGGTTTAGGAGAGCCATTCGCATTCAACAACCCAAAGTTATTTTGGTTGTTGGTGGAATTGGCTTGCTCATCAATCAACTCGTAGGCATAGGTGCGTATAATCCCTGCATCAAAGTTTTCTAAAAACATTCTGGAAATATATTTCGCCTGGACGGTAGGGGAAACCGAGCTGGCACCACCCGTTGGATACCCTTCTTCTGTGGCAATCAGCGGCAGCGAACCAAAAGGCTGGGCGCGGTTCGCCATGTCCTGGGCAAGATTACCGTTCTCCGGATGGTTGGGGTTGTTGTAAGGATGCAGGTTGCCATCGGTCACCCACTGGCTCAAGTTTCCGATCGCCGCGCTGGAATTGGTATTCACAAAGGAAGGACCAATAATAGCGACATTCTTGACAGTGGGGTCGCCCGCGATTGCGGTGTACGTATCTTGAGTAAAACTTCGTAGATAGCTGACCCAGTTCGAAGCGGTGACTGGCTGTCCATTGTAGGAGTAGCCATTCATATAGTTAACATCAAACTCATTGAGGATTTCCACCGCATCCACCGCAGACGGTAACTTATGTAGTAATTGATTGATGGTATAGCCCGGTGGCTTAATGCCATAGGATGAATTGGGTCCCACACCAACGTTGGGGTCAATCACAATGTCCGATCGAATTCCCTGACTGGCGAGGGTGTTAATTTCTTGAATCCAGGTTGGGTCGCTGCCCCCATCGCGAATATGGTGGATTCCCAATGCCAGCAATTGTTGATCGATCAACGAGAAGTTTCCATAGGGCGTGTCGTAATAGTGCAAATGTGTATTGACACCAATCGAATCAATGAAGGAGTAAGCTGTCTTGGCCGTTTCTCCCGATCCGATTGCCGGAGCTGCGAGGAGAAAATTGCCACTGCCCACAATTTGCCAGTTTGGGTCTGTCTGTGGTGTAGTGAACACAATGCTGGAGAAGGACGTGCCATTCATCAGCCAGATGACATCCTGTCCCGTTGCCGCGTTGTGCCACATCAGGTCAGATTTTCCATCGCCATTGAAGTCGCCTGCTGCCTGAATGTGCCAGTTCAAATCGGGGATCGGGGTGGTAAACGCAACGCTGGTCAGGGATATACCATTCATCAGCCAGATGACATCCTGTCCCGTTGCCCGATTACGCCACACTAAATCGGATTTCCCATCGCTGTTGAAGTCACCCGTACCCACAATCTGCCAGTTCAGATCCGTTACAGACGTAGTAAACGCCACACTGGAGAAGGACGTACTATTCATCAGCCAGATGACATTCTGCCCCGTTGCACTGTTACGCCATACCAGGTCAGAATTGCCATCGCCGTTGAAGTCACCTGCGCCCACAATGTGCCAGTTCAAATCGGGGATCGGGGTGGTAAACACCACACTGCCTAGAGATGGGCCATTCATCAACCAGATGACATCCTGTCCCGTTGCTGCATTACGCCACACGAAGTCAGAGTTGTCATCGTGGTTAAAGTCACCACTTCCAACCAGTTGCCAATTGGAATCGGGGACAGCGGTTGTGTATGTTTCAAAGCTCAGAGAATTGCCATTTACGCGCCAGATTGCGTTTTGTCCGGTCAGTGAATTGCGCAGGATCACGTCCTGTCCTAAGTCAAGACTGGTATGGGTTGCGGGCATAAGAGAAGCTCAAGTGATGTTTCAGGATTTCAAGTAGAAGCGTTACCAGTCAAGCACTTAGTCAAGTCTGGTTGTGCTGTTGCCGCAACAAGGAACACTGGGATGATTCAGGGATCGCGTTTTCTGAGAATGGAAACGACAAACTGCCGTCTTGCGTATAGAAAGGAAGAGGCGTAAGCTATGTAACCGAACGTGCGGTTGTTCCGGAGCACGCACATCTTAACCATAATTGCTATATCCAGACAAGTTTGACTTTGCAACACATACGAACCAAGACAGGGAACTTACTGCCTGTAAGCCATAACAGTGGGTGCCCTTACCCCCTGCGGTCAGCGATCGCTCCAGCCGCTTTCTTGGCCATCAGGATTTGGTGAAGCTCCTGCACAGTTGTAAAAAAGGCATCGCCCATGAATTGGAGACTGGCGATCGCTCGCTCTCCTGCTGCTTCATTTCCTGCGCCACAGGCATCCGTCACGACCACCGGGAGATAGCCCAGATCAGCGGCATGACGCACGGTTGGTTCAATGCCGATTTCGGTCGCTACACCCACGATAATCACCGTTTGAATGCCGCAGTCTCGCAATGCAATGTCTAGCGGCGTGCTTTCAAAGGCAGACATCGTGATCTTGTCGAAAATCGCTTCGGTAGGTAGCGGTACAATT
>JAJPKC010000387.1 GCA_021323955.1 Oscillatoriales cyanobacterium Centralia_MAG_596 | reverse complement strand
TACCAGGATGGCTGGTGACGAATGAGATTCAGGAATTCTTCGCGGGTCTTTTGGTCTTCTTGAAACACACCGACCATCGCGCTCGTCACGGTCCAGGACCCTGGCTTTTGGACACCGCGCATCACCATGCACATGTGGGTTGCCTCCATAACGACGGCAACTCCCCGGGGTTCCAGAATCGATTGAACAGCCTCTGCAATCTGGCGGGTCAAACGTTCTTGCACCTGCAAACGACGGGAGTACATTTCGACAATTCGTGCCAGCTTGCTAAGACCGACAACCTTTTGATTGGGAATGTACGCCACATGCACCTTGCCCATGAATGGCAGCATGTGGTGTTCACACAGGCTGAAAGCGTTAATATCTCGCACCAGGACCATTTCGTTGTGCCCTTCGTCGAAAATGGCCCCATTCACCAGTTCCTCTAGCGATTGGTGATAGCCGCTTGTCAAAAACTGCATCGCTTCGGCCACTCGCTTCGGCGTTTTGAGCAACCCTTCGCGTTCCGGGTCTTCGCCAACGCCGATCAGGATTGTTTTTACCGCGGCTGTCATGTCCTCGTAGAGCGCTTCGGAGGGTTTCTGGAGTTTTGGCTCTTGCATCCCGCCCAGCGTATTGCGATCCGGGCGGGTCGATAGGTCTCTGACCTTTGTTTCGTTGACTGGCTTAGCACCGTTGGAGCCATTGGAACCATGAGAAGAGGCGATAGTCATAATGAGTCAAATTGGATAACGTGAACGTGAAATACAACCGTGAAAACGTGAAAATTGAGTCGGCCAACCCAACGCGGGATTGCAAAACCAGATCGGCAATACCGACACCGGATTCGCACTTGGTGAGCTACTGGTTAAAACGTGCCCGCATTTGGCATTAGCGTGAGTTCTTCAATGACCGCGTATTCGGGCATCGTAGCGGCATGGAGAATTGATTGGGCAACGATCGTGGGTGTGAGCATCTGTGAACGGTCAAAATCGGCGTGAACGGTGTCTGTATCCCAGAGCGCTGTATTGACAGAACCGGGCGAAACCGTGACCACGCGAATGCCGTGAGCACGCTCCTCGGCGGCCAATGTTTTGGACAGCGCCACCAGACCAAACTTACTCACGCAGTAAGCGCCCCAATCAGGAAAGACTTGCTGTCCAGCGATCGAGCTAACGTTAATAATGGTGCCCCGCCGCCGTTCGCGCATGCTCGGCAGAATCCCCTGAATGCACTGAAATACGCTGGTCAGGTTTAAGTCCAAGACGCGCTGCCAGTCAGCCAGTGGTGTGGTTGCAATCGCGCCGGTATACCCCATGCCAGCATTGTTGACCAGGATATCGATCGGCCCAAAATCAGCGACGATCGCCGCGATCGCGGGTCGTACGTGCTCCAGTTGCAGCAGATCCATCGGGTAACATCGCACCTTTACCCCATACTGCGTCACCTCGGCGGCGACAGTCTCCAGCATTGACTGCGTCCGACTTACAAGCGCCAAGTGGATGCCAACCTGGGCAAACGCCAGCGCTGTTGCCCTGCCGATACCGCTGCTGGCTCCAGTAACGAGCGCATACCGTTCGATTTGAGGAGTCATGAAACAGTCTTGATGTCCTAACGCCTAAAAATTGTAAACATCTCAGCCGTTTGCTCAATCTGATCCATGAGTCTGACAAATGGGGCTGAGTCAGGGCTGAGTCGGAAATTAAAAAAGCTTTAAGTTGAAGATTGCGCTGATAAAAACGGAAGCGAATCGCAAGCGGTGGCTAGTGACAGCTTGATTGAGACTGGGGATGGGATGAGTATACTGCTGGCTTCCAGTTCGGACAGCCGCACCCGAATAAGCATTGTGAGATGATAAACAACGCAATCGCACCTTCCGTGCACACCATATTACCCGTCACAAAATGTGAACATTTGTTACAAAACTATTATATCACTCATATTTAAAAATCGGCGCGCAATGAGGGTGGATGCTGGCGTTGAGGCATTGATACCACCTCTAGTGATGCCCCCCAATTGGTCGATACTCAGGCTTAGCGTTCACTGAAGACGCCGATCGCCCGGAACTTTTGATAGCGTATTTCACGTCGCTGTGCCGCTGTCATCTGGTTAAGTTCGCTCAAATGCCTGAGCAGTGCTGCCTTGAGGGTTTCAATGGTCTTGAGCGGATCGGCATGGGCGGCCCCGACGGGTTCTGGCAGAATTTCATCAATAATGCCAAATTGCAACAAATCTGCTGCCGTCATCTTTAACGCTTCGGCAGCCTGTTGCGCCTTGCCAGCATCGCGCCAAAGAATTGCCGCACACGCTTCGGGTGGTGCAACGCTATAAACGGCGTGCTCAAACATTAGCAGTCGATCGCCAACACCAATACCGAGCGCACCACCAGAACCGCCCTCTCCAATGACTGTGCAAAGAATCGGGACATCAAAGCGAAACATTTCTCGCAGGTTGTAAGCAATGGCTTCACCTTGACCGAATGCCTCTGCATCTAGTCCCGCCCATGCTGCGGGTGTATCAATAAAGGTGATAATTGGCATACCAAAGCGGTCGGCGTGCTCCATCAATCGGATTGCTTTGCGGTAACCTCCAGGCGATGCCATTCCAAAGTTACGTGCAATATTATCTTTCGTGTCCCGTCCTTTTTGCTGGCCCAGCATCACAACGGGCTGTCCGGCGAGACGGGCGACCCCACCAACAACGGCTGGATCGTCGAAGCCACCGCGATCGCCGTGCAGCTCCATCCATTCATCGCTCATGGCCTGAATGTAATCTAAGGTGCTGGGACGGCGGGGATGCCGTGCGACCTGAAGGCGTTGAGCTGGCGATAACCCACTAAAAATTTCCTGACGAAGTTGCACTGCGCGTGCCTCAAGCTGACGGATCTGGTCAGAAACATCGACGTCATTTTCTTCGGCAAGTTCGCGAATTTGCGTGATTCGTGCCTCCAGCTCAGCTAGAGGTTTTTCAAAATCGAGAAGAATGGGCTTGCGATCGAGCGTTGGCATAGGTTCAGAAGCGCGGAAGACGAAGTACTGAGTGGTGCAAAGATAGCCATCGCCATCCAGCGTGTGGCAGCGGTGAGTCAGAAAGCCGACCGCGATTCAGCGGTTGACCATTCGCCTTGTCCGAAGCGTTGACCAGCGCTATAACACCATAGACATTCTAAAGGTTTCCCGATCCAGAAATTCACGGTCAACCCATCAGACGCAAAATTACTCCTGAACCGGTTGCCCTGAAAGCCGAGTTGCCCCTTGTGTTACATTGCCCCAGGCATCAGTCAGCCAGTCGCCGGTTCGAACGCATGGTGAGCCACATAGAAATACCGCTGACGGCCAGAACGATTAATCCCAGCGCATTCAGAAACGGATAAATGACATCCAGATGCAACGGCCCAAAATTTCCTTTATGCAAATTCATCAGCAGGTCACCGCCACGCTCGATGCCAGCCAGATCGATGATCTGATAGAGCGTGCCAGTGAGTGCCGTGAGCACCAGCGGCACCAGCATAAGTGGCGCTAAGGCCTTGTGGAGCTGGCGGATAGAGCGAGTGCGGGATTTGGGCGTTTTCATAGCAATAATTGCTTCGGTAGGATTTGATGGGCAGGCTTTGACATCCTAATTATCCGCAAACGAATTGACGAATGTCATCCATTTTGCGATCGCGATCGACTTTAGCACTCTGTGTGGCCATCCAATCTGTGTGGCTATTCAAATCTCTGTCAAACCGGGCTGAGGACAGAGCGCTACCTGGAACTTGGCGTTGATCAGCTGCTTACCCACTCCGGCGTTGCCAGCGCTCTAATCGTCCGCCCCAACCTGCCCTTCATCCGGGAGATGGTGTAGAACGGGTTTTCCTGCGCCCAAACCTGAGTGCACGGGGAGGGGATGGGGGCTGGAAGCAACGGCGTTATGTGATTTTCCTGCCTTATGACCTTTCTGATGTACCCGTAGGGCTTTATGACCACTGACCACTGACCACTGACGTTCGCTGTCCGACCCCGACTAATGACGAGTTGTACTTAGCCAATCGGTGTTCAGTTCGCAGCCAGCGCTTTTCGTCGTTGTCATCAGTGGGGCATTAGTAAATCTTTGCACTTCAATACATCCAGAAACGCAAAAACCGCTGGTACCTGTAGAGCATCGGCCAGGACAGCGGCTCCAATGACACGATAAATTGGCACGGGCAGACTGAATACCTGCACCCCAGCAGGAATCGGTTCGGCAGCCAGACGCGGCAATACAGCGGCACCCAACCCACGCGCGACCATGCTCACGATCGTGGAGTCGGTGTTGACTCGATAGGCCACCTTTACCGTACAGCCGAATGCAAGGCAGTGTTCATAAAACTGGAGCAGCGTTGCGTCATTTTCAGGCGGCATGATCATCGGGTGCGTCGCCAGTTCTTCCCAGCTTAGTCGCGCACCTTTGAGCTTGAAGGTGGGTGGGAATAGAGCCACGAACTCATCTTGCAGCAGTTCCCATACCTCAAAGTCAGCACTGGTGGGCAGATAGGTAAACCCAATATCGGCTCGCCCTTCCCGCAGGGTCTGCTCCACTTCCGGCAGATCTTCGTGGTCGGTCAGGCGCACCGTGATATCAGGAAAGCGTTGCCGAAACTGAGCGATCGCCTCTGGCAAGATATGGGTCGCGACGCTACGAAACGAGGCAATCCGGATCTGCCCACCCTGCAATCCTTTGGCCAGATTGGCTTCTTTCAGCATCCCATCCAGGGATTGCATCATCTGGTGGGCATAGGTCAACACGCGATCGCCTACGGGAGTCAAATGTGCGCCATGACGACCCCGTGAGATGAGCACCACGCCCAGCAGATCTTCCAGGGTGGCGATCGCGTGGCTCACGGCTGATTGGGAAATCCCCAACTGCAAGGCGGCCTCACCAAAATTGCCGCGATCGGCGACCGCAATCAGGGCACGCAACTGCGAGAGTTTGATCTGGCTTTGACGATTGACATCCATAGTCGGCGCGTAATTCTCACCCTTTGTCTACTCTTTAAGCGCCCATCGGCTCCCTGATCCATCGATTTTATTCATGGACGTGATAAACACTATATTTTGATTTTTGTAAAGGCAACTCGTTAGAGTGAGCACAGTCCGAGTTTGCCTGCTGCTATGTCTTTTACAAAAACCAATATTCTCCATACCAGGGGCATCCTGTTGCTCGTTGCCACGACCCTCATTTGGGGGACGACCTTCCCTGTACTGAAAGCGGTGGTCGCCAGCGTTTCACCAGAGGCATTAATTGCCGCCCGTTTTGTGGTCGCGGCGCTGGTGTTTAGCCCCTGGTTGCCTCGCTTCAACACACGGCTGCTGCGGGATGGTGTCCTGCTGGGCGGTGTTTACCTGGCCTCCTACATTACGCTGACGGTTGGCGTTGAAACGATCGCGGCGAGTCAGGCTGCATTTGTGCTCAGTCTCAACGTCATCTTAGTGCCATTATTCGGGTTGTTGCTGGGTCGGCGGTTACAATCTGCCACTGTTCTGGCTGCCGGGTTGGCGATCGTCGGGGTTGGGACAATGTCCTGGGAGGGGGGTGGCTTTGGTGTGGGTGACCTCTGGGCCTTGGGTGGTGCGATTAGCTATGCCGTCTATATCCTGCTGTTAGAATCGGCGACGCGACGCCACCCACCGTTAGCGCTGGCAGCCGTTCAGCTCGCGTTTGTGGCCGCGGTCAGTACACTGTGGGCTGCACCTGGCCTGGGTACCCAGTGGCCGGCAATTACCCAGCACTGGGGCCAGATCCTTTACCTGGGGCTGGTTGTGACCGCGGTGACGACGCTGACGCAGGCGATCGCGCAAAAGTGGGTTTCCGCGCATGAAACAGCATTGCTCTACACCCTGGAACCGGTCTTTGCGGTTGTCTTTTCGTTCTGGCTTCTGGGAGAACAGTTGGGTACGCGTGGACTGGCAGGAGCCGGACTGGTTTTAGTGGCGACAGTGCTCAGTCAGAGTCAGGAAACGATGGTGAATTGGCTTAAGGGCACAAAGCGCCCCGCCAAAGCACCCTTATGTGATGAAATGGAGGCTTAAATGATGAGACAGTCATTCCGTTGGCTAAACCGTCAACCGGGGGCATCCCGTTTTCTGCCAGCAGGTTTCAGTCGTGCCAAACGAGCGCTCTCCTTCGGTGTGGAGCGCGTGTCGCAGTGGATTGTGGCCCACATCATGATGGACGCCGAACCGCACGTTTGGTACACGTGCGATCCAGACGGCAATCTCTGGTGGAATGCGGATGATCCGGTGAGAGGTCGATCGCTGCGCCACGCAACCGAAGCTGAAATGCGTGTCTGGCTCGAGCAGCGACACATTGCGGCAGAAGCATGAGGCGATCGCGTTTCGCGACTGGGTCTAGGAAGCCGTAGACGGACGATCGGGTGACGCTGGGGTGGTTTCTGGTGCCAGAGCACAAAAACAGATGGCCTTCCCCATTTCAATCTGAATGGTGGCGTGGGCAATCCCAAAATTGGTCTGCAGCGATTGACGGAGGTGGACTAAAAAATCGTCACCCGGATGTCCACCAGGTATTACGAGATGGGCAGTCATAGCTGTCTCAGTGGTACTCATGCCCCAGATATGCAGATCATGAACTTGCTCTACCCCCGGACGTTCGGCAAGATACGCGCGGACGGCTCGTTCATCAATGGCCTCGGGAACACCGTCGATGGCTAGATTAAACGCATCCTTTAAGAGTTGCCAGGTACTGATGATGATGAGTACGCTGATGACCAGACTAAACGCTGGATCAAGCCAGACCCAATGGGTGATGAGAATGCCAACCCCCGCCAGCACGACCCCAAACGACACGATCGCGTCTGCGGCCATGTGCATAAAGGCCGCGCGAATATTCAGATCTTCTTTGTGGCCCGATACAAACATCAATGCCGTGAGGGTGTTGATGATAATGCCGACCACGGCGACGACCGCGATCGTGCCACCCTGCACCGCATCTGGTCTACCGAACCGTTGGATGGCTTCCCAGGCCAGTCCCCCCGTGACGACCAGCAGGAAGATCGCGTTGAGAAACGCGGCTAAAATAGACGATCGCCGCCAGCCGTAGGTATAGCGACTGGATGGCCGACGTCGCGTTAATATGCTTGCGCCCCACGCCAGCAGTAACCCCAACACATCACTCAGATTGTGTCCGGCATCAGCCAGTAGCGCGATCGAATGGGCGAGCAGGCCAAACACAACCTCGACGCCAACAAAGCCCAGATTGAGCGTTAACCCGATTATAAAAGCGCGGCTATAGTCCGTTGGAGCGGGATGGTGATGCCCACCGTGGCTATGTCCGCCGTGATGGTGCCCACCGTGATGGTGCCCGTCATGCCCCTGCTGGCCGTGGCTGTGACTGCTGTGAGGCACATTCGTGGAATGGTCCTCATCCGCGTGGTGCTCGGCTGCATGGTGGTCATCCAGATGGGGTTCGTCGTGGTTGTGCTCTGCATGGTGCGTCATCGCAATGACTTCTCTGCTGCTTCAAATGGTCTTGAGCACTGTCCAATCAATTGTCTGGACTGTCGCTTTTCATAATTTTAGTGCACTCCGGATCGATACCTGAATACCTGTTCAGATTTCTCAGGCTTTCTGCACAGGCGACGGCATCGGTTGGGCAAGCCCCTCTGGATCGAACTGCTTCTGATGACCTGCTTGATTCGAGATTTACCGCCGTTACCACCCGTCGTGCTCAGGCAATCACCAGCCCTGTAAACGGAGTACCCCAAAACTCCCAATTCTCCTTATTAAAGGGCGATCGCCATTGATGAATTAGCGCTGACTCCAACTGCTGGCGATCGCGCGTTTTTACAGGTGCCTGTGGCCAGAATGCAATCCCTAGCAGTGTGTCAATCTGGTTGTGATAGTGAACCTGACGATAATTTAGCAGGTACCGCTTACAGTCGTGGTCGCCTTTCCAGCGTTGGCCGGACTTAACCGTTTCGCCGACGTACAGCAAGATTGGCAGCTTATAGTCAATCACAAAGTACAGCGCTGCTACCCCCTGTCCGTCTGCTTTCCAACGCCAAAACTCTGTGTTTTGCTGCGGTAGGCTAAACGGATCGATGCTGTCCGGAGTAGCGGCATCCGCTGCCGATGTAGCGTCAAACAGGCTGCCCTGCTGCAACGGTGGGACGGCTTTTACCTGCTGTTGATATTGAAAGACTCGCTGCTTCCAATCGTGCAGAACGTCACAGCCGATCTTCAGTAGTTCCGGTTGCTGACTGGCATAGCTCAGATTCTTTTGCTCCGAAACGGAGAAAAGCGAGAGCTGATCGCGATAGGTCATCAGATCACCCTCCACAGATAGCGTACTCAACATAAAGACTACGCTATCTGTGCCAAATGAGCGCATGAATGACGCAAATGTTTCCAGGCGATTTGGGCGGGCCGCCTCAAAAGTAGCCTGGCAATTGCCCCGCTGACGCGATGATTACGCTGCCAGAGTCCCGAACGGCTCGCAGCCTGCCTTAAAGAATTTTCTGCTGTCCCTGATTTTTGAGCGTGCAGGATAACGCAGCACGCTAGCTCGCAATCCCTCTGGGAACCCCTTCCAGTGCCTCTTGCTCGGTTTCAAAAATCTCAAAAACCGAGTCCATCATCGTGACTTCAAACACCAGTTTGGCTTCGGGGTGGACGTTACAAATACGGAAGCTGCCGCGCACCTTATCGGCATCGCGCATACCCGCCACCAAAGAGGTCAGCCCCGAACTGTCGATGAAGTTGACCTGACCCAGATTGACCACCACATGGCGGCTTAATTTAGAGATACACTCTTGCAGTTTGAGCCGAAACTGCCATGCCGTTGTGATGTCAAGCCGTCCGGTCGGCGTTAAAACAATCACAGTGGTCCCGTCCTGAGTCGTATGGGTTTTTTGCTCCATGTGAATTGATTTTTGCTCCATAGGGATCGCCTACCCTCTCCTAAGAACGGTGGATGTTTGAGGTGATTCTAACTGAAGATCCGCAATCTGCCCCAACCATGTGAGCTTATGACGAGCGATCGCTCAGCAGCGCTTACAATGACTCAGTCATGAGGCTATACCTATCATGACTGAGTGAGCTCTGTCCGTAAAGGCATCGCTGTCAACTCTACTGTCTGACTGCTCAACCTATTCTGGACAGATTTTTGAAAATTGCAACAGCGGAACTAAGAAATATCCCTATGTACCCTAACCTAGACAGGATCGCTTGGCAGTGTCCAGTTTATCCAATCCTGGGGCTTGAGAAAGGTTTCGTAGAGGTTTGCTTCAGGCGTGTTCGGTTCTGGATGGTAGCTATACTCCCAGCGAACGAGCGGGGGGAGGGACATCAGGATTGATTCGGTGCGTCCGTTGGTTTGTAATCCAAAAATAGTGCCCCGGTCATAGACCAGGTTAAACTCGACGTAACGGCCACGGCGGTAGAGCTGGAAGTTGCGTTCGCGATCGCCATAGTCCTGCGATCGCCGCCGTTCCACAATCGGCAAATAGGCTGGGAGAAAGGCATTACCGCAGCTCTGAATAAAGGCAAACAGGTCTTCCCAGGTTCGCCCCTTGACCGGGCCAACCGCTTTACTCCGGTTAGCGGCAGCGGTATCACTTTGAGAGCCAGGGTAGGAAATGGGATAGAGGATCCCCTGCGTGTCCTGATAGTCGAAGAAAATGCCGCCAACGCCCCGCGTTTCCTGGCGATGCTTGAGGTAGAAGTATTCATCGCACCAGAGCTTAAATGTGGGGTAATACTCCGGATGATGGCGATCGCACGCCTGCTTCAGCGTTTGATGAAAATGAACAACGTCTTCGGCGAATGGATAGTAAGGGGTTAAATCAATGCCACCGCCAAACCACCAGACGGGGCCAGCCTCAAAGTAGCGATAGTTGAGGTGTACGGTTGGAATGTAAGGATTACGCGGGTGCAGCACCATAGATGTGCCCGTGGCGTAAAATTCATAGCCTCTGGCCTCTGGGCGCTGCATCACAATGGAGGGAGGCAAGTCTTTACCCCACACCTCTGAGAAATTGACGCCGCCCTGCTCAAAAATATTGCCCTCGCGCATAACCCGCGATCGACCGCCACCGCCTTCTTCCCGAACCCAGGCATCTTCTTTGAACGTGCTACCATCCGCCGTTGCCAAGCCCTGGCAAATCGTGTCCTGTAGCTCGCGCAGGAACTGGCTGACTCGCTGGCGCGAATCGGATGGGGGAAGCGTGGATGTGGCCTCAGACGTGGAGAACGCAGTCATAGTCAATGGGGTTGGCTCTTAATGCTTTCCTAGCGTACCGTGAATTGTGTCGCCAACCAAGCGCATTGGGGATCTGTGAAGAAGCGTAAAGAAACTACGTTACCAACCGCTCTAAATAGCGCTCAACCAGCAGGATGGCAACAATGTCGTCGATCGGGCGGGGGATATTGCGAAACGATTGGGGAATTAAGCGGGTAATCCCCTGCGCGGGGTACATCTGCCAGTAGCGATCTCGGGCTTCCAGACTGCTGTGCCGCTCGTCAACCATGACGATACGAAGCGGTTCGGGCAATTCCTGGCTGAGCTTGCGCTTCCAGTCTTTGGCGGTTGTCTGGTCGCCCATTACCAGTAAGGAAATCGGGAATTGCTGGCGGAGTGTTTGAATAGTGGCGATCGCCGTGTCGGCATCCACAACCCGGTGATACCGTATGGTGCGATCGACGCCGATAATTGCTAGCCCACATTTGCGCCGACCGGGATCAAATCCCAGGATGACGGGTTGATCAGAAACCGGTTGATCAGGTTGCGAAGAAGGACTGGATTGCATGGAACCGCAAGACGAAGGAATGAGATCGAAGCTCGTTATGGTGTTTGCTTAGCTGGTGCCGGAGCCAGATTTTTCGTGCGAATTAGCACCTGGCCGTTTTGAATAGCGACCAATTCGATATTGAGTGGCCCAGCCGTATACGTCACATCTGCAGCAACGGCTTTTAGCTCTATGGGCTGCTTATACTGCTTTAACTGCTCAATAAACGTGATGACATCTTGAATTCGCCCGATCTGAACAGAATCAGACAAAACGCCAAGATTCCGCGCCCGAAAATTAGCGGCAGCAAGCAGCAAATTAATCCGCTGCTGTAGTTGATCGTCCGACATCGTCGCGGGGGTTAAAGATGTGCCAGCGACCACATCACCCGCTAGAAACACGACTCGATTGCGCACAGCATCGGCAAACACTTGAATGAATCGCTCCCCAACCAGGTAGTTGGCACCGGAGTAAACTCGGACAATATAGTCCTGTCCATCGTCAATTTGATCAATCAGTTGCTTCACATCGGCATTGGTAATTTGCACGATCTGTTCGGATGATCCTGGTCGTACGAGTCGGATCGCATTCTGGTTGGCGTCGCGTAGCAATTGGTCAACGGCTTGTCTCGCTGCCACAACGCTGGTTGTCCGAATGGCGACCGAGGCGAGCACCTGTCCACGCTGGACGACCACATTGCCTGTACGCAATCCAGCAGCGGTCTGTTCTAGATTTTGCACATCTCTAGCCAGGTCTTCCTGCTGCTTTTCTAACTCTTGCAGGCGCGCCTCACGCTGCTGAATAATCTGATCGCGCGCGCGAATCTCTTCTTCACGTTGCCCAATCACCCGATCGCGTTCAGCCTGCAGTTGTCCGATTTCTGACCGTAGCCGGAGCGCCTGCTGCGAAACATTGGCGAGTTGCCCTTGCGTGCGACTAAGGGCGGTTTGCGTCCGTGCGGTTTCGGCCTGAGCCCGTGAGCGTTCGGCAACGGCGCTGCGGAGAGACTGGTTGGTATCGGTCAGTTGCTTCTGGGCCGCAGCGCGATCGGAGCGTGATTTCGTTAGCTCCCGCTCGATCTGTCCTTTTTGACTTCTGGCCTCCTCCAGCTCGGTGCGGGTATTTTTGAGACGACGCTGGATTGTACCCAGCTCAAAGACGCCTGTTCGCAGTTGATTGCTGGCTGCGAATAAAATACCCAGAGTTGAGGCTGAGATTAAAGTGCCCGTGGCAATCGTGACCAGTGTGGCCGTTTTACGCGGACGCAGATTGAATAAACTTAACCGGGCTTTGCCAACACGCGTGCCGATGCGATCGCCCAACGTGGCAATCACCGCACCAAGTATCAGCACTGCCAAAATCAGGATTTCCCCGCCGGACAACATCTACACTCCAGAAAGCCCCTCCTCATACAAGCTCCATGAAGCTGTTGGGGCGAGTTCACATACAGCCTACCTTATGTCCTTAATTTTTGTATCGCGCTGCTAAATTTGTAACCGTAGTCCACTTATGTAAACTGCTGGCTCAGCGTGACTGGATTGTGCACCGTAATCTTTTTCTTGTGGATTGAGATCATTTTGTCTTGTCGCAAATCTCCCAGCAAGCGAGTGACGGTGACACGGGTAGAACCGATCGCTTCGGCGATCGCCTGATGCGATAGTTTGAGGTCGATGGTAATGCCGTCGTTGGTTGGGACGCCAAAGTCGCGGCACAGAATTAACAAAAAGCTAACGAGCCGGGAACCCATATCGCGGTGCGCCAGGGTTTCAATCATCATCTCGGTTTGCAAAATCCGTGACGACAGCCCGCGCAGCAAAATCATGGAAAGCTCAGGGTTATCTTTGAGGGCTTTTTCAACTTGCTCGATGGGAACGGAGAGCAGCTCAACTGGCGTAAAGGCGACCGCATGGTAAAAGCGATCAGACTTGTGGCCAGTAATCAGCGAGAGCACTCCAAATACGCTGTTTTCTCGCAGCAGCGCAACGGTGATTTCTTCTCCCGCTTCATAGACCCGAGACAGCTTCACCGCACCCCGAAGCAAAAAATAAACCCGCTCTGCCGGATCACCGGGAAAGAAAATCGTTTTGCCCCGCTCAAACGTCTCGACTACTGGCGGAAATGCGCCACCCCCAATTTGACGAAACACAGATGCCAGCGGTCTATCTTGCGTCACTACCATATCCCCTTACCTGGTGCCCAAGAACCTGCTTCAGCCCTCATGAACCGAGCAGATGAAGAGTTTGTAACTTAGAACACTTAAACCCACTCCCGACTGCTTTTTTGTGCCTGATGTTACACATTCCCTTCGTCATGATAAATCTGAGTCCCTGTGTCGAGGCATTGCAGCCTTGCCAGTAGTCTGCCTGTACTGGCTGCTGGTTGGGTTCATGCTAACGAAATCCCGACGATCGCTGGGTTTCAGGCATAAACTCAACCGACATCACGTGCAATCATCCATGTGATGATCGATCGAAGGCTATGGGTGAGCGAAAAAGCGTTGACAGCTTAAAACTAGCCTAAGTCCAACAAATTGGCTCAACAAAATTGCCCACGTTGGCTCAATTGCTTTAACGTCGCGTTGGTCAGAACGCTGAAGCCAAAGCCAACGGATCAAATACAGCATCTGGATCAGCGTGACGCGATCGCAGTCATCGCCTGCTACTCCATCCCTGGCTATCCTTTTTACCCCATCTTTGAGTATTCTTGAAGCACTCCCAAGTTGCTGATGAAAATAGATCGCTATGCTAGACCTGACCGGAAAAAATGCCCTTGTAACCGGCATTGCCAACAATCGTTCGATCGCCTGGGGCATTGCCCAGCAGCTTCATAAGGCAGGCGCAAACATTGGCATTACCTACCTGCCAGACGAAAAAGGCCGCGCCGAGAAAAAGGTCGCCGAACTGGTCGAACCTTTGCAACCGAGCCTTTTCGTACCCTGTAATGTCCAGGATGAGGCTCAAGTTGAATCAACGTTTGCCACTGTCAAAGAAAAGTGGGGCAAATTAGATATCCTGATTCATTGCCTTGCCTTTGCAAATAAGGATGATCTAACCGGTAGTTTCGTCAACACTTCGCGGGCGGGATTTACGACAGCGCTGGATATTAGCGCTTATTCGTTGGTGCGGTTGAGTGCAGCGGCCAAGCCACTGATGACAGAGGGCGGCAGTATTCTCACGCTGACCTATCTGGGTGGTGTTCGCGTGATTCCCAACTACAATGTCATGGGCATCGCCAAAGCTGCACTCGAAATGAATGTACGTTATCTCGCGGCTGACCTGGGGCCAGACAACATTCGCGTCAATGCAATCTCGGCAGGCCCCATCCGGACTCTGGCATCGTCCGCTGTCGGCGGTATCCTGGACATGATTCACCACGTGGAACAGGTCGCGCCGCTCCGACGAACGGTGACGCAGATCGAAGTTGGCAATGCTGCGACATTTCTCTGTAGCGATCTCGCGAGCGGTGTCACCGGACAGGTGCTTTATGTCGATGCTGGCTATGAAATCATGGGCATGACCGAAACCAAGAGTTAAGCGCTCCAGGATGAAGGCTTGCCGTCGTTCACAGCCTTCATCCTTGTAGCAGCCGGGTTCTTACTCAAACCCCATTGCCTTAGCCACAATGCCTAAGTCTGGCTCAATGCCGTGCTTAAGCTGGTTATCGCTATGACTAATGGCTGTATCTGGATCTTTCAAGCCGTTTCCTGTGAGGACGCAAACAACCGTTGCACCCGTGGGAATCTGGTCTTTGACTTTGAGCAATCCAGCGACAGAGGCAGCACTGGCAGGCTCACAGAAGATGCCCTCGTTGGAGGCGAGCAGGCGATACGCCTCTAGAATTTCGGCATCGGTAACCGCCGCGAACGAACCCTGGCTGGCATGTTGTACCGCGATCGCGCGTTCCCAATTGGCCGGGTTGCCGATCCGGATCGCGGTTGCCAACGTCTCTGGGTGCTCAACCGGATGTCCCGCAATGAACGGTGCGGAACCCGCTGCTTGAAACCCCATCATGCGAGGGAGCTTCGTGCAGCGTTGCTCCTGGTGGTACTGGCAAAACCCCATCCAGTAAGCCGTGATGTTGCCCGCATTGCCAACGGGAATGCAGACCCAGTCAGGCGCGTCACCTAGTGCATCCACGACCTCAAATGCAGCAGTTTTCTGCCCTTCCAGCCGATAGGGGTTGACCGAGTTGACCAGCGTTACAGGGTAATGCTCGGACATGTCCCGGACAATATGCAATGCCTGATCGAAATTCCCCTTGATTGCCAGCACTTCGGCACCATAGAGCAGCGCTTGGGCCAGTTTGCCCAGCGCAACATAGCCATCGGGAATTAATACAAATGCCCGGATGCCGCCCCGACGGGCGTAGGCCGCCGCCGCTGCAGAGGTATTGCCCGTACTGGCGCAAATAACGGCCTTCACTCCCGCTTCCTTTGCCTTCGAGATCGCCATCGTCATCCCCCGGTCTTTGAAACTGCCGGTGGGATTTAACCCGTCGTACTTCACCAATACGCGCACGTCTCTGCCGATCGCAGCCGCGATCGTGGGTACGGGGATCAGGGGGGTATTCCCTTCGTGAAGCGTTATGACGGGCGTTTGATCCGTTACGGGCAAGTAGCGCCGATAGGCATTGATCAATCCACGCCAGCCAGATTGAGCCGATTGGTTGGCACTAATGGGCGGTTCAGCAGGGGCGCTGTGAGAATCGGTCGATAAAGCTATGGTCACAGGAGTTAAGGCGATCGCACTAGGCATAAACGGACTGCAATCTCGCCATCTGCGGTTGATGATCCAGCGGGTTGGACATCCAAGTTCGCATCTGGCAACTGCAACACTCTTAGTTTACCCTGAACGCTCAATTTCCCTCGATCGCCCGGTTATATGAATACTGGCACACAAAATCGGCAGCCGACGTCGATATAGAATACCGTTTAACCGATCACGTTTAACCAATCACATTAAGGGGGATACCATCCAGTGGGAGACACGCACGCATCGCATCCATGCAACTGCTTTCAGGCGCGATCGCTAGTTCGCAAACCGCTTTTCGGGATTTACTTTGCCTAATTTTGAGCTGAATGCTAAATTTTCAGTGATTTTAACCAGTTGTAAAACTGCCTCTCTCGCATACAATCACCCTGGTACACCTGGTTACAATTTTTTATGAAGCTTAGGTTAAGATAAAACACGTGGTGTGAGTAAGTACAAATGACTACCCAAACATTAATTCTCGACAACGCTGCTCGTGTATCTGATTCCTCAACACAAGCGCAAAGCGCTGGATCAACAGTTGCACAGCAACGTGCCCGATTAATTGAAGCGATGAAATCCCAATATCCCGTTGACCAGCAGGTGAAGTACCTCCATCTCCAAGCCGAGGCCGATTCCCTACTGCAACAGCTACAGGCCCTCAAGCAGCAGCGGCAGGCTGATGGATCCGCTACGCCATCGCAACCGTAGTCGTATGACGATGCTAACGGGGCACTAGCGGTCAGTAACCACGATCGCCCCGTACGATCTCAGTGCGCCCTTTCATTCTCTGCCTTCACATCCATTGAGAGGATATTCTGGCGATCGCGGCTTGATCGTACGGTATGCCGTTCGCCGGGTGCGTGACGATCAGAGCCGCGATCGTGCTGATGGCAGCATGATGGCTCTCTGCCGGCATCGCGCGCTGTGTCAGTTTCTTTTCATGGTCAGGCTCTATACTTGGCATGGCGACATCGGTTGAAGTTGGCTATGCGCTCTTTCTGGTCTGACCCCTATCTTTGGATTCATCTTTCTGGGCTGGCGGCATTTCTGCTCTTTCTGGAGGGCTGCCTCGTTGGATTTGCCATCGGTGACCCCCTGCTGCCTGTCTCGCTAGAGCTAATCCTGGTGGCGATCATCGGGATCGCGCCTATCCTGTGGATGCAGTGGCAGCGACCGTTCTATATCTTTAGCCTGGTAGCCGTCACCGTCAAGCCGGAAAAGTTGACGGACGATCAACGACGGTTGTTGTCATTGTTCAAGCAGCCGCGCAACCGGATTTTGGCGCTGATTGTGCCTGTTGTCCTAGTGGTTGTCTTGCGACAGGTCTACGGAATTGCCCCGATCGCGGCAGCGACTTTACCGTTTTCTCCTACCTGGCGACCCCTTGGTTTGATGGTGGCCGCGCTATCTTTTCTGGCGTGCAACCTATTTGTGCAGGTACCCGTGAGTGTCGCCAGCGTGATGCTGACCAGCGAATCGGCATTTGCCACCACATCGCCCTTCCCGCCAGAGCAAATTCAACAAAGCTTTACTCTGATCGGGTTGCGCTTAAACCAGATTGTGCCGCCGATTGCCCCTCTTTTACAGCGCTCTGACTCATCGACAGAACGACTCGAAACGACTCAATCGCCGCCTGCCAAGACGAACGCCACACCCACGAGCGAGGCCAGCGCTGACGTCCTTGGCGAGGATCTGTGGCAGGAAGCAACCCCGTCCACGACTGACGAAGCAACCAGCGATCGCGCCCACGCCACGGCTGAAAGTCCCCCTTCCAGTCCTGACTCCACTTCAGTTTCAGAACCAGAACAGCCCTAGTATCAGCGGGTGATGCTTGGAGCGATCGTGATCACCCAGCGCATTCAATCCAGCTCACCGGCCACCAAACCGCTGCTTGTCTGAGATTGGCTCACCTAGAATGTAAGCAGTATTCTTTGTTTCGCCATGCGGAGTGATTCCGGTTCACCTCGACGCTTTCCCCGCGTGCCACACGATCGACGGGTTGCGGCATTTGCCATCGATTTTGGAGCTGCATCTTTACTCGGCTCATTCGGCGGCGCTAATGCTGTTATTCCCCTCTTCATCATTGCCTGGTATGGGCTGCGCGTCATTTTAGTGGTAAAAAACCACGGCCAAAGTCTGGGCTCATGGGCGTTGGATATCAAGGTGTTGGATCCCAGATTGCGATCAGTGCCGGGACTGCTCACGTTGACTCAGCGGGAAGCCATTACTGGCTTGGGGAGCTTGCTGATTTTTCTGGGACTCGTTAATCTCAGTCCCGCCAATGGGTTTGTCTTGGTAGCTCCGCTGCCGCTGCTGGTGGATTATGGATTTGCCTTGACGGATAATGAGTTTCGGCAGGCGTGGCACGATCGCATTACTGGCACTGTTGTTGTTCAAACCCGTCGCGGGTACTCGCTGGACATCAAAGTAAAAAAAATCTTTGCCCAGGTAGGCAATCGTGTGAAATAATGGATGTTTGTGTATAATTCGTCCCTCTTTACTGGCGCGCAGGATTATGGCTAAGAATAAAGGTGTTCGCATCGTAATCACACTGGAATGCACTGAGTGTCGCACTAATCCCGACAAGCGATCGCCAGGGGTTTCTCGGTATACCACGACCAAAAATCGTCGCAACACCACCGCTCGGATCGAACTCAATAAGTTCTGTCCCCACTGCAACAAGCATACGGCGCATAAAGAAATTAAGTAACGGCAAGGCTGCACGCTTAGCCCGTTAAATTTCGCGACCAGACTCAACTCAAACTGTACACTTAACCATCGATCAGACGACTGACACCATGACCTATTTTCGCCGTCGCGTTTCCCCCATCAAACCTGAAGACCCGATCGACTACAAGGATGTCGATTTACTCCGCAAATTTATTACTGAGCGTGGAAAGATCCTGCCCCGCCGCATTACTGGCCTGACGGCCAAGCAGCAACGCGCCCTGACCCAATCCATTAAGCGCGCGCGCATTCTAGCTTTGTTGCCCTTCGTTAACCAGGAAGGCTAGGTGAGAAAATAGGGTGTAGGGTACAGAATACAAGGGTTGTTAGGGTTGCAACGCCAGCGACTCAACCATGAGCGCTGAGCACTGTACATCCAAATCCCGATCCGATCCGCATGTACCCTATACTTCACCTTTAGCCCCCGCACCGCATGGAGAAGGGAAATCTTGTCGAATTTCGTCTCGGCAGCGAACGCCGTCTTGCTGTTGCTGAACGTCCAGAAGGCAAAAAGCACTGGATCGTAACGGACGATCGCGGTCAGCCACATACGCTTCATCCCCGGCAGTTGACCTACACGATCGAGGGCAGCTACAAGCCTGCCGAAATTGCCCGATTTCTGGATGATCTGCAGCCGTATCTCGACCCTTCCAGCCTGGAAGTTGCCTGGGAGATTCTCGTCGAAGATGGCGAGACGATCGACCCGGCTGGGATGGCGCTGCTGCTGTTTTCCGACCAGAGTCCGCTGTTGAACTATGCCGCTCACTGTTTGCTGAGCGATGACAAGCTGTACTTTAAGCTCAAGGGAGACCGCTACGAGCCCCGCTCCAAGGCCCAGGTGGCGGAGCTGAAGCACCAGCTTGAAATGGAGGCCCAGCGCCAGCAAGAATGGCAGGACTTTTTGAATCGCGTTGAGAATGCCCTGGATGGCCAAC
>JAJPKC010000275.1 GCA_021323955.1 Oscillatoriales cyanobacterium Centralia_MAG_596 | reverse complement strand
GCTCACAGCGGCAGGTTTATGGAACTTCTACTTAATGGCTGCTTGAGAATCGCTCGGATGGAAAGCAACATTGCCTCTCTCAACTTTTATTTCCCGACAACTCTATTACAATTGCAGCTGTGCTGGAACGCACTAAAGAAATTGGGCTGCGTCGAGCGATCGGAGCCACTCGTGTTGGAGATCATGGTGCAATTCATTTTAGAATCCGTAATCTTGAGTGTTTTAGGTGGGGTGAGCGCGATCGCCGTCCAAAGTCTGACCCAATTGACACCTGCCAGCATCATGCAAGGACCCTATCGGTTTTCCTGGCAAAATGCCGCCCTGTCGATGGGGCTGCGATCGTGGTAGGCGTTGGTTCCAGCTTTTTTCCGGCACTGCGAGCCACCCAAATTGATGTGGTGGCAGCCTTGCGAGAATAAGTCTTTGCGCCTAATCAAGGCACAGCCCGCTAGCGAGGAACCCAATGTATCTGGGATGACGCTGCGGCAAGTGAAGGTGCTGTGGCTCGACCGAAACAACGGAACAAATGAGTACCTCCCAGCGGCGATAGCAGGTAATCTATAACGCTTAAATGACGCTCCGCCCAAGGGATACTGAAGCGATTTTGGGCTCTCAAGGCGATCATTTGGACGCCCTGAAGTTGAGGATAGCCAGTGAGGATGGTGGCCCAGTCCTGTGCCTCTGCTGCTGAATCAGCATCCAGCACGACCAGATCGACCAACGGCGGTAGCGAGTCAGCGTCGATCGCCTGTGGATCAGCCACGAATATGACCTCAAAGCCATTGATTGCTAGCAAGTCTTTGAGTGTCTGGTCGGATTGATAACGGGCACCGATCGCCAGCACATGCGTCATGCCTCTGGCACCACTTTCATGGAGCGACAGCGCTTTCTGCTGACATGCTGGTCGCTCAGGTTCGTGACACAGCGTACAGTGGGGTGGGGTATACGCATGACCGGTCGCGGTCGGAATGGGAAGACTGCAACGGGCGCACTCCGTCACTGCATAGCTGCCGCTTAAAAAAGCTTGAAAGGCGATGACATCACCCTGGAGAGACAGTTCAGCGAAGTCTGGTCGTTGCGATAGCCGTTGCCAAAAAGCGAGAAAGTCACGATGGTAGCCCCAATAGTCATACACCTCGCCCTCAAACGGAATCGTGCCCTGATGAGGACTGAGAACACGTTTGCCCCGACTCACATAATAAGCCACGTAGCTTATCAGCATATCCTTGGGGGTGACGACCAGACTCTCCTGACACGGTAGCTCAACAGTAAAGCTGGTCTGCCCACTGTGGCTTTCGGCCGCGATCGTGCCGCCCAACGCCAGCGCTAACGCCTTTGCCAGGGCTAATCCCAAGCCTGTGCCGCTGTGCTGCCAGGGATCGTCCGTGGGGATGCGGTAAAACTTGTCGAAGACTTGTGCCAACTCGTCTGCTGGAATCTCGATGCCTGAGTTGATGACCTGAATTTGCAACCGTCCCGCTAAGGCCGAAGCCGTGACCGTGATTTGTCCGCCTTTAGGGGTGAACTTACAGGCATTGTCCAGCAGTTGTGACAGAAGGCGATCGAGCAGCGTGAAATCAGTAGTCAGGGGTGGCAGATCCGCCGGCAGATCAAGATGGAACTGCCGCTGCTGGCTTAACGCCTGTGCTTCAAAGGGTTCGACGAGCTGCAAAAGCCAGTTTTGCAACAGCAGCGGCATTGGTAGCAAGTTCTGAGTACCGGACTCAAGCTGTTGGAGCGCCAGGAGATCGTTGACCATCCGGATTTCTTGTTCGCATTCCCGACTCAGCACGTTGAGATAGTCAGAAATTTTGGCTGGCGTGGTGCCTGCTGCTGCCGATTCAGTGCCTAGCAGCCCTTCACGGCGGAGCAGTATCGCCAATATTTGAATTGACAGCTTCATGTTAGAGAGTGGCGTGCGCAGTTCGTGAGAGATGGTACTCAAAAAGCCATCCTTGAGTTGAGTGAGTTTTGCAAATTCGTTTTGAAGCTCTGTCTGCTGTTGTTGAATGCTGCCAATTGTAGGGTTCAAGCGGCGATCCAGCGGCACCAATTCCGCGGCGGTTGAGGCGTCATCGACTGAATTGGGGAGTGGCACGCGATCGATACCATACGCCACGTCACAATAGCAGTGGCAGCAAAACCAGTAGGGTTTTCCGGCGGCACTATGAATGAGTAAGGGATAAGAACAATGAGGGCAATTTGTAAGAGGGAGCATCAGCTTTTACTGCTAAACAGATGAGTGCAGTGGTTGAGCTGTATTCTTCACCGCTTCGGCTTAACCGCTGGAGACTCGCATCCTTAACCTACCCCTGGGCTATCGAAACTCTATAGAACTTCATAGAACTTCAAAATAAAAATTGAAACTTGATAAAGGTATAGAGGATTGGAGTCGCATCCATACCGTTGGTGAAAGTAACTTTTTATTTGTCTCGCTTGTCATTTAATTTGGCACCATACAGCAATTTTCCGTATGAAATTGCTGGGACTGAGAATCATTTTGCTGGGAAAGGATGCGTTATAACCAGGCTATGCAAGCTCATAACCGAACGATTTAGCCCTTTCCCAAGGTGCGCGTCGCGAGGATCTTGAATTTCCAGGACAAACCGTTTTTCCCAAACCACCGACAGCAGCAAGATAGGTGCCTGCCTGACTTCCCGACGACCAGTATTGCCTGTGGCTAGACCCCAGCCGAGGAGGGGCTTATATGCAAGATTTCTCCCAAACGGCCTACCTGGTAGCGATGCTACGCGCTCTGGCAAGTGAGCGTCCTGACGCACTTTTTCAAGACCCTTTTGCCCGTCGTCTGGCGAATGGGCAGGGAGCAATCATGGTGGAACTTTTACAAAAGAAAGCACCGTGCATTGATGCGATCGCAATTCGCACACGGGTGATCGATGATTTCATTCAAAACGTAGTTCGATCACACGCTGTTGATACCATTCTCAATCTTGCTGCTGGTCTGGATACTCGCCCTTACCGCCTTGCCTTGCCATCTGCATTACAGTGGATTGAAGTAGACTTACCAGAGCTTTTGACCTACAAAGAAACGCTGCTGAAAGATGAGCACCCTCACTGCTCATTGCAGACAATCAAGCTAGATTTGAGCGATACTGCACAAAGCCATTCCTTCTTCAAAGAAGTCAATGCGAGGTCAAACCAGGTGCTGGTTCTTTCAGAAGGCTTTTTGGGGTATTTGCGGGCATCGCAGGTTGCAGCATTAGCCAACGCTCTCTACCATCAACCAAAGTTTCATTGGTGGTTGTTTGAGCTGGCCTCTCCAGACGCCTTGCAGAACTGCCAGAAGCAGTACGAACAGCAGTTACTCGATGAATATTTAATGTTTGAGACGCACTCTCTACAATTCGCCCCCTCGGAAGGCGTAGATTTTTTCCTGACGTATGGTTGGAAGCCAGCGCAAAGGCAATCCATGGCAGAGGCTTATCGTCGCTTCAATCGTCGCCCCTGGTTCGCAGAGTTCTTGCACGTGTGTCTTGGGAGCATCAGTAAGACGTATGTGAAGAAAGTGGCACAGGGCAGCCACATCGTTTTAATGGAACGAAGTTGTGAACTTGAGTGTGGACTGCTTGAGGTGTGAGTAGTAACGAATGCCGTCGGCGAGTGTACTACAATTTCCCTTTCAATGCGTTTGCAGGTAAACCATGCTTTAAGAGAACAGTGGCGTCTTGGCGGGCGACCGCGCCCCTCGTTTTCGGACTTTAACCGGAGTACCTTGTCCCAGCGTAATGCCGCGGCGACCAGGGAGCACAGGATTTTGGTTGAGCAGATCCAGGTCAATCTGCGTCAGAATCGTGCCCAGGGCAAGCTTCATCTCATACTGGGCCAGGGCATAGCCGATGCAACGCCGCACGCCGCCACCAAAGGGCAAGAACTCATAAGGCGAAAACTGCCGTTGCAGGAACCGCTCGGGTCGAAATTCTGCTGGCTGTGGGTAGAGGTCTTCGCGCTGGTGGATCAGGTAAATACAGCCCTGGAGTAGCGTTCCCGGTGTGATGTGATAACCGCAAAGCTCGATCGGCACGGTCACTCGACGCGGAAAGGTGAGCATGGCAACGGGATGAATTCGCAGGGTTTCGTTACAGACTGCTGCCAGATAAGGCAGTGACAGGAATTGGTTAGGGTCCGTCGGGTCTGCAACTGCATCTAACTCGGTCAGCAACTGGTGCTTGACGTCCGGCAGGCGGTGAATCCAGTAGAGTGCCCAGGTGAGAGCGGTGGCGGTGGTTTCGTAGCCTGCCAGCAGGAGGGTCATCAACTCATCGCGCAATGCTTGATCCGTCAGCCCGTCGCCCGTTTCATCTCGGGCTGCCAGCAGTAGGGACAGAATATCGGACCGATCGCCCTCAGGCTGGGTGCGCCGTGCTTGAATTTCGGCAAACAATAGCTGGTCTGTTGCGGCGGCCAACTGGCGCGTCCGACCACCCGGACTCCAGGCACCGAGGTCTTTTTGCAACCAGGGCACGAACAGGATGGCAGAACTTAAGGGCGAGCTGAGCATGTCCAGACGGAGGCTGAGTAATCGCTCCAGTTGCGCGTATCGATCGCCCTGATAGAGTCCAAACACGACCTGCAGAATCATCCGCATCGTCATTTGCTGCATCGCCTGACGCACATCCAGACTTGTGTTCACAGGCCATTGCTGGATGACATTCTGGCTAACTTGCATCATCACCTGCCCATACGCCTTGAGGTGTTCCCCATGAAACGCTGGCATGACTAACTGCCGTCGGTGTCGATGTGGCGTCCCACTGAGCAGCATCAGGCTTTGCCGACCAACCAGTGGCTCTAACAGCGGTTCTCCTGGTGTTGTGAATTCCTTGCCCATGTCATGGGTTAAGAGATATTGCATCGCCTTAGGCTCGTTCACCAGCAATACGGGCTCATCGCTCCCGTAAACGAGTGGGGCGGCAAAGAGGTCACCATAGTGCTTGAAATTGGTGGACAGGTAGCTGACCGGGTCGAGAATCCATTGGGCTGCCTGCAGGAGGCGAGGGGTTGTCGGGGTCGGCACAGGCATGGTGGTCTTCCGTGGCCTTCAGTAGGGGTAGTCAGTCAGCATGGCATTTTTGTCGAGCATGTGCTGTGCGTTGTCGCTGCACGCGTTCCACGACTCACTTTAGCGCAGTTAGGATTGTCTTCCGAATGGCACAATAAAAAACGCTCAGGCTGAAGCCCTCTCTCAAGCGTTTAAACTCTAACGCTGAGTCTTTTGCCCAGGTTTTAACGTGCTTCCTCCTGCTCGTCTTCGTGCTCAGCTAGATCAAGGGCGTTACCCAAGCAGCAGCGATCGCTTTAGCCCACGCCTTGGACTCGACTTTGGCGACTGGGAGTAACGGAACAGTGAACTGACTTAAGGCTGCACGTCTGCCTTTGACGCTGATGTTATGCCATATCGCTCTTCTCACTTTGCCAAGCCAAAGCTGCTGAAGCCGTGCTCCTTTTTTCACCCAAAATTGCACAACCGATTGTTTCTGCAAGGAATGTGAAAGTACTGCATAGCAACTGTTTTCGTGTTGCCCAAACCGATTGTCAAAGCGACTAGAATGGTAAACGATTTAAGTGCGCTTTGCCTACAGATCTCGGTGTTGATCGATCGCTAAACGTCCTTAGTCCGGTTCACTGTTCCCAGCCCTTTTTAGCCAGAGAATAATTACCCCTGGGGGTACTAGAGATTGCAGGGAAGAATCTCTAAAATCTTGGCAGATTGCCGCCTACACTACCCTTTCGCCCAAATATGCTCTTTACTTCTTCTGGGAAAGCTGTGGAATCGACAGACATATCGCTGCATATCCCAACCTCAAACGCATCAGAAAGCGCTTTCTCCGCGAGCAATCTAGACCGCAACGCAGGGATGGGTTTGACTCCGTTCAATTCGCTGTCGCGCGTGCCCCAGTCGGCTGCAACCTTACCCACGATCGCCAACTCGGCGGCGATTCACGGCGTTCAGTGGAATGACCGAAATGGCAACGGAGTCCAGGACGCGGGGGAACCCGGACTGGCAGGTGTGACGGTTTATCTTGACCAAAACCGCAATGGACGGTTGGATGCGGGGGAACTGTCCACCATAACTGACGCGAATGGAAATTACGCCTTCACCAACCTGGCACCCGGTACCTATGCCGTCGCGATCGCACCGCCGATTGGTTGGCAACAAACCTCACCGCTGCGAGCCGATACGAGCAGTCTGATTCCAGTAACCGATCGTCGGGATCTCATTTTTGATCCGCTGCGGAACACGTTGTATATGCCGACCAGTGCGGGTAAGGTGGAACGCTACGACGTGACCACCCATAGCCTGCTGACGCCCTGGCAGGTGGGGAATTCGCTCAATGGCGGCGATATTACCCCTGACAGTAGCGCCTTGTATATTGCTGAAAATCAGGTCGGAGCAACGCAAGGATTTATCCGCAAAGTGAATTTGGCAGACGGCACAGTCAAAAATCTCACCTTTAATCTGGATTACGATAATACTCCCAGCGATGTCGCCATTGGTGCCAATGGATTAGCCATTTTTAGAGGGTTTGGGCAGTGGCAATCCTTCCGCCAAATTGACCTCAGCACGGATACCATCACTGCTCGTTCGGATGGCGGTTCCATCTATGGGGGTGGGCAGATTTCCCGGAGCAGCGATCGCTCCCGCTTCTTCATCACGCAGGACGGCATCTCCAGCGGCCCAGTCTCCACCTACAATGCGGTCACCAATACGTTTTCAACCGAACGAGATACCAATACCTATCTGGGAACGAACCTCTCAGCCGTCAATCGCGATGGTTCCCTCATTGCCATCGAATGGGGCACGGGAATTTCTATTCTTGATCGCAACCTGAATTCTGTGGAAAATCTGACGGGGGTGGATGGGGGCTTAACCTTTGACCCTCAGCGTGATATCCTCTACGCGGCAAACTCCACCACCGATCAAATCATTGCCTTTGATACCCATACCTGGCACGAACTTTATCGACTCAACATTGGTGAAGATATTCCTTCCAGCGACTCCTGGGATACTTCTTCCCGACCGTTTGGCAATGGCATGATGACGGTGAGCGCGGATGGCCATGAGTTATTTATGGCCACGCCATCTGGGGTGCGGATGCTGGATCTGTTGCCCGTGGGTACGCAACTGGTGACGCTAACGGATGGGCAGGCCACCGCAACGGTTAATTTTGGTGCCCAACAGCAGGTCGCGCCCACCAGTTCGATTGCCGGGAGTTTGTGGAACGACACGAATGGGAATGGCATCCACGAATCGAATGAATCGGGCTTGGCAGATCGCACCGTCTATCTAGATGTGAATCGCAATGGCATTCTGGATGCTGGAGAGCCCACGACGACCACCAATGCAAACGGCAATTATCTGTTTACAGACCTGGCTCCCGGCACCTATACGGTGGCCGAGGTGGTGCCAACAGCGTGGCGTCTGACCACTCCGTTGGACAGCCAGAGTACGCTGTTGCCGATCGCCGATCGCCGGGATCTGATCTTCGACCCGCAGCGCGATCGCCTCTATATGACTACCAGTGATGGGGATGTGGAACGCTACGATGTGGCGACGGGCGACCTGTTAACGCCGTGGCATGTGGGCAACGCTCTCAATGGGGGCGACATCACGGTAGATGGCAATGCTCTATATATTGCTGAAAATCAACGGGGGGCGACCCAGGGGTTCATTCGCAAGGTGAACCTGACGGATGGCACGGTCAAGAACCTGACCTTTGATTTCAGCTACGATGACATTCCCAGTGATGTGGCGATCGCCGCCAATGGGTTAGCCATCTTCCGAGGCTTTGGACAGTGGCAACCCTATCGCCAGATTGATCTGAGCACCGACACAATTTCCAAACGATCGAGTGATTGGTCAATTTATGGTGGCAGTTTGATTGCTCGCAGCAGCGATCGCTCCCTCCTGTTTATCACTCAAGGTGGTATTTCTAGCGGGCCGATTGCAACCTACGATGCAACGACTAACACCTTCTCCCCTGAAAAAGATACCAACACCTATTTAGCAACGAGCCTGTCGGCAGTCAATCGCAACGGTTCCCTCATTGCGCTCGAATGGGGAACAGGCATTTCGATTCTGGATCGCAACCTGAATTCAGTTGAAAATCTGACGAACGTAGATGGTGGGTTAGCGTTTGATCCAACCCGCGATGTTCTATATGCGGCCAGTTCCGCGACGAATCAAATCATTGCTTACAACACCAACACCTGGAAGGAACTTTACCGCTTTAACATCGGGGAAAATATTCGTCCGACCAATGCCTATGACGACCCCTCGCAACCGCTGGGCAATGGCGTCATGGTGGTGAGCGACGATGGCAACCACTTGTTTATGTCTACATCACAGGGTGTGCGGGTGTTTGATCTGCGCCAGGTGTCCGGTGGTTTACAGGCCTACAGCGTGAGTGTGGGCACGGGACAAGCAGTTACCGGACTCAACTTTGGGAATCAACAAATTCCGGCCTTTTCTGTCAGCGATGTTTCCATCGTGGAAGGGGACAGTGGCACCCGCAATGCGGTCTTTAGCGTGGCGCTTTCGGTAGCGAGTACGCAACCCATCACAGTGAACTATGCCACAGCCGATGGCACAGCGATCGCCGGTAGCGACTACACGGCTACCAGCGGCACGCTCACCTTTGCCCCAGGGGAACTCAGCAAAACTGTTGCGGTGCCAATTCTGGGCGATACGCTGGTTGAGCCCGATGAAACCTTTAGCCTCAATCTCTCCAATCCCAGCAGCGGCAGCCTCATCGCCGACGCTCAGGGCATTGGCACGATTGTGAACGATGATCCAAAACTGTCGATCGCCAATGCCGCGATCGACGAGGGTAATAGTGGCACCAGTACGATGACATTTACTGTCAGCCTCTCTGGAGCCGCCAACCAACCCATCACGGTGAACTACGCAACCGCCAATAATACTGCCATTGCAGGCATCGACTATACCGCCACCAGCGGCACGCTCACCTTTGCCCCAGGAGAGACAAGGAAGACCATCAACGTTGCTATTACGGGCGACACGTTTGTCGAAAACGACGAGGCCTTCCAGGTCATCCTCAGCAATCCCACGAATGCGGCTTTAGCCACCAGTCAGGCCGTCGGTACAATCCTGAACGATGACAGCAGCCCGCTCGTGACGGGAGAAACGCAGCGGGTGAGTGTGGCCAGCGATGGAATCCAGGCTAACAACAGTAGTTTTACCTTCCCGGCGATCAGTGCCAATGGGCGGTATGTGGCGTTTCAGTCCAATGCGTCTAACCTGGTCGCAGGCGACACGAACGGCGTAGCCGATGTCTTTGTCCGTGATTTGGTCACCGGGGAAACCACGCGAGTCAGCGTTGCCACCGACGGGAGCCAGGGGAATGGAGCCAGTGGCGATCGCCTCTCCATTAGTGCGGATGGACGCTATGTGGCGTTCTCCTCTGTTGCGTCTAACCTGGTCACAGGCGACACCAATCTGGCGAGCGACATTTTTGTCCACGATCGCCTGACGGGTGAAACCACCCGCATTAGCACAGCCACCGACGGGAGCCAGGGGAACAGTAGCAGCACCTTTGCCTCCATTAGTGGCGATGGGCGGTATGTCGCGTTTGAGTCTGATGCTACAAATCTGGTGGCCGGCGACACCAACCTGAGCACTGACATTTTCGTCCACGATCGCCTGACCGGCGAAACGACCCGCGTCAGCGTTGCCACGAACGGCACCCAGGCCAACAGCTTCAGTGACGAACCCGCCATCAGTGCAGACGGGCGCTATGTTGTCTATGGCTCCTATGCTTCAAATCTGGTTCCGGGCGACACCAATGGCGTCACCGATGTCTTTGTTTACGATCGCACCAGCGGCACCACCCGCCGGGTCAGTGTCGCCAGCGATGGCACCCAGGGGAATGGTTTCAGCCCTTTTGCGACCATCAGCGGGGACGGGCGCTATATTGCTTTTGGCTCAGAGGCGACCAATCTGGTTCCTGGCGACACCAACAACGCCGTAGACAATTTCATCTTTGATCAGGTGACTGGGCAAACCACTCGCATCAGTGTGGCCTCTGATGGCACCCAGGCCAATAGCGATAGCGGTGGTCGATCCATCAGCGCCGATGGCAACTATGTCGCCTTCTGGTCAGCAGCTTCTAACCTGGTGGCAGGGGACACAAATAACGCCCCTGACATCTTTCTCTATAACCGGATTACGGGTGAAACCACTCGCGTCAGCGTCGCCTCGGATGGCACTCAAGGCGACAGTAGTAGCGGTGGATCGGGGAATAGCATTGGCCTCAGTGCCGATGGACGCTATGTCGTCTTTTCGTCATCTGCCACCAATCTGGTACCCGGCGACACCAACGGGTTCCGCGATATTTTTGTCCGCGATCGCGGGACTGCCTGAAACCAGTCTTAACCGATCACGTGGTGTGCAGCAGGCAACACGGGCTTGATCCGTGCCGTACAGCTTCGATGCCGTTACAGCAGACTTCCCCCCATCAGCTCTACCCTGCATTATTTATGAGCCGTGACAAAGGCAGATAGACTATCCTCGTTCAGTAGGGCAACCGAGGAAGCTGCCGTCAGAACCATACGCAACCGATTTTCAGGAATTGTGAAATCAGGGCACGATTAAAACAACGGGTGTGAACGATACCGGGACGGTCTATTTAGGATCCACGGCGATCGATGTTGCCTTTGCGCCTGGTGAAGGGGCCACGATCGATCACATCATCGCAGCCTCATTAGTGCAGCGAAACAACGCATCAAAATTGCGTCTATGGTCATTACCTCCATCCCATTTCGGGTACGTTAAATAATGCGCTGCGGCTTGAGCAGGTCAAGGAGTTCGCGGGCACGTACGATGCGACCCAAATGGACACAACAGTGGCGCAAGCCGCAGCACAAGCGATCGTGTCGGGGAGCACTCCAGCCAGCATCCAGTCAATCGGAACCAAAACCCAGCTTGGTTTCGATCTGCAGTGTCCCAGCATAAACGGAGCCATCAAAGCCGTCTATATTGTTTTGATAGCGAAAGAGTTGCGCGGAACCGTATTGGTCGTTTGCTTTCACTTTGCCGCGGTCAAACTCGAAAATGCGGTATTTGAGTCCTTCGACCTCTAAGTAATACTCATTTTTTAGCGTATGGAGCGTGCCTGTGCGGCGGTCTAAGGTCATCATGTAGTGTTTTTGGAGAGTTTCAGCCCTCTGTCCACTCTACTCTGCTTTGCGCTGTGTCCCCAAACGCTTTGTCGTTGGAAGCGGTTGAGCCACCAAATCGGTCTTCGGTGTGCACTACTGTAAGCTCAACTAACCTGCACTTCTGTCCCCCGCGCCGCCGTAGAGCAAGCGCGTAGGGCAAGGCGATCAGTCCCCTTACCCTACCTGAATTTAACAAAGCACTGAATGTCGTCCTTTTACAGCAAGGCATGCAAGGCCATTTGAACCACCTGTAGGCGTTCCGCGCGACTAGCTCCACTCGCAGCTTGCACAGACAGGCCGAAGTTGACCGTGACCACAAAGCGGCGAGTGTCGCAGGGTCAGCATCCAATAGCAAGTCACCGGCTATAGCTCGCTTGAAGCGATCATGGATGGCAACTTCACCCAACCTCGACGTTCTACTAACGCTTGATGGAGGGGGCATCTGGATGGGCACAGGAGAGCGAACTCTGTGCGAGCAGACAGCTTGACGGGTAATCCAGATGCGTTACCAAATCGACAACGCATCAACCATCTCGATTGGATGCTACCCTGAAACGCATTTGTTGGTAGTCTTCTGGAGTATCTAGATCGATCGCGCCTTCTGGAAAGGGAACGGCATAAGCCTGGTCACCATACTGCTGAATCAAACACTTGGCACCCACATGTGCCGTCAAGTTCAACAGGTGTGGAAAGAGCGCACGACTAAATAAAGCGGGCACGCCGAGCGTGTTGGCATACGCTGAAGCAATCACCTGATTTCGGTTAATCTGGTAGGCTTCGATCAATTGATTCAGCGTGGAAGCAGTGACTAAAGGCTGATCACATAACATCACAACCACTGCATCGAGCGACGGATTGATCTGTGTGATCGGTTGGATACCTGCCCGAATCGAACTGCCCATCCCTTCTGACCATCGGTTGTTTTCAATGATATGTAAGGGAAGATCAGCGATTGTCGGACGGATGCGATCGCAATTGGCACCCAGCACAACCACAATGGGATCACAGTCTGATGCCAGCGCAACTTCTGCCATGTAGCGTAACAGGCTCCGTCCTTGATAGGGCAGTAGTTGTTTCGGTGATCCCATGCGAGTTGAGGCTCCCGCAGCGAGCAAAATCAATCCAACTGAGGCGGTGGCTGAGTGCATCTTATGGGTGAATTGGCATCGAACGGTGTTTCAGGAAGCCACCCATTCGCTGGGCTAAAACAGCTTGAATTTCTGCCACGATCGCCACGGCAATGGCCTCTGGAGTGTCTGCACCAATATCAAGTCCGATCGGCGCGTGGAGTTTTTCCAGATCCACAGTACGGTCAACCACTCCGTCGGCTTGTAAATCCTGCAAGAGCCGCTCGGTTCGGCGTTTGGGGCCAAGTATGCCAATATAGGGCACTGGTAAGGGCAACAACGCTCTTAATACTTCTCGATCATCAAGATAATTGTGCGTCATCACAACGACCGCACTCGGTTGCTTGATGAGATGACAATCCAGTGGGAGCAACTGTTCCCGTCTAGTCAAAATCACCTGATCTGCCATAGCAAAATGAGCATGGCTGACGGGATTGGCGCGGCAGTCAATGACTGTGACCTGCCAACCAATGGCTTTCGCCAACCGAGCCACCGGAATCGCATCCTGACCCGCTCCAAAAAGCGTCAGGGCGGTTGGGGCTGAAACATATTCCAGGAAAACCTGCACCGTCCCCGTGACCAGATTATAGGATTGTATTGTTGACTGCTGCCGCTGTAAGACCGCTTGAGCGTCCGCCGCGATCGCCGTGATTAAATCAGCATGGGTTTGCTCAAAAACCATGACTTTATCTGGTGTGAGGGCAAGACACGCGCCCAGTTTGATAGTTGTTGTCCCCTCAGTTTGAAAAATATTGGCTAAGACAGCAGGTGAGCGATCGCGCCAGCACTCCGCTAAGACGATGAGAGGGTTACAGGCATGAGGCAGTAAGGATTCAATGAGAACTTGCACAACACCATTGCAGCCCAATCCCAGCCCCCAAAGCAGATCTTCCTGGTCAGCCGTGTTGTCATAGGTGATGGCGATTGCGTCGCTCAGAGACATTTGCCGCGTGTGTTCCACCAGATCTTGCTCTAAGCAGCCTCCACTGACCATCCCAACCGTCTCGCTGGCTTGGGTAATCAACATCCGGGCACCCGAGCGCCGGTAGGTCGAGCCTTGAGTCTTGACAACAGTAGCTAAAAACGCTGCTTCACCGCGCTGGTGGATGGCTTGATAGGACTCTAGAATGGCTGGTAAATCCTTCATAGGCAACACCTGGGTTGCCAGTCGCGCCAATAACGATAATGGTTTAATGCCATCAGAATCTAACGCGATTGAGTAACGACCAAGACAAAAGCGGAGCGCTAAAACGATTCGCTTCTGATTCAACATTCTATAGAAGCAGCCAATTCATGGCGTCTTTCTCAGGAAAGAGCGTTGTGTGGCGCGATCGCGTCTCTGGAGCCGTCTTCACAATCGCTGTCTGGGTATGCCACACCAATCTCTCCTCGTTGACGTGATCTGCCAATCATGTTCAACAAACTGCTGCTAATGGCCGTAAGCCCTGTCAAAGGGACGGATACACCAGCGGGCGATCGCGCTGATAGTGCTTAAAGTTTTAGCAAGGCGTTTGTTCACTCACCTTAGACAGATGGATCTACAGCAAGACTTTGTATACTGAATTGCTATCCCGTTTATGCGAAGCACAGTGCCGCTGCCGAGAATGGTACGAATTTAGCCGTACGTTGACGCGGCAATGTCGGCCAAGCCAAGCCCATTCGACTGTGAGCACATCGTTGACTTCGAACATGGGTGATTCATCGCGATGGAGAAATGACATGGTGAAGCCAGCAAAAAACACGATTTGCCTTTGGTATGATGGTGCCGCCGAAGAGGCTGCGCGGTTTTACGCCAAAACGTTTCCCGATTCATCCGTCAATGCGGTGCATCACGCTCCGGGAGACTTTCCATCGGGGAAGCAAGGGGATGTGTTGACGGTTGAGTTTACTGTGATGGGCATTCCTTGCCTTGGGCTTAACGGTGGATCGGCGTTCAAACACAACGAAGCCTTCTCGTTTCAGGTTGCAACCGCTAATCAGGACGAAACCGATCGCTACTGGAACGCGATCGTCGGTAACGGCGGCCAGGAGAGTGCGTGCGGTTGGTGTAAGGATAAATGGGGCGTGTCCTGGCAGAT
>JAJPKC010000687.1 GCA_021323955.1 Oscillatoriales cyanobacterium Centralia_MAG_596 | reverse complement strand
TGTATCGCAAACATTCTTTCAATTGGCAGGGCGGCATGGCTGCGGTGATTGTGCTCGATCGTCGAGGGGCTGATTTTTGTCAATGACGGCTAATGCAGCCCGATGGTTTCTCTGTGCGATCATCGTATGGTTCGATGGTGCTCCAGTGAAATGGCGGCGATCGTGCCACATCCGCGCCAGATCTGCTCCGCTGCCCCCCGTTGTTGGCATGGTTCAACGACTCTGTCCAGTACATGCATCCGGTTCCAGGCAAACCCTCTACCCACCCGTAACCTATGGATCCGTGTCAACCTGACGGGTAGATTGCTACGGTAAATAAATCGTTTTCAACAAATGTCATGAATGCAGAGCAATTGGGGAATCTGCGTGAATATTGTCGAGATGAGGCAGCCTTTGAGGCATTGCAGCAGTTTCTTCGTGACATCCAACAGCAGTATCAGCAGAGCGAACGATTGCTGGCATCGGCACAGCAGGAAAGTAAGGCCCATTCCCAACAAATTCTGTTTCAAGCCTCGCTGCTCGACCAGGTCTCTCACGCCGTGGTAGCGACCGATCAACAGGGTCGAATTACCTACTGGAATCGCCAGGCGGAGTGTCTCTATCAATGGCAAGCGTCCGAGGCAACCGGCAAGAATATTTACGCACTGCTCGTTCGCGAAAATGGCCAAAAATTGGCGCGCAAGATTCTGGCCCGAACGCTGAAGTCGGCGCGGTGGCGAGGCGAACTATTGTTGCAGCGTAAAGATGGCAGCCAGTTTTGGGCCGACGTGACGAATGCGTTGCTACAAGATCAATCGGGACAGCCAGCTGGCTTTGTCGGTATTGCAGTTGATATTACTGAACGGAAGCAAGCACAGGCCCTGCTAGAGATGCAGGCAGAAACCCTACAGGCGCAGACTCAACTGCTCGATTTAGCAGGCGATGCCATTATCACATACAGCCTGAATGGCGCGATCACGTTTTGGAACCGGGGCGCAGCATCACTTTACGGCTGGAAAAACATCGAGGCGCTGGGACAAAATATCCACATGCTGCTGAAAACCCAGTTTCCTCGACTGCCCCACGCGCGATCGCTCAAGCAGATCAAGGCGCATTTACAGCAGCATGGACGCTGGGAAGGTGAACTGATCCAGACAACGCGGGACGGCACCGCGATCGTGGTTAGCAGCCGTTGGGCATTGCAGCGTGATGTCCACGGGCGTCCGCTGGCCATCCTGGAGATCAACACCGATATCACTCAGCGCAAGCAGGCTGAAGCCGCACTGAAAGCCGCCCACGATCGCCTGGAGGCCACGGTAGCACAGCGCACCGAAGAACTGGCACAGGCTAATGCGGCCTTGCGGGCTGAGATCGCCGATCGCTGTCAGGCCGAAGTCGCGATGTTACAGGCTGAAGCAAAGTACCGCAGTATTTTTGAGAATGCGATCGAAGGCATTTTTCAAACCACAGCAGAAGGTCGCTATTTAAGTGCCAATCCAGCGTTGGCACAACTTTACGGGTATGCCTCGCCCGACGATCTCATCATGACGCTCACCGATGTGCGGCATCAGCTCTACGTGGATCCCCATCGACGCGATGAGTTCATCCGGCTGGTTCAACTGCAGGGTACGGTCGCGAAGTTTGAGTCTGAAGTCTACCGCAAGGACGGCCAGACCATCTGGGTATCCGAGAATGCGCGCGCTGTGTATAGTGCAGACGGTCATTTGCTTTACTACGAGGGCACGGCAGAGGACATTACCGATCGCAAACAGCGTGAAGCGGAACGCCAGCAAGCCGCCATTGCGCTACAGCAGAGCGAAGCTCGCTATCGGGCCGTCGTCGAAGACCAAACAGACATGATCAGCCGATTCTTACCGGACGGCACGCTCACGTTTGTCAACGATGCGTATTGTCGGTGCTATGGGAAAACCCGCGATGAGCTAATCGGGCAGAACTTGCTGCGGCTGCTGCCAGAGGACTGTCACGAAAAGGTACAGCAGAAGATTGCGGCGCTCAGCCGTGCGTGTCCGGCGTTGACCTCTGACCAGCGCCTGGTGACCGCTGAGGGCGAAGTGCGCTGGCAACAGTGGACCGATCGCATGATCTTTGACAGTCAAGGCAATTTTGTGGAGTTTCAGGCAACGGGACGAGACATTACGGAGCAAAAGAAAGCCGAGCAGGCGTTACGGCAGAGTGAAGCTGAAAACCGCGCTCTGCTGGATGTGATTCCCGATATATTGTTCCGCATCCGCCGAGATGGTACCTATCTTGACCTCAAGGCCGACAAGACCACGGATCAGTCCTTTCCCGACAACCAGCTAGTTGGACGGAACGTTCAGGATCATTTGCCCCCCGACCTGGCACAGCAACGGTTGGAATGTATTGAACGGACGCTCCAAATGGGCACAACCCAAACGGTTGAGTATCAGATTGTCGTCAATGGGGTTGTGCGAGAGCAGGAAACGCGGATGGTGGTCTGCGGTGAAGATGAGGTGCTGGCGATCGAGCGCGATATCACCGAACGCAAGCGCACTGAAACCCAGCTCCGCCAGCAATCGGAGCGCGATCAACTCCTGGGCGCGATCGCGCTCCGGATCCGGCAATCGCTCAACCTGGAGGAGATTCTCTACCGTACAGTCGCCGAAGTGCGGCAATCTTTAAACACCGATCGCGTCTTGATTTACCAATTTGATGCGGCCAATTCTGGTGTCCTGGTTGCCGATTCGGTGGCACCCGCATGGGATATTCACATCGAAGCCAATCTCCACCAGAACTGGTATCGCGACGGCAACGCGATCTATGAGCACGGTAAAACGGCTGTTGTTAACGATATCAACCAGTTGGATTTGCCGCCCGATTACCGCGAAATTATGGAACGGCTGGATGTGAAAGCAAAGCTCGTTGTCCCGATTATTCAGGGAGAACAGCTCTGGGGCGTCCTCGCTGTGCATCATTGTGCGGATGCGCGTCAGTGGCAGCAGTTGGAAGTTGATTTGTTGGAGCAACTGGCAACACAGGTCGCGATCGCAATCCAACAGGCGCAGTTGTTTAGTCAGGTACAACAGCAGGCCCAGCGCGAACAACTGCTCAACCAAATCAGCCAGACCCTCAACTCCAGCCTGGATGCAGACTACATTTTGCAGGAAATCGCCAATCTCACAGGCGAGGGGTTTGATGTCGATCGCGTACTGATCTTGACCATTGGTGAAGAGGTTCAGGTGCGCAATGAGTGGCGTGCCACCGACCAGGTCGTTTCGCAGCTCAGCTTTCGCCTGCCGCTGGCGGAATGGCCCGATCTCCTAGACCCCAAATCAACCTTCTACCAGCGCCGCTTTTTCCACGCGCCCGATTACAGCCAGGAACCATCGACCGCAATCCGCAAGTTACAAATTGAACAGGCACAGGTGCGATCGGTGCTGGCATCCCCCATTCTCATTCGGGGGCAGTTGTTTGGCTCGATCGCGCTCCAGACAACCACGTGCTACCGCACCTTTACGGATGAAGAGATTCAGTTGCTCCAGCGGATTGCCGATCAAAGCGCTGTAGCGATCGCCAACGCACAAAGCTTTGAGCGGTTAGAACACCTTGTAAAAGAGCGGACTCAAGAGCTGGAACACGAAAAGCGGGTTTCGGAAACGGCCAACCGCGCCAAGAGCGAGTTTTTAGCCACTATGAGCCACGAGCTTCGCACGCCGCTCAACGCGATTCTAGGCTTATCACAGCTATTGCAGCAGCAAATCTTTGGATCGCTCAATCCAAAGCAGGCAGAATACGTCCGCCATATTCACAGCAGTGGCGATCATCTGCTGCTGTTGATCAATGACATTTTAGACCTGGCCAAAGTAGAAGCTGGCCGCGAAACGTTAGAGCTAGTGGCAGTCGATGCGTTAGAGCTTTGCAATTCCTGTCTCAGCCTGGTACGCGAGCAAACCTACGATCGAGACTTGCAGTTGATCAGCCAATTTGACCCCGCTGTGAGCGTTTGCACAGCAGACGAACGCCGCCTCAAACAAATTTTGATTAACCTGCTGTCGAATGCCATCAAATTTACACCGTCGGGTACGGTGTCGCTGATTGTGGAAAAGCGGCCCAACGGCGTTGCGTTTACGGTTGCCGACACAGGCATTGGCATTCCCGCTGAGCAACTGCCGCTCCTCTTCAAGCCGTTCTCACAGCTTGATAGCCAGCTTAACCGCCAGTACGCGGGGACTGGCCTCGGGCTGGCCTTGTCGCGCGACCTGGCGCGGCTGCACGGTGGCGACATCACCGTAACCTCGATCGCGGGTGCCGGGAGCCAGTTTACCCTCTTTTTGCCCGATCCTCAGACCGATCCGTTACAGGATCCCGCGGTGCCATCCCCATCGTCAGACCCCCATGAATTCTGCGCGCAGGTTCTGCAACCAAGGCGTATCTTGATTGTGGAAGATGACCACTGTAGCGCGATCCTTTTACGTGACTACCTACAAGCCGTTGGGCATCAGGTCGAACATCTGATCGACGATCGCCAGTTTTTAGACGTTGTTAACCGCTGGTTCCCACACTTAATCTTACTGGATGTCCAGTTGACCAGTGGACGGACAGGATTAGATCTGCTGACCGAACTTCGTGCACAGCCAAGCCTGCAACACATTCCCGTTGTCATGGTGACAGCGATGGCGATGGCTGGCGACCGCGAAAAATTTGTCGCTGCTGGAGCGAACGATTATCTCAGCAAACCCTTAACGATCGCCCAGTTGGAACTGCTGTTAATGCGTTACCTGTAAGCGATTGATCAAGGCCACGATCGCTGGGGATCGGCGGCTGGCCAAGCACGAATGTTGGTAGTCGGGGCATCCAGCACCCTCGGCAGGCAACAAGACGGCGGTTATCGCTTTGCTCAGCCAGCTTAGGACAGGGACAATCGCTGGATTGCCGATGCTGGATAGGCTGGCTGACTCGCCGCCGCCATCCTGACTCTGACTACGGCTATACCCAGGTGTATTTAGGGCACTCTACGCACAGCGTTATGTATTTGTGTTATGAAGTTCAGCCCTGGAATTCGGAATTTTTGGGTGCAGCTTGGGAATGTCCTGCTTACCCCTGCATTTATCACCGTAATCTGTATGCTGTGGATCGGATGGCAAGCCCTCTTTGGTGGACTGCTCCTCAGCGCTGTCGTCGTTTCTCTGTACCTGCATAAAGTCAAAACAAAAATGTTGGGCAGGCTGTCGCACGGAACCACGATTCAGCCCGCCGTCACCAGTGACTTTCCCCATATTGATTCAGCCTGGTTGCAACAGCAGACGACCTTGCTAGAGTCGCTCGGCTTTGTCCATCTTGCCGATTACAGCCCGAATATCGAATCGACGCAAAGTTTTGGACGTTGCTTTGCCCATCCACAGCACTGTTGCTTTGCCGAAATTGGACAGCTCCGTGCTGGCAAAAACCACGCGACCATCACCCACGCCGTTATTGCTAGTGTGTTCGACCAGGACTGGAAATTAGCTCATATCAACCGTTCCACTCGATCGACCGATAGTATTTCCTACATGTGGCGGCATCCCAAAGGAATTCGCGTATTCGCACCGACGACCACTCTGGATATACTGCTCCAGCGTCATCTAGAGTTTCGCCAGAAAATGCTGCTGGATCTGGGTCTGACGGTTTCCACCGATATCTCCTGGTGCACTTACCTGGATCTAGAGGATCAGAGCGCGAAATACCGTCACGCAACCATCAAACGTAAGCCCCTCCTCATCGCCATGCTCGAAGCGACCTGGTTTGAGCTGAATCCCAAATCCGAGTGGCTGGGTGACTATCCCAGGCTGGCCGCAAGACGATCGCGCGATCGCTAAAACAGCGTCCGATGCGCACCGTCCCTGGTGGCGTTGTTCAGACCGCTTCGGGTACGGCATCGACTGCGACAGTTAGTTTCGGTGGGCTTTCTGGCTGACCGCCGCCACATGTCGAACGGCAACGGCACTGGAGTCATGGGCCGCACGAACGGTTGCGGTGAACGCGCCACGCGCGCCCGATAGCAACCGTCCCCCGTCAGCCTTCATACTCGCTATCAATCTCAATTTCTAGAGTTTCTTCATCAATCCGCACATAGAGAATGTTGGGTCGGCAGCACACCTGACAATCTTCCACATAGGATTGCTGACTGCCGGCACTTATATCCACAAACGTGGTGTTTTCCTCACCGCAGTAAGCGCAGTAATATTCCGCCGTATTTTGCATCGATCGCCCTCTATTCCTGTCCCAACACCCAACATTCCAACCCCGCTATCCTATCCTCGTATCGTCTCACTCACTGGCTGGAAATGGTCCTTTGCGCTGGCAAGATGTTTGAGCAGCGTTGCTTGCGGTAGTGGCCCCTGCAAATGACTCCAGGGCAGCGTTTGATCGAGCGGCCAATCTCTATAGACATAGAACTCCAGATCGGGTAATTTGCCCCGCAACTCCTTAAAAGCGCGACGATAGCTGCCCAGGGAATCGCCATAGTGACGCGTCAGTTCCAGAAAATGAGAGAGGCGACGATCGCCCCTCGACAGCAGTGTTTGAATCACTGACCAGTTGTAGCTTTCGGGACGAAACTCAATGCCCTGCGGACGCAATTGTTTTTGTAGCCATTGCAGCCGCTTTTCCGACTTTGCATTCACGCCAAACCATTGAAAGGGCGTGTGGGCTTTGGGCACAAAGGTGCTGCAACCGAATGTCAGACGCAATCCAGGCACGGTTTTCTTAATGTCCCGGAGCATCGCGACCGTTTGATCCAGATCGTCTGATTCCTCACCCGGCACACCGACCATGCCGTAAAGTTTAAGATTGCTCAGCCCACCGGCTTTGGCGTTGATTGCAGCCTGGATAATTTCGTCGTTGGTCAGCTTTTTATTGATGATCTGGCGCAGGCGATCGCTCCCACTTTCCACGGCGATCGTGATGGAGCGAGTGTCATGCTTAACGAGCGTTTCTGCCAGTTTGGGCGTGACAGTGTTCGTCCGCACGGAGGCAATACTCAGCCGCACCGCATCGAACTCAGGACGATTGAGGTAGTCCAGCAGCGTCTCAAATTCAGGGTGTTGGGTGACAGACGCGCCCAGCAGACCGAGGCGATCGGTCACGGTAAGTCCCTGGGCGATCGCGGGAATCAGCGACTCCTCTATACTGGCCGTCCGAAATGGTAGCGTCAGGTAGCTGGCGAGACAAAAGCGGCACATCTCCGGGCAACTCCGCACCACTTCGATCATGTAGATGTTTTCCCACGCCGCTTTCTCGGTGACGACGGTGGAGGCAGAAAGCGTATTCCCACGATAGGTCTGCTTCTCGATTTGCGCGGGCATGCCTGCATCAACGGGTGTGATGGACTGTACTGCCCCGTCTGCCTCGTCATACGTCACCACATAAAGACTCGGCACGTAGACTCCCGGCACCTGGGCAAGATGGCGCAGTTGGGTGGCGCGATCGGCATGGCGTACGGCTCGATAGGCTGTGATGAACTCGCCCAGCAATAGCTCCCCATCACCCAGCAAAATCACGTCAAAGAAATCCGCAAACGGCTCTGGATTGGCAGTCAGAACGGGGCCACCCCCAAATACCAGCGGATGAGCCTGCGATCGCATCGTTGCCCGAATCGGCACATCGAGCGACTCCAGCAAACCTAACACATTCACATAATCCAGTTCCCAGGAGAGCGAAAAGCCCAGCAGTTCCGGCTCCGCCGGTAATGACTCCTGAGCATCGGTAAACAGGCGACTTACCTGCACATCCGTACGCGACGCCAGCGTTGCCCACACGACCTGATACCCAAGACTCGTAATGCCAACGCTGTATTCATTGGGAAAGGCAAAGATGATGGGCACCGCATCAGCAGTGGCCGTTGCCGGGGTAAACAGTAGACGTTCAGCCGCGAAAGGGGAAATCATGCATCTGACAAAGAAGGACGTAGACGGTTAAAGCCTACCCTTGTTGTAGCGCTTCTTGGCTTCAGATGGATGGTTTGGCACGAGCTACAGGGATTTGGCAACGCTCAGGTTAAACGATATTAACTGCTTTAAGAGCCTACCATTCTGTACTTCCTACAAACACGGTCGCACCACTGCTGAGACTTGAATCCATGCTGGTATCTACGATTGCGGTGGCAAAGTCTTCAATACTGGGTAAGGTTCCCGCTTGTTCGCGTCGTTCGTCAATTAATCCACGCTTTGACCGTTCCATCAGTTTTGGAGTGATAGTGTCTTCGATTAAATCACCACTGACAACTGCAAGGCGTCCAGGCTTTTTGAAGTTGTATACTGCTCGATAGAAGACGACTCTCTGGAGAAAAGCCGATGAATGACATTGAGCAAAACAAGCAAGTCATCCAGAACTTCATCCAAGTGGTTTGGAACGGTCGCAATCTCTCGGCATTGAAAGATTTCTGGGCGGAAGATTGTGTCAACCATGCGATGCCAGGAACAGACAATCGCGGCCTTGATGCGCTGCGGGTCTATCATGATTCATTCTTCGATGATTTTTTCTCCGCCTTTCCCGACATTCAGATCGAGATCATGCAGCAGGTTGCGGAAGGCGATCGCATTGCGACATATATCATCAGTCAGGGCACACACAGTGGCGTGTTTTATGGTGTTCCCCCCACAGGCAAGCACGTCTCGACATCGGTGATCCGTATCGATCGGGTTCAAGATGGAAAGATTACAGAGCATTGGTCAGTGTCCGATGCAGCCGGTCTGATGCAGCAAATTCAATCTTGAGCGACTAACGAACTAAACAGGTGCCAGGTTGCTACGCATTGAAACTTCTTGGTCGATCCTTTGCCGGCAATGGTTTTAGGGATGAGATGTGCTGTTCCGATGGATAGCAGGTTACCCGTATTGGGATGATGGAAAAACCTGAAGGACTATCACTTGCCTGGTACTCGTCAAACAAAATAATCGGTGATGACAGCAGGACAGCGCCCATGCCTATCGATAAAGCGAACGCCCGGACAAGTAAACTATTCGATTTTATTTAATCTGTGATCCTAAGCGCGATAGGCATGAAGCGATTGAAAGCTGCTGCTAATGGCTGCACCCATGACTTTCATAAACGTATTGCGAAGTCCGACAGCTAACGGATGCTTCAGTTCACCCATCTTGCCGGATCGCAAGGACTGCTCAACGATCGCCTTTGTGCGGGGAAAACGCAGAGATTCATACTGTTGAAATGCCGCCACCGGATCGGGATTTGCTTTCAGGCATTTTGCTATAACGTACGCATCTTCCAACGCTGTGCAGGCCCCCTGGCCCATGGTTGGTAGCATCGGATGAGCAGCGTCACCCAGCAGCGTGACATTGCCCAGGCTCCAGGGACGGGTCGGCGGGCGATCGTACAGATCCGTCGTAATGATCTGCGATTCGTCCGTTGCCGTAATCAATTCAGGAATGCTGCTGAACCAATCCCGGAACAGGTTCTCTAACGCTTGCTTACGCTTGGTCGCGGCATCGGGCTGGTTTGCTGGTGCCGTTGCTGCAACATACCAGTACATCTTTCCCTGGCCGAGCATCATAAACCCGCCGCCTTTACCGCCACCGAGGTATTCGTGGATATACCCTGGTCGATAGCTTTTGGGAATGAACTCGGTTAACCCGCGCCAGGTTTTGAAGTTGCGATAGGTTGGTGGCACATCCCCGAACAGTGCAGCCCTGACGCGCGATCGTAATCCATCCGCACCAATCAAGGCATCGCCTTCCGCCTGTGCTCCTGATGTGAAATAGGCATGTATGCGATCGCCCTGACACTCAAATCGTTCAAAGGTCTCGCCCAAGATGAACTTCTCGGTGGGCACATTTTGCCACAGCAGTCGATGCAATTCGGCTCGATGAATGCCCACAACAGGCAATTCAAATCCATCAACCGACACATTCACTAATTCCTTTCCATGCTGCGAACAGAATTGGTAGTTTGTGATGGGACAGCCAACGTTGATCGCGTCTTCCAGCAAGCCTAAGTTTTTCATGATATGGGTAGCGTTTGCCCACAGCGCAACGCCAGCGCCAACTTCTCGTAGTGCTTTCGTTCGCTCATAGACAACAGGCTCAAACCCCTGACGACTTAGAGCAAGCGCAGTGGCGGCTCCTCCAATACCACCTCCGACCAGGATGATTCGCGTCACGATCCGCTCCTTTGTCGACCGACTTGTCAGTTGATTGTTCTCGATTGAACCAGGTTTGCACGCGCCTGTCAACTGACTATTCAGTTGGTTGGAGGTATCATGGACGTTGAATTTCTTCAGTTCTGAGATGGCTGTGGCACAACCAAAAGCGACGAGAGATAAGCAGACTAAACCCGTTCGAGACGCAGCAGCGACCCAGGCCGTGATTTTAGCGGCTGCGGAAGAAGAGTTTGCCCAAAATGGGTTTACGGCGACTAGAACGGAAGCGATCGCCGCCAAAACCAGGGTGGCGAAGTCGATGATTTACTACTACTTCAAAGATAAAGCGGGACTGTACCGAGCGGTCTTGGCTCAATCCCACGCAGACCTTTTAGCAACAGTTCAAAAATTAGAGCTAGAGCAATTGTCTCCTGAAGTCGCCCTGGAGCAATTTTTGAGAGCATTGCTGGACTGTGTATCGCGTAATCCAAGACTGCCCACAATCATGTTTTACGAAGCCGTGCAAAATCAAGGAACGTTCTACAAAGAAAGTAGCTCCGTAAATATTGATGCTGTTTTGATTGCAATTCTGGAGCGAGGTGTGACAGCAGGCGTATTTCGTTCACTCGATCCATTTCAGACGGCGATCAATATTATGGGAACTTGCTTGTTCTATTTTGTTGGCGCGGGCAACATCAAGCAGTTTCCACAGGGTAAACGACTTTTGAGCAAAGCCATGCTGGAGCAGCATACGCAAGAAGCGATCGCGCTCATCCTGGCCGGTGTGCGACCATCCTGACTCCAGGAGAACGTAGCGGCGTATCGAGGCGATGACAGTAACGCGGAATTGCGTTGGAGCCGACAAACCCCGTTAGCCCGATGACCGATTTCAGCCTCGATCGGATGCTGTTGGCAAATGTGCTACACGCACTACAAAAGATGACATATTCTAGATTTTATTCCTGTCCGTCAGGGGCATCTAACCTATGTCAGTCCATACCCAGCCA
>JAJPKC010000035.1 GCA_021323955.1 Oscillatoriales cyanobacterium Centralia_MAG_596 | reverse complement strand
TAACCCATAATCGCCGACGATCGCCCACAGTAAATGCTTTACATCCGTACTGCCCTTATAGGGGGAGCACCCTTCTTGATGGAGTAGCCCGTTGATGCGATCGACGTAGGCTGGATCGGTCGTCTGACGCTCCTTCAGGCGTTCATCCACGTGCCCAATGACGCCCTGGCAGGTGCTGCAATGGGTCAACAACGGTAGATTGAGCGATTCTGCCAGGGCAATATTCCGGGCATTAACGGTGTCTTCCAAAAATTGCGAGTCTTCTTTGAAGGTGCCAGAGCCGCAGCAGGATGCTTTTTTTAATTCGACCAGTTCAATGCCGAGGGCCTGCGTGAGCGCTTGCGTCGATTGATATAGCTCCCGGCAGGCTCCCTGAGCCACACAACCGGGGAAATAGGCATATTTGAGCGGAGACGATGGCATTAGGTGGGAAGTAGGGGGGTAGGGAGTGGGGTGTAGGGGGTTGGGAATCGCAGTCCCTTAAGCAATCGGACGATCGATAGCACTCCTACATCATCGTTAAGGAACGCTGATCATTTCGCTACTGCCGTCAACGGTCAACATCAGCTTTTTGCCGATCGCTGACCGCTGGTCGCTGGATAGCCAGATCCGGCTCACGACGCCAATAGAATTGCTGTACCTAAAACATTGTGCCCTTTCTTCACGTCCATTGTCCTTTTTTAGCGGAACTGGATGCGGCCTCAGTCTGTTTCCAACGTCGGTTAGAGCGGCTGTTGATCGCTATCTTCTCCTTATTCCCGATTCGTGCTTTGGTGCTTTTTGGCATTGGGGTCACTTAGGAAAGCGGCTTGCAATGATTCTGACGATCGCGCTTTCAGATAAGATCAGAGAATGTTTGTAATCGTTTGGACCAGTGGTGCGATCGCCCAACGGCTAAAATTGTTCGCTACCAGGCATTCCAGCGATTTTCACAGCATAACCTTTGCCGCTGATCGATTGAGGAAGCTTATGAGCGATACAGAGATTTTTCAGAAAGTTCAGAAGATTGTTGCTGAACAGTTGGGTGTGGATGTGAGTGAAGTCAAGCCAGAAGCTAGCTTTGCCAACGATCTGGGTGCCGATTCCCTCGACACCGTTGAGCTGGTAATGGCGTTGGAAGAAGAGTTTGACATCGAAATTCCCGATGAGGCGGCAGAAGAGATTGCAACCGTGCAGTCAGCCGTAGACTATATCAACAATAAGGTGGCAACCTCCGCCTAGGGACAGTGGGCAGTGGACAGTGAAGCAGGGAACGGGACGGCAGTGCAAAGCAGGTAGCTGATCGCTGACGAACTGGAAACTAAAGGCTGTTCACTGAAGGCTGAAGCTTATTGGCTGGTTTGTGTTCATCTGTGTTCTGCATTCTGGGTGTCGACCCGTAACGTTGAAGCTATGACAAATATTGACCGTAAACGCGTTGTGGTCACAGGACTCGGCGCGATTACTCCAATTGGAAACACCCTGTCCGAATACTGGGAGGGGCTTTTGAGCGCGCGGAATGGGATTGGTCCCATTACCCTATTTGATGCCTCCCGGCATGATTGCCGCATGGCTGGCGAGGTGAAAGGGTTTGATCCGCACGTCTATATGGATCGCAAGGAAGCAAAGCGGATGGATCGATTCGCTCAGTTTGGCGTCTCTGCCAGTAAGCAGGCGATCGCTGACGCTCAGTTTGTCATCAATGACCTGAATGCAGAACAGGTAGGTGTATTGATTGGCACGGGCATTGGCGGCCTGAAGGTGCTGGAAGACCAGCAGGAAATTTATCTCACGAAGGGGCCTGATCGCTGTAGCCCGTTCATGATTCCCATGATGATTGCCAACATGGCAGCCGGGTTGACCGCGATTCATACGGGGGCTAAGGGGCCAAACTCCTGCTCGGTTACGGCGTGTGCCGCTGGGTCAAACGCGATCGGCGATGCCTTCCGACTGGTGCAGAATGGCTACGCGCAGGCCATGATCTGCGGCGGCACGGAGGCAGCGGTCACGCCCCTCTCGGTCGCTGGATTTGCGGCCTGCAAGGCGATGTCTACCCGCAATGATGATCCATCCCGCGCCAGCCGCCCGTTTGATAAAGACCGGGACGGATTTGTCCTGGGCGAAGGCAGCGGCATCCTGTTGATCGAAGAACTGGAGCACGCCCTGGCACGCGGTGCCCGCATCTACGCCGAAATCGTCGGCTACGGTGCCACTTGCGATGCGTACCACATCACCTCTCCCGTACCGGGTGGTGAGGGTGCGGCGCGCGCAATCTCGCTGGCGCTGAAAGATGCCAATCTGACGCCTGATCAGGTCAGCTACATCAACGCCCACGGCACCAGCACCCCTGCCAATGATTCGACCGAAACAGCGGCGATGAAACGAGCACTCGGCGATCATGCGTACAAACTTGCGGTGAGCTCAACCAAATCGATGACAGGCCATCTGCTGGGTGGTTCTGGCGGTATCGAAGCGGTCGCAACGGTGATGGCGGTTGCCAACGATCGCGTACCGCCGACCATCAATCTCGACAATCCTGATCCTGATTGTGATCTGGACTATGTGCCCCATCACAGCCGGGAACAGCCCGTTGAAGTAGCCCTATCTAACTCCTTTGGTTTTGGTGGACATAACGTCACCCTGGCGTTCAAAAAGTATCGGTAGTCTTCAGTTCTCCTTGATCGACGTTCCGTTCGCCTCACATCGCCCTATTCAGGATATCAATCATGACGACTACGACCGTTCGTTTTCCGATCGACCTTAGTGCCTATAAGCCGCTCAAGCTGGATCCTACCAACAAGACTTTGACCGCCGAACAGCGCGACACCCTCAAAGCGAATATCCAGCTTTGCCGGGATGCAATTGTCTTTTTCACCGCAACGGGTGCAGCAAGAGGAGTGGGCGGTCATACAGGTGGCCCCTACGATACTGTGCCCGAAGTCATGATTCTGGATGCCCTGTTTCGGGGTGCACCCGATCAATTTGTGCCAATCTTCTTTGATGAAGCGGGCCACCGGGTTGCCACTCAGTATTTACTGGCGGCGCTCAACGGTGATCTCCCGGCGGAACAATTAACCCGCTACCGGGAAGCACACGCTCATCTGCCCGGACACCCCGAACTGGGATTGACTCCCGGCGTTAAATTCAGCTCCGGTCGTTTGGGCCACATGTGGCCCTACGTCAACGGCGTGGCGATGGCAAATCCGGGCAAGACGGTATTCTGCTTAGGCTCTGATGGTTCTCAGCAGGAAGGCAACGATGCGGAAGCGGCACGGCTAGCGGTGGCGCAGCACCTCAACGTGAAGCTGATTATTGACGACAATGATGTGACGATCGCCGGACACCCCTCCAAATATCTCCCTGGGTACAGTGTTGCTAAAACGCTGACGGGACACGGACTGAAAGTGCTGGAGGGGAACGGCGAAGACCTGGACGATCTCTATGCCCGGATTGTGGAGGCCGTTACCACCCCTGGACCGATCGCGGTTGTCAACAAGCGCCCGATGTCCGTTGGAATTGAAGGTCTGGAAGGCTCGACCCACGGGCATGACGTCATTTCGGTGAAGCTGGCGATCGCGTACCTGGAGAAGCGTGGGTTGACCGATGCTGTGACGTTCTTGAAGGCGATCGAAGCCCCTAAAAATCCTTACAAATTTATCGGGGCTGGCGATAAGTGGGATTCGAACCGTAATGTCTTTGGCGATGCCGTGAATGCGGTGCTGGACGGTATGAGTGAGGCCGATCGGAAGGCCAAGGTTGTGGTCATCGATAGCGACCTGGAAGGCTCTTGCGGGCTGAAGAAGATTCACGATGCCCACCCCGAGGTTTTCATTCCCTCCGGCATTATGGAGCGGGGCAACATTTCGGCGGCGGCTGGTTTTGGTATGGAAAAAGGCAAGCAGGGTATTTTCGCGACCTTCGCTGCCTTTTTGGAAATGTGCATCTCTGAAATCACGATGGCACGGTTGAACTACTCCAACCTGCTCTGCCATTTCTCCCACTCCGGCATCGACGATATGGCAGACAACACCTGCCACTTCGGCTTAAACAACTTCTTTGCTGATAACGGGCTGGATGACGGCTACGAAACCCGTCTCTATTTCCCGGCGGATGCTGGCCAGATGAAGGCTGTGGTCAAAGCGGTCTTCAACGATCCGGGGTTGCGGTTTATCTTCTCTACCCGCTCCAAGACCCCTAACATTCTCGACGCCAATGGCAAGGATCTGCACGGCGAGGGCTATACCTTCGTGCCTGGTAAAGATGAAGTGGTGCGGGAGGGCACGGCTGGCTACATCATCAGTTTTGGTGACGGGCTGTATCGGGCGCT
>JAJPKC010000326.1 GCA_021323955.1 Oscillatoriales cyanobacterium Centralia_MAG_596 | reverse complement strand
TATGGTTTCACGCCCTTTTCTCTCACCAATTGCTCCTGAAGGGAAGCAATTCACCTGTACTGGTGAAAGATGTCAGTTTAAGCAAAAGTTGCTCTGATATAAACGTTTATCGCTTTTGCTTGAGCAGAAACCACATCAGAGCAAGTATTCATAAGTTTCGTTTGAGCAAAAGTTTGTTTTGTATAAGCATCTATCGCTTTTGTTTAAACAAAAGCTGTATTAGAGAAAGCGTTTGCAAGTTTCGCTTGAGCAAGAGTGTGTTTCGTGTAAGCGTTTATTGATTTTGCTTAAATAAAAGTCGTATTCGAGGAAGCATTTGCAAGTTTTGCTTAAGCAAAAGCTGGTTCGGCTTTATTGGCAAGCGCTTTTGGGAAACCAAAAGCTAACTTTAAGCAGGCGTCAGCAGTGTCTGCTTATTTGCTATTAGACGCGCCATTGACAGAATTAGAATAAATACTAATGTCGTGGCGATCGCGGTCACGACCGACGCTTTCGATCTGTCGCTCATTACAATCGTTTCCTGTAGTTGAACGATCACCCAAACCCACGGCATGCATTATACTACAAATAATACAATATGGTAGAACGAGAAGATTCCGAAGAAATGCTTCCTTGTTATAGTCTGCTATGACTATTCTCCGGTTGCGGAGCAGAATGATAGCCTATAGTTATCACTAGCAGTTTAATGAATGTCTACTGATCAGATTTCTGTTCAAATTGGTAGTTTTAAAGCTGACCTCATGCAAAGAAATGTATCGGTCGTTATAAGACGATATATAACTTTTGGGAACTGTTTCATCTTAAATGATGATAAATACTTTGAACTAAAATCAGAAATTGCTGAAAATTTCAAACTTCATCCAAGTGAAGTGATTATTGTTGGTTCAGGTAAGCTGGGCTTTAGTATTGCGGCTCAAAAACGTTATAGACCTTTTGGGGATACATCAGATATTGATGTTGCAATAATCTCATCCCAACTTTTTGATCAGTTTTGGAAGGAAATATTTGATTACAGTAATAGTGGAGCTTTTTGGGCTGATTCAGAAAAATTTAAGAAGTATTTATTTAAAGGATGGATAAGACCAGATAAGCTTCCAAACAGCCCCTACTTCTCCTTAAGAAAAGACTGGTTTGAATTTTTTAGAAACTTAACTCGAAGCGGGAAATATGGCTCTTATAAGATATCAGCAGGACTTTACAAAAGCTGGCATTTTCTAGAAGAGTATCAGAGTATTTGTGTAAAGGAATGTAAACAAGAGTTGGAAAGCCCACTATGAAGACCTCAGCTACAAATAGAAAAGTCCGCGTTCTACTAGGTGCTATTAAAAATGGTTCATTGATTCCCAAGCCTGAGTTCCAAAGAAGGCTTGTTTGGACAAATAAGGACAAGAGAGCTTTTCTCAAAACTGTATTACAAGGATACCCTTTCCCCGAAGTTTATATTGCAGCCGGAAAAGTTGATTTAGATACAGGTGAGGGATCAGAAATGCTCGTTGATGGACAGCAGAGATTAACTACTTTGTACCAGTACTTTACAGGAGATAAAGATTTAATTTTAGGAAATGAGCTTCTTCCGTATACGAAGCTTTCTAACGACGAAAAGAATAATTTTCTAGAGTATGAAGTTGTCATCCGAGATTTAGGTGCAATGAGCATTAATGAAATCAAGGAGGTATTTCAAAGAATTAACTCAACAACATACTCTCTTAATGCAATGGAAATTAACAATGCTCGTTTTAATGGTGAGTTTAAAACTTTTGCTGATGAACTAACGCAGCATTCATTCTTCGAGAATAAGAAGATATTTAGTGCTGCTGAAATTCGTCGTATGCTGGATGTTCAGTTTGTACTGATTTTTATAGTCACAATAATGTCTAACTATTTCAATAGAAATGATGAGCTAGAGAATTATTTAAAAAATTATAATGATGAGTTTGACATCAAGGAAGATTTAAAGGTAGACATAGAAAAGGTTTTTATGTTTATTGATGGCTGTCAGTTTAAAGCTTCATCAAGAGTTTGGAAAAAAGCTGATCTTCTGACTCTTTTAGTTGAAGTATATCGCTTACTTATTAGAGACAAAAAGGGATTAGACTCTAAAATTATTAGCCAAACCTTGACTAACTTCTATGATCAAGTTGATGCTGCTGATGATACAGATGAGGAATCTTTTAAAGAGGATGTCCTCACATACAAAAAATCTGTTTCACAAGCTACAAACGATAGAGGAACAAGAATAAAGCGAGGCGAAATTATTAGAAAAATATTGATGAGCGTATGAACTTATAAAAGATTGAGGCATTACTCATTAGAGAGCGGAACGAGTCATGCCATCCTAACTCTACTTATCTGATCGCACTGGCAGCAGCATGTCCAGACTCTGCATCAGCAGATCCAGACAAGAAGGGCGCGTCAACAGCAAAGGTTCGGCAAGCTGTAGTCGTCTCCCACAAAGGTAACCATCTCTACAGATGCCTGTTGTCCCTTCAGTTGCCTCTCCAGCCAGTTTCAGTAACCGCCCACACGAACAATCACCACATTGGGCATGGTTCCCATCTCCCGGCAGTAGGTCTTGTACCCCTCACAAAATTAGGGAGTCGCGTTCTCGCCTTCGTCCGTCACGACGATGAGCTGGCCAACGATTTGCCGGTAAAAGTGAAAATGGGTGAGGCTATCGCCTAAAAGTAGTGGCTGCGTAAACGACTGTCACATCTGCCACTGTTGCGGCAACATCGCTTGAAAAGAACGTCCAGAACCGCAGGGGCACAAGTCGTTGTTACCCAGCTTTTCTTGCAGTTCTGTATCCCTTTGAACGATGCAATGTCCTCGTTTAACGGAAGTCTCTGATGGATACCTTCGCTGACAGATTTGCCGCCGCTAAACTGGTACGTCCCCTCACACGCAAACAGCGCCGCTGCTCTGCCCAGACCTGAATGGGGTCGGCATTGCATGGCACTGGCTAAGGTGGTGAAGATGCATATCACGGAAGTTGGACTTCCGGCAAGGGATTGCTCTAGATTTTGACTTCCGGCAAGAGGATATCTGAATTGGGTAGAAAACGGCTGCGATCGCTCAGCAGCAGAACCAGTATTCAGGTTGCACTTCGGCAAAAGGATACCTCAATCAGCGGTAATCGCTTGGCTTAAGTCACAGTTGCAGTAGCTTTTTGACAGCATCCAGCAAATCGGGTGGGTGATAGGGCTTTGTGATGTAGGCATCTGCACCTTGCTTCATGCCCCAGTAAACATCAAACTCCTCACTTTTGCTGGTGCACATAATCACAGGAATCTGCCTGGTTCTGGGATCGTTCTTAATCCAGCGGCAAAGTTCATAGCCATTCTTGCGCGGCATGACGATGTCGGTCACGACCACATCGGGAACCTTCGACGTGATTTTTTCAATGGCTTCTTCACCATCAACCGCCTCAACTACGCTGAAGCCGCTTTTGCGAAACTGCTCTGAGACCATTTCCCGCACGGTGGGGCTATCGTCTACGATCAGAACTGTAGTCATAACTGTATAACGGCTTAGTGATTTAAGGCGAGATGGCGCTAGTTTAGCGTGTTTGTCGAGCCAACAATAGTCAGCCACTATGCATTACGGTACTGCTAACCGGCGATGTGGCTGCCAGCGATCGTGATTGTGGTGTGTCGAGTTTCAGTTTGTGGGCTTTAGGTTAAGGTGACAGGTTGAAACCCTTTGTGTCGGAGCTGTTGCTCCCCTCACTCACTGTTTGCTAGACGAACCAGTTGTACGGACAAGGTAGGAAGTTGACTATAGCTTTATTCATACCTACCTGGCGATTTCCTGACAGTTCGTAGAATTTAAGGTGAACTACCAGATTGAAGGCAAAACGCTACACACACAGCGGCAGTTCTGGTTGGTACAACCAGAGAATTCGCTTTTTGACGTGCTGCTGATCGTCGGATATTCAGGATAAGTGGCAGCAGCCAAATCGCTTCGACTGTTGCTTTGGTGTTGAAAAAACAGTAACAGGACGATCGCGCCGACTAAGTGACTCAGACTTACTTGATAGAGTGCCCAACTTAATGCGGCGATCATCAATCCACTGTAGATTGGCGATTGCACAAACCGCTAAGTCCCGGAGCACCTCCGCTGGCCACCGTCTTTGGGATCGGGTGATGACGTCAGGCTATGCCCTAAATTTACCAGTCCTTGCGCCAGGGATACTAATGGTGCGATCGCGCACTATTATTTCCAGGCTTGGGTCAACTGGTCAAGTCGTGCTACGTCTGATTCGCTCAAGCTCCAGCCTAGCGCACCCGCATTTTGTCGCGCCTGTTCCGCATTTTTAGCCCCAGGAATCGGAATGACATTCCCCTGGGCGATCAGCCAGTTGAGCGCAACCTGAGCAGGCGTGCGCTGATAGGCTGTACTCATCGCCTGAAGCGCACTGATCACAGGCGCAATCTTTTCTAATCCTTTAGAACTAAAGCGGGGATCAAGCCGTCGAGCACCTTGAAGCGACTGATTTTGATTGGATGGAGCTGACCCAGGGGTATATTTGCCCGTCAATAGCCCCTGCGCCAGGGGACTGTACGCGAGAATCGTAATGCCTAGCTCACGGGCCGTGTCTAGAATGCCGTTACGTTCAATCTGGCGGGTCAACAACGAGTAACGTACCTGATTGACCGCCAGCGGTATACCTCTTGCAGCCAGATACTTGTGTGCCTGTCGCATTTGCTCGGCTGAGTAGTTGCTCACACCGACAGTCGCAATGCGTCCCTGCTGCACTTCGTCGGCCAGCGCATTCATGAGCGCTCGCTTACCTAAAAGGAAATCAAATGGTTGATGCACCTGATAAAGCGCAACATGGGAAACGTTCAACCGTTCCAAGCTGGCGGTGAGGGCATCGGAAACCGATTGAGCGCTGAAACGCCAGGGGAGGGGAAAAAATTTGGTTGCAATCTGTACGGGTTTATCGGTTTGCTGCTTGAACTGTCCGATCAGTCGTTCCGATTCGCCCAAGCCGTACACTTCAGCCGTATCGAAGAAGTTTATACCGGCATCCAGGGTGGCATGAAAGGCTTCGCGCACCTGATCAACACCGTAATCATTGCCGTAGCTCCAAAAAAGTTTGTCGCCCCAGGCCCAGGTGCCAATGCCGAGGGCTGTAACAGCGGGACCATCTTTACCGAGATTTACCGTTTGCACGCTTCAGCATCCTGGTTGTGTCGTTTACATAACTTTAAGTGTAGCGCTGGATTGCCTGAGAATGCCCAGCGATGCCAGGGCTGATGACTCAATAACGCCGATCGCCAATTGCCGCTATGAGGAGAATTTTTGTGTCATCGACAATCAACTGTTCGATCTGGAGCATTCGCGCTTTATTTTAAATAGAGAACGCTTTGGTGCTTAGTGGGAACCTGCCCTTTAGACACCGACCTTCAGGTAGCTTGATGTAGTTGCGGTCACAGTGGCAATGGCAAGTAGTAGCAATGGCAAGTAGTAGCAATGGCAAGTAGTAGCAATGGCAAGTAGTAGCAATGGCAAATAGTGACTTTCCTGATGCTTCCGTTAGCGCGATCGCCAGCGATACCGCTCTCCCTCGATTAAATCTCCTGACGATGTTTCGGCTGGGGCTATTTCAAATGGGATTGGGGATGTTGTCGTTGCTCACGCTGGGCGTGCTGAACCGGGTCATGATCGACGAACTCAGAATTCCAGGCTTGATCGCGGCTGGTACGATTTCGATGTATCAATTTGTGTCGCCAGCGCGAGTCTGGTTTGGGCAGTTGTCCGATGCTAAACCCCTTCGCGGTTTTCACCGTACGGGCTACATCTGGCTGGGGTTAGGGCTCCAGGTGATCTGCCTGTTTCTGGCAGTGCAGGTGATTTGGCAGCTACAGGCCAGTTTTGCCCAGGGATGGACAGCAGGCACAATCGCGATCGTCGGTTTGCAGGCACTCATGTTTGCGCTTTACGGACTGTGCGTGAGCGTGAGTTCCACTCCGTTTGCCGCACTTTTAGTCGATGTCTCTGACGAGGACAATCGATCGAAACTGGTCGGCGTGGTCTGGTCGATGCTGATGGTCGGGATTGTGGTGGGAGCCATTACCAGCCAAAAGCTGCTGCACGGGCTTACCCTCGAAAATATCCAGGGCGTGATCAACCGTCTGTTTGTCATCATTCCCAGCGTGGTTTGTGTTCTGGGCTTGATTGGCACGATCGGGATAGAAAAAAAATATTCTCGCTACAGTACCCGTTCTACCCTCGCCCATCGGGAAGAGAGCATTACCCTGGGAACCGCCTGGAAGGTGCTCACAGCTAGCCGTCAGACAGGGATCTTTTTTAGCTTTTTACTGGTAATGACGATCGCCCTCTTTCTTCAGCAGCCTATCCTGGAGCCATATGCAGGCGAAGTCTTTGGGATGACTGTTGGGCAGGGAGCCGGACTGAATGCCTTTTGGGGCATGGGTGTTCTGATTGGCATGAGCGTCAGCGGGTTTTTGATTGTGCCGCGGTTGGGTAAACAGAACACCGCCCGTTGGGGCGGCTGGCTAACGTCAATCTGTTTTGTGCTGATTATTCTGTCTGGAGTCAGCACAAACCAGGGATTGCTCAAGCTGGCCGTTTTTGCCTTCGGGCTGGCATCGGGTGTACTCACCAATAGCGCCGTCAGCCTCATGCTTGATTTAACGGCAGCTGAAACAGCCGGAACGTTTATTGGTGCCTGGGGATTGGCACAGGCGATGGCGCAGGCGCTCGGCAACGTGGGTGGTGGTGCGCTATTAGATCTGGGGCGACATGTGTTTGGTGCCCCAATGTTTGCCTATGGCTTTGTCTTCGCCTGTGAAGCGATCGCCATGCTGCTGGCGGTTTGGCTGCTCAACAAGGTGAATGTGCAGGAGTTTCGCGATCGGGCCGAACGGGCGATCGCTGCCGTACTTGAAAACGAACTGGATTGAGAACGTTTTGAGTGTCGAGTTATGCGGTATGAGTGAGGAGAATCAACAACTCACACCTTTTTGCTATGGCTGACTTCTGGACGCAGGTGCTTGGCTTTGCCCAAACGACGACAGCCCATGTGGGCAAGCAACTCCTGCAAGATTTTGGGCAGGTGCAAGCGGCGGAAAAGGCCGATGGGAGCCTGGTCACTCAATCCGATCGCTGGGCGGATGAGACATTGAGAGGCGCGATTACCCACGCTTTTCCTGATCACGGCGTACTGAGCGAAGAAGCGGCACATATCTTCCCAGCCAATGAATGGTGCTGGATTATCGACCCGCTGGATGGCACAACCAACTTTGCGCGAGGGTTGCCGATCTGGGGCATCTCGCTAGGCTTGCTCTACAGAGGTACTCCCGTTTTTGGTTACGTCCATCTGCCTCCGCTAAGACAATCCTTTCACGGGTACTGGCGTGGAGAATCGGGGCTAGAAATGCCAGCGGGCGCTTTTTTGAACGATCGCCCCATTCATGCCACTACCGATGCCATCACGGCCAATCATTTTTTCAACATCTGTGCCCGCAGCATCGCCGTCCTCAAAAATCCGTTTCCCTGCAAAATTCGGATGCTGGGCGTTGCCACCTATAACCTACTGACCGTTGCTGCCGGAGCCACACTAGGCGGCGTGGAAGCCACCCCCAAAATCTGGGACATTGCCGCCGTCTGGGCGATCGTGCAAGCCGCTGGAGCCACCTGGACTCCGTTAGAACCAAACCCAATCTTTCCACTCCAGATCGGAAAGGACTATGGCGATCGTGCCTACCCCACCTTAGTTGTCAGTCAATCTGCACTTGTGCCGACCTTCCTCCCCCTGGTTCAGACAGTGCAGCGAAGCGCGAAAGACTAACGGATCAACGATGAAGGCCCAAACAAGCCCTCATCCTTTAGCCTTCATCCTTTAGCCCTTAGCCTTCATCCTTTAGCCTTCATCCTTTAGCCTTCATCCCTCATCCCTCCCCCCCATCCATTCCCCCTCATGCCTCCGTCTTCCCGTAAAATGCTAATCGGGGAGAGCAATCAGAAAGGATACCAGGTTAAACGATAAAGGCTAAATTTTTATCCTTTAGACTTTAGCCTTCAGCCTTTGGCCTTTCCCCCATCCCTCGCTAGTTTGGAGAATTGCTGTGGATCTGTCCCGTATACCTGCCCAACCAAAATCCGGCTTAATCAATGTCTTGATTGAAATTCCTGCCGGGAGCAAAAATAAGTATGAGTTCGACAAAGACCTCAATGCATTCGCGCTGGATCGTGTGCTCTACTCTTCGGTGCAATACCCGTACGACTACGGCTTTGTGCCCAACACACTGGCTGACGATGGTGATCCCCTGGATGGCATGGTGTTGATTGACCAACCAACGTTCCCGGGTTGCATTATTCCCGCCCGCCCGATCGGCATGTTGGAAATGATCGATGGGGGCGATCGCGACGAAAAAATTCTGTGCGTTCCCGACAAAGACCCCCGGTACACCAACGTCAAATCGCTTGCCGATGTTGCACCCCACCGCCTGGATGAAATCGCTGAATTCTTCCGGAGTTACAAAAATCTGGAAAAAAAGGTCACAGAAATCCTGGGCTGGAAGGACGTTGAACATGTACTGCCGCTCGTAGAACAGTGCATTAGAGCAGGCAGCAGCAAAAGCTAAACCCAAACGCGGCTAACCCTTTTTTACGCAGCAGGCTTAGGCAATCTGTTCCTAAGCCTGCTAAGAATATTTATACTCAGGGAATATTGCAGATTGTCCTGATGAGTTGATTAACACCCAGTTTTAGGAAATAAGGTACTAGCTCAATTTCAGTGAGGGGTGATATTCTTATGAGCTTTAGCGCTCCTTGCTTACGTTGGTGCATTACGCCTCTCTGAAATCGAACCGCTGATCAATGCCACCCAAATCTAGCCCTGCTCAAGCCCGCGATCGCCTGTGGGTTGCTGCCAAGGCAAACTATATGGGTAGCATAGATATGGATGAGACATTATTGAATGTAACGGGAATTCTACTACATAGGCCAAGACACACTGCTAGCGTCATCAATCGTACATCGTTGGCGACCCGTAATCACAGAATGAACCCCACTCAAAACCGTCATGGTGCTCATGCCATGACCCGTTTGGCAGGATTGGGTGGTTGCACCACCTGGATTACCGGAACCCAGTCGATACCGGAAGCCGTGAAAACAGACGCTCTAAATGGGCGTTTTTGTGGATCGGCTAAATCGTCCGAATTGTAGTCTATCAGTTCACAGATTCGTTAAAAAAGGTTAACCGGATCAACATGCCAAACCTTGATTCACCTGCATCCAACCCGCAGGCTCGCAGCGAAAACGCCGAGGTGATGATCACGGCGTCCGAGTTTGTTGTCGAGTTTTGGGGCGTTCGAGGCAGCATTCCTGCTCCTGGTAGTGGAACCTTCCGCTACGGCGGCAATACCTCCTGCGTTGAAATGCGTGTGGACGGTAAGCGGTTAATCTTTGATGGCGGGACAGGCCTGCGTGTGCTGGGCGAAAGCCTGCTGAAAGAAATGCCGCTAGAAGCGTATATCTTCTTTAGCCACTCACACTGGGATCATATCCAGGGATTTCCGTTCTTCAAACCAGCCTTTGTCAAAGGTAACTGCTTTCATATCTACGGCGCGATCGCACCAAACGGTGCCACGATGAAGCAGCGACTCACCGACCAGATGCTGCATCCTAACTTCCCAGTGCCCATTCAGGTCATGCAGTCGGATCTAAAGTTTTATGACCTGTTTCCCGGCGATGTCATGCAGTTAGGTGACATCACGATTGAAACCGGCCCACTCAACCACCCCAACACAGCGATGGGCTATCGCGTGACCTGGCAGGGGCGCACAGTTGTCTATGCAACTGATACAGAGCACTACCCCGATCGCATTGACGAAAACCTGCTGCACCTGGCTCGTGATGCGGACATCCTGATCTATGATGCCTGCTACACGGACGAAGAATATTACGACCCCAAATCGCCCAAGATTGGCTGGGGACACTCCACCTGGCAGGAAGCGATCAAAATGGCGGAGGCCGCCGGGGTCAAAAAAGCCGTCATTTTCCACCACGATCCGACTCACAGCGATGACTTTCTGGATGCGGTTGAAGCCCAGGTACAGTCAATCTTCCCCAATAGCCTACTGGCACGGGAAGGGCTGATTCTACCCGTTGCTTAAGCACGGCACCGCAGGCAGAAACAATCGGCAGTCGCAGGCAGTCCTCTGCGGCCAAATTGTCATCAGCCGCTTTGGAACCATCATCACTACAGCCAAGACAACAGGCACAAATTTCCTCGCCGTTGATGCCAGTGCCAGCGATCGCCAAAACGTCGCACCAACCGCGAGGAAACTCTATAGACGCGTGAACGGAACAGCCAAGAATCGGTTTGGCTGTAACCTCAAGACATCGCTTGGATGATGAAGTCGAAATAGGGGGCCGTTTCAGCCGCATCGTCAGCGGAGAGCAGCTCAATGGACGCAGCTTTCAAGCAGCGAATGGCTTCTGCCATACCGGGAACAGGTACACCCAGGGCGTTGTACATTTCCCGCGCACCGATGACACCGATTTTCTCGATTGGCTCTTTGTCACCCGACAACACCCCGTAGGTCACCAAACGTAAATACCAGCCGTAGTCACGAATGCAGAGCGCGCGCTGCTTATCGCCGTAGGCGTTGCCACCGGGGGCAATAAAGTCGGGGCGTTTCCGCCAGAGCTGTTTACTTGCTTCTTGAACAATTTTTTTCTCATTCTCAGATAGTACGGCAGCGATCCGGGTGCGCTGCTCGCCGGTTTGAAAAAATCCTTGCAAGCCTCGAAGTTCGCCCTGGGTGGGATAACGCAGTTCGTCGTCGGCTTGTAGAATGACTTGGCTAACTACACTCATAATTATGGTTGTGTTTCTGCGGATATCTCTAAGTAGTTTAACGACTCTAGGGGACACAGCGAAAGAGTAGAGAATCCTCGCTGAGGGCAGTTTTACAATCTTTAACATATTTATGAACAAGCGTAAAGCTGAGCACGGGGTCAGTGGTTCACATGGATACAAGATTGACGTAAACGGGGTGCTCAGCCCGACCTGGTTCAGGTGCCCGGTTTGAGGTAGTCGAGGAGGCGATCGCCCGCATCTGCCCGCACCAACCCAACCGCAATGTCAGGCAGCGTCGTGAGGCTGGGATAGACCAGATAGCGGGGTTCCCAGCGCGGCTGAAACTTCTCTTTAAACTGGTGCAGCCCTTTGAAGTTGTAGAACTGATTTAAGTGTTCAAAGAAATAGTGCAGTCCCTTTTCAACCCGTCGGGCATCGGGCGTGCTGCCCACACCGGCCAGGGGCGACAGACTGAAGTTAAACCCGTCGTAGCCCAACTGCTGAAAGTGCAGGATGACAGATGCAAAGAGAAATTCCATCGTGCCTTTTTCAACGTCTTTGCGGTGGCGCATGAGGTCAACGGTCACTTCTTTGCGGTTGTACCCGGTGAGCAAATTGGAGAAGGCCACAATTCCACCGTGGGGGTCGTAAACGATCGCAATGTAGCACTCGCGCAGGTAGGCAGGGTCAAACCAGCCGATCGAAAAGCGTTTTTCAGCGCCATTCTTTACCTGTAGCCACTCATCGCTGACCGGTTTCAGCCGTTGAATGAGTTCTTCGCTGATGGGCGGCTCAAACACTTTGAGGCTGTGTCCGGTTTTGGTGAGGCGGTTGATCGCCGTGCGCAGGTTCTGGTTGGCCTTGCCCTTGAGGTTAAACAGCTTGAGGTCAACCACGGCTTCTTCGCCAATCTGCACCCGTCGAAATCCCAACGCATCGTACAGCGGCAGCTGGTCAGGCGCGGCCTCATAGAAGACAGGAAACCAGTCGTTGCGATCGCAAAACAGCCCAAAAGCCACTACCGTTTCCTGGCGATCCTCCGGCGGCCCAATGGGATCACCGAGCGCGATCGCCGCACGGCCTTTGGCGACATAGGCCACGACGCTTTTACCCGATGGGCTAAAGTAATAGGCTTTATCTTTGAGCAACGCCAACCGTGCCAGCGAGGAACGCCCATGCTGATCAATGATTTTGCGAGCTCGATACCGCTCCGCCGCATTGGCCGGATCGCCCCGTAGCAGCACCGGACGCATGAGCATAAACAAGGCAAACACCAGCGTAATCGAGCCAACCGCATAAATTGAGTTGGCAAAAAATTCAGAGTAGCGATTGGTTGACTCCAACCCCGCATTGTCGCTGGTAAAGAACATGGCCAGCGTTTGCAGAATCGAGGCTCTCAGGCTGAAGTTAACGGGTTCGCCATTGACTTTAAAGTAGCCGTCCAGGATGTAAAAGCCAGCGGTACCATAGGCCAGGGTAAACGACAATGCCCCAATCAGCGCCCGTACTCCCTGGGCGATCGAGGGTCGATCGGAACGTGCCGTAAAGACACGCCGCATCAGGATGAGCTGAATCAATAAAATCCCCGCCAGTACGCTCTCTTCGTAGTCCAGGCCTTTGAGGAGGTGACTGGCGATCGACAGAACCAGCAGTGCCACTGTTAACACCCAGGCCGTATGCTTGCGCCGGAGGAGATGGGTTGCCAGCATCAGCAACACAAAGCCCGACGAAGCCGCCGAAATGCGTCCACCAACCCGTACAGTCGATGGAAAAAATAGCATCAAAATTTCACGACGCTCTGGGAGGCTGGGCGTGACCGCCGATAGCAAATTCACCAGACCGACCAGGCCCGTCAGAATTGCCACAATCCACAGTGCAATCTGAGTTCTGCGCCTCAATGTACTGCTGCCGTAGCTTAATACCGGTGCAATACGTTTCTTCGAATCACTCATAAGAAGCCTGACCTAGCGAGAGCAGGAATAGAGAGACAAGGGAGCCACTGGGCAAAAACAGGAACCACTGGGCAAAAACAATGGTGTGCGGTTTGAGCGGTATTGGGTTCACCCCTACGCTAGAGAATTTTATGTTAGCTTTGGCCACGCCATGACTAGCTAAGGATTCTTTGTCGGCGTATGCGGTGGGGCTTTATGCAGGGAACGCGATGGATGCTGGGCCTTTAAAGCGATCGCAAACTGCTTGCCCACAAAGCTGAGGGAGTCGGCCAGGTGCTTGTGCCAGTAGTTCCAACCGACATCTTGACCCGCAATGCCATGCCCACCCGGATAGATGTGAAATTCATTGGGAATGCCAAGGCGATTAAGGGTTTGATGAAAATCCTGTGTGGCATCCAGGAACCTGGCATCACTTTCGCCAGCATCAAGGTAGATGCGTAGCTGTTTACGAACGCTCACTGGAATCTCTTCGACAAAGGCTTTGGGGCTGTTTTCAGCGCCAGATGGACTGGTGAAATAGCCAGTATGGCTAAACAGAATGTGAAATTGATCCACATGCCGTAGACCAATATTAAACGCGCCCCACCCACCTGATGACAGCCCACCAATCGCCCAAAATTGTGGTTGCTTTAAGGTGCGATATTGAGACTTGATTTCCTGCACCAGATCAGTCCCAATGAGCGTTGCAATCTGACCATTCGGCCCGTCAAAGTAGTCAGGATCAAACAGCGGGCTACTGCCGCGCAGGTCACTGCCATCCGGTGTAATCACGATCGCGGGTGGTAGCCGTCGCTGCTGATATAAATCGTGCAGGACGGAGGTTAATTTTGCTTTATCTTCGTAGTCTCTGGCGCTGCCGTGTCCCCCGTGCAGCAGTACGATCACCGGATACTGCTTTTTGGGATTACGGTTGTAGCCCGGTGGCAGCACAACCCCATACTCGCGATCGCTTCCCATCGCGTCGCTAAAAAAGGTTTTAACGTCAAAATCCAGCCCTGTTCTTTTTTCTGCTGTGGGAGCATCAATTTGCGGTGCGCCAGCAATGAACACATACCAGTAGCCTGCACCCGCTACGGCAGCCAGGAGGAGAGCACTTGTCAGCAGGATTGTTTTGGGCTTGACCTTCATCGTTCGGGCAGATGGATTGATAGGATGGGTGGGCGGGCTGACGTTATGCCCTTTTACAACGAGGTTACAGTGTCAATCACACCATTGCCGTCTGAGAATAACATCGCCGAACCAACAGAGAGCCTTTGGCAACAGGGACAACTAGTTGATGTCACCATTACCGATCTGAGCGATAGTGGCGATGGCGTTGGGCGCATTGGCCAGCGAGTCGTGTTTGTGCCCGACACGGTGACTGGCGATCGCGTCCAGGTTCGCCTACTGCGAGTAAAACCGCAATACGCCCACGGCAAACTGCTGCAATTGCTGGAACCATCCCTCCATCGTATTCGCCCCCGGTGCATTGTTGCAGATAAGTGCGGCGGCTGCCAGTGGCAGCATGTGGACTATCGCTATCAGCTAGAGGCCAAACATAACCAGGTAGTGCAGGCATTGGAGCGCATTGGCGGGTTCAATCAGCCAGCAGTTGCACCCATTCTGGCGGCTGCAAACGATTTAGGCTACCGCAACAAGGCAACGTATCCCCTGGCTCGATCGCAGTCGGGGCAGGTTCAAGCAGGATACTACCAGAAAGGTAGCCATCAGATCGTCAATCTAAACCAGTGCCCAATTCAGGATGCTCGACTGAATCCGATGCTGGCAGAGGTCAAGCAGGATTTGTACGATCGCGGCTGGGGTATCTACGACGAGAAACTGCACCGGGGCAAGGTGCGGCATCTGGCCCTCCGCATTGGCCGTCGTACGGGCGAAATGCTGCTGACACTGGTGGTGAAAGACCAGAACCTGGCCGGTGTGGCGGAGCAGGCCGAAACCTGGTTAAGTCGCTATCCCAACCTGGTGGGAGTATCGCTAAACGTGAATCCCGATCGCACCAACGCCATTTTTGGTCGCGAGACGGTTTGTATTGCTGGTCGGCCTTTTCTGCACGAAACGTTTGCAGGACTAACGTTCCAACTGCGACCAGATACTTTCTTTCAGATCAATACGGAACAGGCCGAAACCCTGTTAACAGTCATCACCGACGCGCTCCAGCTACAGGGGACTGAAGTACTGGTTGATGCGTACTGTGGTGTGGGGACGCTGACATTACCGCTGGCGCAACACGTCAAGCAGGCGATCGGGCTAGAAGTGCAGCCCGAAGCGGTTGAGCAAGCGATCGCCAATGCGGCCCTGAACCATCTGGAGACAGCCACCTTTCTGGCCGGCTCGGTCGAAACGCTGCTGCCGACGCTGGACGTAAAGCCTGACATTGTGCTGCTCGATCCACCCCGCCGGGGCTGCGATCCCGCTGTGATTGACGCCCTCGCTCAACTGGAACCCGATCGCATCGTTTACGTCAGTTGTAACCCAGCCACCCTCGCCCGCGATCTGAAATTGCTGTGTCAGAATGACCACTACCGTCTGCTGCGCGTACAGCCGGTTGATTTCTTTCCCCAAACACCGCATGTAGAGTGTGTAGCATTTTTGGTACGGTAAGGAGCGTGTGAGACATGAGGAGGGGGCACGATGAAATTTAGCGAACTGGTTGACCAACTCAGCGCGGCAAACGGGCGATCGCTGACCTTTCACACTGATGCCGATATTGAGATTACAGGTGTGGCCGCCGTGGATGCCGCGATCGCGGGTCATATCAGCTACATCGAAGGCGCGAAGTTTGCGGCGCAGGTGAAGACGACGGCTGCCAGTGCGCTCATTTTGCCCAAAGACGCCATCCTTCAGGGACAGGCCAGCGATCGCGGCATTGCCTGGGTTGAAGTGCCCGATCCCCGACTTGCATTCGCTCAAGCGATCGCTCTGTTTTATCAGGCGTTTCGTCCGGCTCCAGCAATTCATCCCAGTGCCGTCATTGATCCATCAGTAACACTGGGTAAAGATGTGGCGATCGGCGCGCATGTGGTTATTCAAGCCGGTGCAACGCTGGGCGATCGCGTGTGCATCCATCCCAACGTGGTGATCTATCCTGACGCCACCATTGGCAACAACACCGTGCTTCATGCCAACTGTGTCATTCATGAACGGACGCAGATCGGTGCTGACTGCGTCATTCATGCTGGTGCAGTCATTGGCTCCGAAGGTTTCGGGTTCGTGCCCACTCGCGAGGGCTGGTACAAGATGGAGCAGTCGGGCCACGTGGTGCTTGAAGACGGCGTTGAAATTGGCTGTAACTCTACCGTCGATCGCCCAGCAGTGGGTGACACGCGCATTGGGCGTAACACCAAGCTGGATAACATGGTGCATATTGGTCACGGGTGCCAGATTGGTCAGGGATGCGCGATCGCGGCGCAGGTTGGACTGGCGGGTGGGGTTGAAGTGGGCAACCGGGCAATCCTCGCAGGGCAGGTCGGCGTCGCTAATAACGCAAAGATTGGTGATGGCGCGATCGCCACATCCAAAACAGGCGTTCACGGCAACGTTGAAGCTGGACAGATCGTGTCTGGCTACCCGGCCGTAGACCATAAGATCTACCTCAAATCCTCTGCAATTTACAGCCGTCTACCAGAGATGTACCAGACCGTAAAACGGCTGCAACGACGGTTGGATGGAGAGAATCGGGAGTAGATTAAGCAAAAGCCCAGAGCCAGCTGCCTTCCGACTCCTGACTCTGGGCTCTAAGGCCAGTCACTCACCCATTTGATGACTAAGCCTTATCCTTCACGGCATCGGTAGCCCGATCAAATGCCCGCGCTGTACTGTCAGCAGCCCGATCAGTGTTCCGTTCCAGGTTTTTGGCACCGCGATCGCCAAAGGTTTGTAAGGCGTCCTTCGTATCTTCGACTTTGTCACGGAAATTATCGCCAACGCGCTGCGCTTGCTTACCAGGGCTAACAGCGCGGACGTTATCAGCCAGATCATCGGGGCTATTAACGCTCTTTTGATCAATCCGACTCTGGACTTTGTCTTTGAGCGCTTTCGCTTTGGTTGCGGCTTCCGTATTCAAGCGATTCGAATCATCGTCACTAAAATTGTTCATGCCGCCTTTGTAGGACTGAGTCTGACCTGGTGTATCGGGTCCACGACCACTGGTTACTCTGTCCGCCAGGGTTTGAGGACGGCTGCAAGCGGTGCTAAACAGCACCAGCACCCCGGCCAGAAAAACCATAAAAATCTGTTTTAGTGGAATTGTTTTGAAGTTGGAAAGTAGTTTTTTCATGGTTGTGCTCCATTAGGAATTACGGCATGGCCATCTGGTTAACCATCAGCCCGTTGATTAAAACAGGGTGTCGTTAATCGAATGGCTTAATTAGGAGTCCTTGAACAGATCGCTGATGACATTACTAGCCTTCGTTTATGACTTTGCGGCATCCCCTGGCATCACCATTGGTTGAGCCGAAGTTGCATTTGTTTGAGGTTCAGTCGTCGGCACCTCAACGCCTCGCTTGGTTAGCGTTGCCTTCAGTGTCTCCAATTCAGTTGGAATACTGGGTGCTGGATTTGATGCAACCATTGGATTTAAGTGCAAAAACGTCGCTATTGTTTTGCCACTGTCCGCCGATTTAACACCGGGTGCTTTTACACTCTGGATGCCTTCTTGATCCAGTAAAATGTCGCGCGCTTTTTCGCTTTTGATCGATCTGTCAACAGGAGCCTTTGCAAACTTCATCTCATTCACATGAAGAAGTAGTTTGGTCTGGCGGTTGACAACCATCAACTGCGGTGGCTGAGTTGCAAACCTTGCATCGTTAAGCGTTGCGCTCAGTGCGTTGGCCGGACTCAGCGTCGCCACAAGCAGAACAAGGCCAAACAGAAAAACAGCCGAAAAGTTAGAGCAAAATCCAGCGCAAGTTGGAAACAATCTGTTCATGGAAACTCCTGCGTTTCAGGGTTTGCTTGATGAACTCAACCAGAGATGAGCGATTAAAGACTATCGTTTCAAAGCATATTTTCAGGTTTAAAACGATAATGTTTTGCGCACTAAAAGGTCAGAAAGATGACTGACCGCACCTCAAATTTTCAATTCATGGCGTAGCCCTTACATGTGGATCTGCGATCGCAAAATGCGTCTCCATCCACATTCGTCAATCAGTCTATAAACTACCAATCAACGACTCCTCTAGCGCAGGTCACATCCTCCAGTCCTCCAGTTATGCCGGAAGGACGATACCTTGCCAGTACGAGCGATATGCTTCGATCGATTCGTTGCATCCAGGCAGGCCAATATATTAAAACAACGGATCTTGAGACAACGGATCAGTTTGGGATTTGCTGTCTAGCGGCAAAGAGTGTTCGTTCCAATCTGTCAGGGGTTCTGCCGCGCGTGGAATTGCTGTCGGGGTGGTCGCATACGGCGACGGGGGTGGCACCAACTCTAACTGTCGCGGTTGATTCTGGGTACGAGATGGCTGCCCATGACGCCGCCGCGATACGTTTTCTTCGTTCGTATCTTCAGCGACAACTTCGTACAGCATCGCCAGTTTGTCTGGGGTTTTGCCCTTCCGCAGCACTCGCCCCAACCGTTGAATATGCTCACGCGTCGATCCTGTGCCTGACAGCACGATCGCGATACTGGCATCAGGGACATCGACCCCTTCATTTAACACGCGTGAAGCGACCAGTGTGCGGTAATCTCCCGCTTTGAATTTAGTGAGAATATCGTGCCGTTCTTTAACACCTGTTTGGTGCGTAATCGCAGGGATTAAAAACGCTTCGGAAATGCGATACACGGTGGCATTGTCATCGGTAAAAATGAGCGTACGTTCCGGGTAATGGGCTGCGAGTAAATCCGCTAGAACCCGGAGCTTGCCTTCTGTGCCAAACGCGATCGCCCGTGCCTCTCGATGGGCCAGCATTGCTCGTCGTCCGGCCTTGGAGCGAGCACTGGCCTGCACAAACCGTTGCCAACCCTGCACGGAGCCAAGGAAAATTTTGGCATCCTGCAAAAACTGGTTGCGTAGCTGGATCAGCGCATCGTAGCGATCGCGCTCTTGCTGAGACAGCTTTACGCGTATTTGCACTGCTTTGTGCTTAGCCAGGGTCGTGCCTGAGAGTTCTTCAGCGCTTTTGCGATAGACTTCTGGCCCAATTAACGTTGTGAGATCGTCATGCTTACCATCAGCGCGATCAGGGGTAGCGGTCAGCCCTAACCGATAGGGCGCGATCGCGTATTCAGCAATGACGCGATTAAAGTCACTCGGTAGATGGTGACATTCATCAAAAATGAGCAACGCGTACTGGTTTCCCAACGACTCCGCATTAATTGCCGCGCTGTCGTACGTTGAAACCAGAATTGGAGTCTTGTCTCTGGAACCACCCCCCAGCAGCCCAATCTCAACATCTGGAAACGCTGCGATCAGGTGCGCATACCACTGGTGCATCAGGTCGAGGGTCGGCACCATGATGAGAGTACTGCGCTGGGTCGCCTGCATGGCCATCTGTGCTAAGTACGTTTTCCCAGCCGCTGTTG
>JAJPKC010000646.1 GCA_021323955.1 Oscillatoriales cyanobacterium Centralia_MAG_596 | reverse complement strand
CCTGGTGGCAGACACCTTCAATCGTCTGATTGAGCGGTTTGCCAATGTGTTGAATCAGACGTTGGTGGCCGCGCATCAGGTTTCTGAGTCAGCCAATCAGCAGAAGGCACTGATGGAAACCGTTGCCACAAATGCTGAACAGCAGGCCCAGTCTGTCAACCAGGTGTTGCAACTGACGGAACAAGTTGAGCATGCCGCGCAAGGATCAGCGGAACGGGTCAAAGTCTCAACCGAATCGCTGCAAACGGTGTCGAGTACGCTGGTGCTGGGGCAGGAGGCCATCCATGCGTTGACTCAAGGCATCACCGTCTTACAGGAAGGCACCAACCGGATTGTCCAGCGGATGAAGACGCTGGGCGAGTTTGTTGGCCTGGCCGACCAATTTGTCCAGAACCAGAGCCAGATCGCGTTTGTGACGCAAACACTGTCGCTGAATGCATCTCTCGTTGCGGCCAGAGCATCGGAACAGCGTGACCCCAGGCAGTTTGTCGTGGTAGCGCGTGAATTTGACTCGATCGCGGATCAGGTCAATAAGCTGGCGAAACAGACGAGTGAGGGCTTAACTGATCTCGAACAGCGAAGTGCCCAAATTCACAGTGCGGTGGCGGCTGTCGATGGCGATGTGCAGAGTATGGGCGAACTGGTGCGACAATTTACGACCGGGGTTGAACAATCCAGTCAGGTCTTTCAGGCCGTGCAGACCATCACTGGCGAAGCAGTACAGGCTGGTGCGGCGGTGAATCACTTCAGTCAGCAGATTTTGGATGCAACGCAGACAACCGCTTACGTAATGCGGGATATTACGGGCTTGGCAAACAAGAGCGCTGCGCTCACTCAGGTTGCGCGTGAGCGATCGGATCAGATGGATGCGCTGGCAGCACAACTGCTGCAAACGGTGCAATTCTTCCAACTCCCCATCGCGCTAGAAGCCAATAGCGATGAGTCGCCCCCCAACGGTCAGTCCGCGATCGGCGATATCACAATGACCATTCCGGCCAAAACCGTTGACGTTACGTAGGCCGCAACACCGAACGACCCTGATCACCTTTCTAACCCAGGCGTTGGTTCCTGCCGTTCCAGCGTCACTCATTGCAGAGCTATCCTATGACGACCCTTCAACCGGAATCGACCATCCCCAAACTTCCCGAAAATACACCCATTGCAACGCTGCTGCACGCGCCGACCATGCCATCACCAACGGCCAGTGCATCAACACCAGGACTGCGCGACAGCGTGAGCATTCGCGTCCTGATTGTGGCGGCCTTTGTGGTGCCAATTGTGACGGCTGTGGGTCTGACTGGCTGGCTGTCCATCCGCAACGGACAGCAGGCCGTCAGCGAACTGGCGGGACGCCTGCAAACCGAAGCTGGTAAGCGTGTCTCCGCCCACCTTGATGCCTATTTGAGCGTGCCGCACCAGGTAAACCGGATCAACATGGACGCGATTGAGTTGGGCATGCTCAACCTCCAGGACTTTAACAAGCTGGGGAAATACTTCTGGCGACAAATGAAAGTCTTTAATATTGGCTACAGTAACTTTGCCAATAAAGATGGTGAGTTCATTGGCGTCGAGCGATTGGACAACGGCAATTTGCTGATTAACGAAGTGTCGCAGGCGTCTACTGGTGGCAAGCTTGATGTCTATCAAACGGACGATCGGGGCGATCGCACCAAGCTCGATGCGGTCAAGACCTATGACCCGCGTGAAGAAGCCTGGTATGCGGACGCGGCCCGCGTGGGTCATCCCCTCTGGACTCAAATTTACCAGTGGGAAGACAAGCCCGAAATTATGTCGATTTCGTCCAGCTTCCCGGTTTATGCAAAGGGCGGCAAGTTTTTGGGCGTGATTGGGATTGACCTGATCCTCACGCAGATCAGCAGCTTTCTCAATACATTGAACGTGAGTCCGTCCGCGAAGGTGTTTATCGTGGAGCAGAATGGGCTAATCGTGGCCAATTCGGGCAAAGAGCCAGCCTATACGATTACCGCCGGGAAACCGCAGCGAGTGCCAGCCGACAAAAGTGCCGATCCGCTGATCCAGGCGACGGCTCAGTACTTGAATACAACGTTCGGTGTGCCGGGCAATATCCAGAGCAGCCAGCTCACAAGCTTCAACTTTCAAGGGGAGCGGCACTTTGTGCAGGTAACGCCCTGGCAGGATCAGTGGGGGTTGGACTGGCGGATTGTGGTGGTCACGTCCGAGTCTGATTTTATGGCGCAGATCAATACCAACACGCGCAATACGATCGTGCTGTGCGGTGCCGCACTGGTGCTCTCTACACTGCTGGGGCTGATCACATCGCGCTGGTTGACCAATCCACTCGTCCGATTGAGTCAGGCATCTCAGGCGATCGCCAGCGGTGACCTGGATCAAACTGTGGCCGTCGAAGGCTTTGGCGAACTGCGGGTGCTGTCGCGATCGTTTAACCAGATGGCGGCGCAACTGCGTGAGTCATTTACAGCGCTAGAATCCATTAACAAAGAATTGGAACAACGCGTTGCTGAACGCACCGCCACTCTGTACGAGGAAAGTCAGGCGCTCCAGCACGAAATTGAGCATTTGCTCGATGTGGTAGCGGCGGTAGAAAATGGCGATCTCACCACCGAAGCCGCGGTCAGTGCGCGAGTGACAGGGCTGGTCGGTGATACTCTGAACCGCCTGATTTTGCGCCTGGGGCAGGTGATGGCAGAGGTTCTGGGTGCGGCTGAACGGGTGACGCATGGTACGACCTATCTGGAGCAACTCGCAGTCGCGGTTGCTGACAACGTGCAGCAGCAGTTTGAATCGGTGGCCCAGGTGCAAACGTTGATGGAATCTGTCAACGAACAGGCCCAGACGGCAAAACTGCAGGCGATCGCCACGGTGGATGCCGTTCAGCTCGCCCAGTCTGCCATTAACGCAGGGCAACACGAAATCACGACGATGACTCAGGATATTCAGGGGCTACGGCAAGAGTCGGATCAAATCGTCAAACGGACACAAACGCTGACGAACTATGTGGAACTGGCCACGCAGTTTGTGAAAGACCAGAAACGCATTGCGGCAATGACTCGGATTTTGGCGGTTAACGCCTCCATGCTGTCTAACCGCGCTTCTGTCCAGCAAGACCCCGAACAGATGGCGGTGATCACGCGCGAATTTGAGACGATCGCCGTGCAGGTCAACCAGCTTGCGGCTCAAACCAACCAGAGTTTGATCGCCCTCCAGCAGCGAACCGACCAGATTCAAACGGTGGTATCAGGGCTGAGCCATGATGTTCAGGGCATCAGCCAGCAGGTCAACCACTTTACCGCCGGCGTGGAACAGTCCCAGCAGGCGTTTAATACGATTCGGGCCGTGAGTGAGCGTGTGGCGCAAATGGGGCAGCAGGTCACGCAATCGAGCCAGACGATCGCGGGTGCGGCTCAAACCACCCTGCAATCGGTTCGTGATATTGCCAATCGTTCGGCTGAGACGTTGGCGCGAGCCGATGTGACCAAAGAACAGGCAGAACAAATGGAGCAGTTGGCGCAGTCTTTACTCCGCAGTGTGGAATTTTTCCAACTCCATCCCGCGTCAGCCGACGCGGATCCAGCGGATCCTCCCACGCTGGCGATCGCGCCCGCTTCTCAGGCTCAAAATGGTGCAGCGATGGCGACACCCGCAGAAGCGTTGTGATCACGCTGAATGGTTGGCAGCTAATGTCCGATTTGCTCACGGTTCTCTGAATCCTTTTTAAATCCTGTCTTATGTCGATTCCAGAGATTGATTCTTCTCAACGCTTGGCAGCCCTTGCCGATGATCAGCTCCAGCAGGAGTTGCGTAGTCTGTTTGCTGTCGATACTCAACACTATTTACAGAAATACAGCCAGATTGCTCAGTCACTCCAGGCGCAATCGTGGCAATCAGATATCCAGGAGCTCTATCGGTGTGTCCACACGATCAAAGGGGGCGCAGTAACGATCGGGGCCGATGCCGTATTGCGCGTTGCAACCGCGCTGGAAGACTTGCTGGCAGAT
>JAJPKC010000394.1 GCA_021323955.1 Oscillatoriales cyanobacterium Centralia_MAG_596 | reverse complement strand
CCTTGTCTACACACTCTCGCGATCGGCTCCAGCAGTGACCAAAACCGCTCTGCCGCCAGCAGTGAACAGTGTGGCAAAAACGGTAACGGCTCTGGGTCGCCTGGAGCCACAGGGCGAAGTCATCCAACTGGCAGCATCGACGAAAGGGAGCCGGGTCGAAAAATTGCTGGTAAAGCGCGGCGATCGCGTGCACGCAGGGCAGGTAATTGCGGTGCTGGATTCGCACGATCGCTTACAGGCGGCCCTGGAAAAGGCGAAACAGACTGTACAGATTGCGCTGACCCAGCTCGCTCAGGTAAAAGCGGGCGCAAAGTCAGGTGAGATTGGCGCGCAGACCGCAACGATTGCACGACTGGACGCCGAGCTGGCCAATGCACGGCTAGAATCACGGCGGTATCAAGCGCTTTACGAACAGGGGGCAATTTCTGCTTCTGTACGGGATAGCAAGCAGCTCGTAGAAACGACGACCCAGGCACAACTGCAGCAGGCAAAAGATACGCTAAACAGTGTGGCTGAAGTGCGCCCGGTCGATATTAAGGCAGCAGAAGCAGAAGTAAGTAGCGCCCAAGCAGCCGTGAAACAAGCACAGGCGGATCTGGATTTAGCATCGGTGCGATCGCCCCGTGATGGTCAGATTTTGAAAATTCACACCTGGGCGGGCGAAATTATTGGCGACCAGGGAATTTTGGATTTGGGTCAAACTGACCAGATGTATGTGGTGGCAGAAGTCTATGAGAGTGACATTCAAGCGGTTCGTTTGGGACAACCAGCGACGATTACCAGCAGCGCGTTTAACGGCGAAGGGCATGGCGTTGTCGATGAAATTGGGCTGCAAGTGCAAAAAAAGGGCGTCCTGGACACTAATCCAACGGCGGATGCAGATGCCCGGATTGTGGAAGTCAAAATTCGGCTCGATCGCGCTAGTAGCCAGAAGCTGGCTGGTCTGACCAATCTCGAAGTCACTGTCCAGATTGAGCGGGAGGCCCTATGAGCCGAATTCCTTTAGCGTGGTTGCAGGTGAGCCGCGAACGCAATCGTTTACTCGTTGCGATGGCAGGCATTGCCTTTGCAGACATGCTGATGTTCATGCAGCTCGGGTTTCGGACAGCACTGTATGACAGCAATACGCAGGTACACCGCAGCTTGAGAGCGGATCTGGTGTTAGTCAGTCCCCTGGCGCGAAATATTGTCAGTATGATGAATTTTCCCCGCCGCCGACTCTATCAGGCGCGGAGTTTCGCGGGGGTACAGTCAGTAGAGGCGCTCTATACCGATTCGCGGGAATGGAAGAATCCAGATACCCGCCAAAATGAAGGCATTTTGTTTTTGGGGTTCAATCCCGAAAAGTCGGTTTTTAACCTGCCGGGAGTGGATCGCAATCTGGATAAACTCAAATTGCCCGATATGGTGTTGTTTGATCAGGGGTCGCGGGGACAGTACACCCACACGATCGCCGCATTGGAAGCAGGCAAGGTCGTGCCTACCGAGATCCGGAGCCGCAGAATCAAAGTGGCGGGTCTTTTTATGGTCGGAGCATCGTTTGCGGCAGACGGCAATGTAATTACGAGCGACCAAAATTTTCTCCGCATCTTTCCCGATCGCAAACAGTCAGAGGTCAATGCAGGCTTAATTACGCTAGAACCGCATGTCGATCCGATGCAGATGAAACAAATACTCCAGGCTAACCTGCCCAATGATGTGCGGGTAATGACCCTGGCGGAGTTTGCCGAACTCGAAAAAGTCTACTGGCAGAACAACACACCGATCGGCTTTATCTTCAGCCTGGGAACAGTGATTGGCTTTATTGTCGGGGCGGTGATTGTCTATCAAATCCTGTCGAGCGACGTCGCTGATCACCTGTCGGAATATGCCACGCTCAAGGCTATTGGCTATGGCGATCGCTACTTGCTAATGGTGGTGTTTCAAGAGGCCTTGATTCTTGCGGCCCTGGGCTTTGTCCCTGGCCTGGCCATTTCTTCGGGACTGTACGCTTTGACGCGAGGAGCAACCAATCTGCCGCTGTTCATGACGGTATCCCGTTCGGTCACGGTTTTTCTGTTGACGATCAGCATGTGCCTGCTGTCGGGGATAATCGCCACGCGCAAACTACGCGCGGCTGATCCTGCCGATATTTTCTGAGGAGGAGGGGGTCGGTGTGAGGGTTGAGCAGTCAGACGTTAGGAGTCAGAAGTCCATGATTGGTGAGGTTCTTCAAATGCCATCCGCCAGACACACGGAACCTGTTGTCTCGATCAACGCTTTAGATCACTACTACGGGCAGGGGCGACTGCAAAAGCAGGTGTTGTGCAATATTAATTTAGAGATTCAGGCTGGCGAAATTGTGATCATGACGGGGCCATCCGGCTCCGGTAAAACGACGCTACTTTCGTTGATTGGTAGCCTGCGATCGCCCCAAAGCGGTAGCTTGAAAGTGCTTGGGCAAGAGCTGTGTGGTGCGTCCCCCCAGCAAATGGTCGCCTTACGACGCCATATTGGCTATATCTTTCAGGCCCACAACTTGCTGAAGTTTTTAACGGCCCAGCAGAATGTTCAAATGTCCCTAGAACTGCACAGCCGATCAGCGGCAGTTACGCGAGCGAAGGCTGAAGCGATGCTGGCAGCAGTTGGATTAGCGGAACGTTCACGCTACTACCCCGAAAATCTATCCGGTGGGCAAAAGCAGCGAGTCGCGATCGCGCGTGCCCTTGTGAACCAACCCAAACTTGTACTGGCCGACGAACCCACTGCCGCTTTGGACAAGCAGTCGGGACGGGATGTTGTGGAACTGATGCAACGTCTTGCCAAAGAGCAGGGCTGCACCATTCTGCTTGTAACACACGACAATCGCATTCTCGATATCGCCGATCGCATTGTGCAGATGGAAGATGGCTGTCTGACAACCAATGCGCAATCCTCTTCCACAGCAGTCGTTTAGAGGAACGTTCGGGAAACAGGCTTCGTCTCATCCGTGCATCGACGGCTGTGCCGCCCAGACGTCAATCAACTTGCGCGGGAACGCAATCAGCGATTAACCGAGTGGCTATTGTACTGGTATGCTCGGCAGCCCCCTCAAACCGCTAAAACTCATAGCTTCCATGGACACGCTCATTCAGCAGCGCTGAAAAGCGTTTGTCCTGGCGGAGCACCGCAAAGTCTGAGTTGGTTTTCGCAATTTCGCGATATTCGCTGGGGTTTAACTCAACAGCGCGTTGCAAATTCTCAAGCGCTAAATCAAAGTTTCCCTGAAGCGCATAGCAGCAGGCTTTGTTATAGAGAGTATGTGGGCTGTCGGGTTTAAGCTCCAGCGCTTTGTCATAGCTGTTGAGAGCTGCTTCTAGATAGCCCAAGTGATAAAGAGCGTTGCCGCGATTGGTCCAGGCTTCTTCAAAATCGGGCCGAAACTCCAGCGCTTTGTCGTAGCTGGCGACCACTTTTTCAATCCGATCCAGCTTTCGGAGCGCTAGTGCACGGTTGTACCAGGCCCAGTAGTAGTCGGGCTTGAACTCAATTGCGCGATCGTAACTAATTACGGCTTCATCGTACCGTTCCAGGTTGCGCAGCGAGATCCCCCGGTTATACCAGGCCCAGTAGTAGTCTGGTCTGAATCTGATTGCCTGATCGTAGCTGGCAATGGCGGCTTCATACTGTTGCAGGTCATCCAAGGCACTACCGCGATTATTCCAGGCTTCTGGAAAGCCCGGTTCATACTCCAGAGCCTGCTCATAGCTTGCAACGGCGGCTTCATACTGGCCTAAATGATAGAGAGCATTACCCCGGTTGTACCAGGCGTCGGGATAATCGGGCTGAAGCTGAAGGGTGCGATCGTAGCTTGTAACTGCAGCACTAAAATCCCTTTGCTTGTTTAGATAAAGCCCTTTCTGGAAAAAGAAGGCGACTTCCACATCCTGAACGTGGCTCATAGATTCTTATTTCTCAATAATTGCTTCTTCATCAACATGCCCAAAGATAGATGACGGAGAAACAATTTAACAGAAGGAATACAAAAATTTGACTTTACCTTATAACGCCCTCATTAAGGCAGCGATCTGGCACAGCGCTAACTTGCCTGGGATGTCCGCTTCAAGAGTGTTTGAAGCTGTTGGCTTGACAGCAGTGATCTAAAGTGGACATCACCTTTTGCCAGAGTGCGGTAGAGCGGTGGGTTCAGTTTAATAGCACGTTGAAGATAGCTTAAAGCGAGCTGCGTTTCGCCTTTGAGCGCATAGCAACGGGCTTTGCTATACCAGGCCTCAGGATTATTGGGCTTGATCTGCAGGGATTGGTCAAAGCTGGCGATCGCCTCGTCATAGTGACCTAGCTTTAGCAGCAGTGTGCCACGGTAATTCCAGGCGTAGTCACAGAAGGGGTTGATTGCCAGAGTTTGATTCAGGCTGGTGAGGGCTGCTTGCAGTTGATTAAGGCTGACCAAGACTTTGCTGCGGCTGTACCAGGCTTTGTATTCATTTGGATCAGACGCCAATACGCGATCAAAACTGCTCAGGGCTTCGTCGTGACGGCCTAAATGGGCCAGGGCTTTGCCCTGGTTGTAGCGGGCCTTGAGATCGGTTGGGTTGAGCTTCAGCGTTTTATTGAAGTTGGTCAGCGCCTCCTCATACCGGCCTAACTTTGCGAGGACGATTCCCCGGCCGTGCCATGCGAGGGCAAATTCAGGATGAATGTTCAGCGCCTGGTCAAAGCTCGCGATCGCTTCCTGGTAACGACTGAGATTTTCGAGCGCATAGCCTCGATTGTTCCAAACCTCGTAAAGGTCAGATTGTGTTGCTAATACTTTGTCGTAGCCAGCGATCGCGCCTTCGTAATGACCCAGACTAAACAAGATATTGCCATGACTGTACCAGGCAGCAGAGTTCAAATCCTGCTCCATAACCACCCTAATTTCAAGGACTCCTGGTTTTAGGATTGCCAAAACGATCCAGAATTATCTCAAGCGCGTTTAGTCCAGTGAAATCTACACAATCTGCCCTCTATGTATAAAGCAGTCATGTTTTGCAGCACGACTCATTGATCAACCGGATTGGAACGCTTAGGCTAAAACTCTATTGTCCGCCTGCCGGGTGTAAGTCGGACTGGCTGGACTTACCGCTACGGTCTGGGGCAGTGGAGCTACGGCGCTACAATTTGCCGCTACGTGGTCTGCGGTGATGATCGGAACGGATTTTGGGCGACCTGGGTATTGTGAGCAGTAGGTTCACTCGTGTCTGACCGCTCAGCGGCAATTCTACCCTCCGTCGAATCTT
>JAJPKC010000140.1 GCA_021323955.1 Oscillatoriales cyanobacterium Centralia_MAG_596 | reverse complement strand
CCGGAAGATTGGGACGGGTCGTTGGGCGCGAAACTTCTGGGTTGAGCTGACGCACACTGGTAAAATCACCAACCTGCCAGCCCAGCAATGACGCCGATCGCCAGGCATAGTAGGACTGTGGATAATGGGCCAGCACCTGCTCATATGCTGTTTTGGCGTCCTTCTGCTTACCGAGCTGTTCCGCCCACTTGCCATTCCAGAAAGCGGCCTCGGGAGCCTGTTCACTGTCTGGGTTATGCATTGTGACCGACTCTGCCCAGACCCGAGCAGACTGGAGGTCATTGGCAGTGGCGCTATCCTGGGCCATCGTCCATCGTAGTTCTGCTGCTGCATCAGACTTGCCATAGCGCGTCAACAAGATCTGACGCACCTGCATGGCGTATTTGAGGTTATTATGCTCTTCCAGGAGCTTCGCCTTGGCCAGCAGAGCCTCGCCAGCACGCGCCGGGAAGCGTTTAATAATTTGGTCAAGATAGCCGACTGCCTGCCCCGGTTCCGATAGTTTGGCGAGTCGCAGTAACGCCAGCGATGTCTCACTGGCGTCAGGAAAGTCCTGCACCATACGCTGGTAAGCCTGGATTGCGCCACCCTTTTCGCCAAGCTGCAACCCGCGACCAATGCGGTAGGCATTAAGTGGCGTATAGGGCGCATGGGCATATGCCATGCCAGCTTTACCGTAGAGCTGCTTCTCCCAGTAACCAAAGGCGATCGATTCCCAGTCTTGAGGCGTTAATTGAGCCGCATAATGACTCGTCAAATTGTCCAAGACATCTAAATAGTTCTGGGTATACAGCCCGTGTTTAGCGATCAGGAGGAGTAGCGACGGTTGATTGGGGTTCTGTTTCAGCCGTTCTTCCGCGATCGCGACTGTACTGGGGTGTGACGGGAACTGCGCGATCGCCTGATCGCCATAGTGAGCATCGTCTCGATTCAGCGCTGCCAACGCTTCAGCAGCAACAGGATGCCTGGGATAGTCTTTGAGCACCTGTTGCCAGGTTGCCTGCGCATTGACACGATCACCGATCTGCTCATAAGCCTTTGCCCGTTGTTTCAGCACGTGGGGTGCCAGCACTGGATAGCTTGCTTCCAGCCCTTTCAGCGGTTCCAGGGCCTTTTGTCCCTGTCCTTGCTGCAGCAGATCCGTCGCCAGAAGGTAGCGCGCCCGACTGCGTTCCAGAGATTCTTTGCCATCGGCGATCGCTTTGAGCGTTTCGGTTCGCTGCGCGGGGGGTAAGGTCTTGAGGGCGCTGATCGGTTTGTCGTGTCCCGCTGCCGGATCAAACCTGGTCGCGATCGACAACGGTGGCTGCCACTTTCCGCTCCATTGCAGCAGGGGAATAGCGGCTCCCACTGCGAGGGCAGAGAGTCCTGCCACTCCTAACAACACCTGAATCTTGCGTTGTTTAAGCATGAAGTCTCCCAAAAGTGGGTGAAATCTCCTTGTGAATTTAGCATTTTTAAACGGAAGTGACCGTTTGTTTCAATTAAAAGAATGTTGCCCCGAGCCTTCTCCCCGCAGGATGGGCAACTTCCGCAAGCGATCGAAAGCCGCTCAACGTCCGATTGCAGAACATTAACAGTATTTGATCAAGAATCACTGGGCGATTGTCCACCTGATAACGGTAAAGTCATCAGAAGATAGAGTAAACGGCCGTTTTGGTTTCTGGATCTCATGGCAATAACGACGATCGCGCTCAACGCAGATGACATTAATACGCTTAACCTGTCTCCCGTGCAGGCTGTGATTGATCCACTGGTGCAGCAGGAAACGATTACAACCTACGAACAACAGCTTCAATTTACAGTTGATTATCCACAAACACCGGATGATCCGCGAGAACTGCCCGAAATTCCGGAGGTCCGACTGTGGTTTGTACGGTTGGATGCCCACTACCCCTGGCTGCCGTTTGTATTGAACTGGAAAGCAGGAGAATTAACTCGCTATGCGGCCATGCTGGTGCCGCATCAATTTCATCCTAAGGACGGCATTCAATACAATCTGGAAGCGTTGGAAATCTTTGTCATGCATAAAACGTTTGTGTTGGCCGATTGGATGCAGCAGCAGGGAATTGACGGGCGATCGCGATTAAAGGCAATGACTCAAATGCTGGGGTATGACATTGACGACGCCTTTTTTGAACTGTTGTAGACCAGGCAGTTTGATTGAATCAGCCATTGATTCTGGAGGGAGTCAGGAGTCGGGAGTCAGAAGTCGGGAGTTGAGAGTCGGGAGTCAGAGGTCAGGAGTCAGGAGTCAGGAGTCAGAGGTCAGAACTTATTGAGGCGTGCGAAATGACAGAACCCAATTCTGCCAGCCATTCATTCAGCGGACTGAAATTGCTGATCGGCCTTGTCATCGTAGCGCTGGTGATGATCGCCATCACTCAATCCAACCTGCACCAGTTGCTACAGGAAGCCCTGCAATGGACGAAAGGGCTGGGAGCCGCAGGCGCGATCGCCTTTATGGGCATCTATATCCTGGCCACTGTTTTATTGATTCCCGGCTCTGTCCTGACGTTAGGTGCTGGTGCGGTCTTTGGGATTGGGTTAGGCACCGTTTATGTGTTTATTGGCGCGTTGATTGGCGCGACGTGCGCGTTCGTTATTGGGCGCTATGTGGCACGCGACTGGGTGTCCAGTAGGATTGAGGACAATGACCGCTTTCGAGCGATCGACACAGCCGTTGCCAAAGCAGGGTTCAAGGTCGTATTGCTGACTCGCCTTTCGCCCCTGTTTCCATTTGCGCTGCTCAATTACGCCTTTGGCATCACCCAGGTTTCGCTTAAAGACTATATTCTAGGGTCGATCGGCATCCTGCCAGGAACGCTCATGTACGTCTATATTGGCTCTCTGGCCGGTAGTCTCGCCACGCTTGGCAGCAGTCCAGCCACCCATCCCGACACTCAACGACTACAGTGGTTGCTCCGGTTCGTTGGGTTTGTGGCCACAGTCTTCGTCACGATCTACGTTGGCCGTGTTGCTCGAAACGCACTGGTGCCAGAAGCGGAGGCCGAAGGGATCAGGGGGGAGGAATAGAGCACGTTCAATCGTCTTTGTTCACCCTTGCCTGTACCGTTCCTGCCCTGTCACCCGTTTCGCAGCCCGCTCACGGCTCCCCTCCGCTCGATCGCCGCTTCTCTTCTATCTCAACCCCAATGATGCCCCCATTAACCCCTGAAGCCTTTCTGATCCAACCACTGGATGAATACAATCAAACCCTCGTGGCAAACGTTCATCCGCTGGATTGGGTGAATCCGGAGCCGCGCGATCGCTACGATCTGGTCGTAATCGGTGCGGGAACAGCCGGATTGGTCGTAGCGGCGGGTGCGGCAGGGCTGGGACTCGGCCTGAAAGTGGCGCTCATCGAAAAGCACCTCATGGGAGGCGACTGCTTGAATGTGGGCTGTGTGCCGTCCAAGTGCATGATTCGATCGGCGCGGGCTGCCGCAGACATCCGGTCTGCCGCACCGTTTGGCGTACAGGCATCAGGGTCGGTTGAAGTTGATTTTCCTGCTGTCATGGCGCGGCTACGACGGGTACGTGCCAGCATCAGCCCAAACGACTCAGCGAAGCGGCTGCAAACGCTCGGCGTGGACGTGTTTTTGGGGCAGGGAGCGTTTACGGGCACGGACACGATCGCGGTCGCTGGCAAAACACTGCGGTTTAAAAAAGCGGTGATTGCCACAGGCGCACGGGCAAGCCATCCCGATATAGAAGGGTTAGCCGACATCGGCTTTCTCACGAATGAAACCGTGTTTGCGCTCACGGAACGTCCCCAGCGATTGGCCGTGATTGGTGCAGGGCCGATCGGCTGTGAACTGGCACAGACCTTTCAGCGATTGGGCAGTGAGGTCACATTACTGCATCAAAACGAGCATATTCTCGATCGCGAAGACCGCGATGCTGCCGAAGTTATACAGCAAGTCTTTGTCCAGGAAGGCATCCAGTTGGTGTTGGGTGCGACACTCACGCAAGTCGAGCGAACACCCGCAGGCAAAGTCATCCACTTCACCGCGAATGGCCGCGATCGCACCCTTACCGTTGATGACATTCTGGTTGGAGCAGGGCGAACACCGAATGTTGATGGTCTCAGTCTGGAAACCGTTGGCGTGCAGTATGACCAGCGCAGAGGCGTCGTGGTGAACGATTATCTGCAAACGACCAATCCCCAAATTTTTGCTGCAGGCGACATCTGCATGGACTGGAAGTTTACACACGCCGCCGACGCCGCTGCCCGGATCGTCATTAAAAATACGCTGTTTTCACCCTTTGGTCTGGGACGCTCCAAACTTAGTAGCCTGGTAATGCCCTGGACAACCTATACATCGCCTGAAGTTGCCCATGTAGGGCTATACGAGCACGAAGCAGAAAAGCAGGGGATCGCCGTTGAAACCATCACCATTCCATTTCACGACGTTGATCGCGCGATCGCCGATGGTGAAGAATCAGGATTTCTCAAAATTTTGCACAAAAAAGGCTCCGACAAAATTCTTGGCGCGACGATGGTCGCGAACCACGCTGGCGAGATGATTAGCGAAGTGACAACAGCGATCGTCGGCGGCATGGGCCTGAGCCAACTCGCGAGCGTCATCCATCCCTACCCCACCCAGGCAGAAGCCATCAAAAAAGCCGCCGATGCCTACCGCCGTACCCTCCTCTCCCCCCGCTCAAGAATGCTATTAGGCATACTGACACGGTTGTCTTAAAGGGGGAGGGAGTGGGGAGTGGGGAGTAGGGAGTGGGGTGTCCCTCCCCCTTCTTGGCGGCCGACCCGCGCGATCGAGCAATGCGAAGCGCTCCTTCACCTCCCCGCGTCAACACCGTCTGGAGGGGGCTTGGGGGACGCAGCCGTCCACCAAATTCGGGGGGTTTGGGGGGTCGCCCCCAAGGATTGGGTTCGCCAGACTTGTGTGTACCTGCTAACTCAACCACATCTGCTAACTCAACCACACAGAGAACCCGGCATTGCCTTATTCATCTCCTGATTCACACCACAAGCTCAATCAGTTCAGCGCTCACGGCTGTGTCCGTAATGTACAAGTGCGCGATCGAAATTGGCAGTTTAAAGCGTCTGGGTCCCGCGCTACCCGGATTGAGAAACAGCACGCCGTCACGTTCCGCAATGACAGGTTGATGCGAATGGCCGCTCACAACCACCTGAATTCCCGCCGCCTTGAGATCAACCGTTAACATCTTGAGATTATGCAGCAGGTGAATCGAGACATTCGCCACACGGATCGTTTCTTGCTCTGGGATCAGCATTGCCCAGTCCTTGCTGTCCACATTCCCGCGAATCGCAACAACAGGCGCGATCGCGCGTAACGGCTCCAATACATCTGGTTTACCAATATCGCCCGCATGCAAAATCAGGTCAGAGGGGCGAAGCGCGGCGATCGCCTCTGGACGCAGTAGCCCGTGCGTATCGGCAATCACTCCCACCTGAATTGTGCTGTTGCCATCCGGCATAAAATCTAATGCCATCAGTGCCCCACGCTAAAAATTTTGACTAAAGATAGAACTCTAAACTGGCCAGTACGATTACCGTAGCAGTTGAAGAGACAGGACGCATCCATGCAAAGTCAGACGCCCGACTGGGTCAAGCACGCCGTTTTCTACCAAATTTTCCCCGATCGCTTTGCCCGTAGCCAGCAGCCCCGCAAGCGACTGTTGCAAAACGCCAACTGGGAAGACTGGAACGCCATGCCAACCCTGCAAGGGTACAAAGGCGGCGACCTGTGGGGCGTCATGGAAAAGCTGGACTACCTTCAGGATT
>JAJPKC010000601.1 GCA_021323955.1 Oscillatoriales cyanobacterium Centralia_MAG_596 | reverse complement strand
TCATGCCTGTTAGCTGTTGTGTGGTAACTCCAGCTTCTCATGGCTCTCTACCTTTCTCCATATGCCCCACTGCTACTGGCTTGCACCTACTTCTGTCAGGCAGTCAGCCAGATAGCTGTACCCAAAATTGAAAGGCATGCCAACTCACCCAAGGGGTCTCAGCCTTCTATAACATTTCTGTTCGTCGGCTCGTCGGTTTGCCGCTGGCTTCCTTCAGACAGACCCTCGCGGGTTTGCCCTTGCCTTAAGCTAGTAGTTCAAGCTGAAAAACTGTGTGCGATTGGTTCTGAGGATGTTGAGTCTTGGGTGGAACAGATTGACCGTCGAATTCAGTTGTCGGGAGCAAGTTAGAATCCAGAGCATGCACCACAGGTTTTAGCGCATCGCTGTGGTTATCCCAATAAGCATTTCGACCCTCAACACTTTTTTCTCTCAAGAAGGCGAAACATTCCCCCCTACGAGACTTATTTCTGAAAGGTTTCTAGCTTCCAAAGAATTGAGGTTGGCGGCGCTTTCCAAATGAAGCTACCTGGATAGGAATATTGGTACACAGGTTTGAACTTGTATCTTTTTTCAAGCTGTAACTGGAGTTCATCCGAGGCATTATATAAAAAGACATTACTAAACTCAGCGGGAATCACTATTCGATCAGGTTTGGACACGAAAATCCAACTTGTATCAGGCGAGAGTTGAGTATTTAGTGGCATTAACACACACACAATATTATCGTCAGAAATCACTAGCGGATGAATAGTTTGATTAATGATACGAGCAGACTGAAAACCAAAATCTTTATCACCATTCCACCTTTCAGTTTGTACACTCATCGCACATGACAAGACGCCGCATGAAAGCAAAGTGACGATAGTTACCCGCCAAAAAATTGAACGATCGGACTTCATTGCAAGCAGATAAGCGACGGAAATTTGGATACCTAAAACACTTGGATACACATAACGGCCCAACGCCGATCTTCGTCCGCCTAGAACCAAGTCTGCCCCGATTAAAGTTAATATTGTCACGCTCGTAAGTGCAAATAAGAAGACCCATTCTTTCTTCGAAGAATGTCTCCACAAAAAATAGAAAGCATAAATTACTAGTACAGCAAGAGCAGTGCCAACCGAAAATACAAATAAAGGTTCAGTTAAGGATAGGAGCGATCCAAGCTGAACATTCCAAAACCAAAAAATATCCGCCAAGTTCTTTACCCAAGACCAGATTAAATCAATTTTGGAATCAACTGGATCTCCTGTCCAACTTGTCATCTCATTGGCAGTTCGAAAATTCAGCAGTACAACCAATATCCAAGGCGAAAAAATAAGAATTACCAGTCCTGATGTGAGCAGGTAAGCACTCAACCCTTTGGATTTACGAAGCCCTTGCCGGATAACTACATACACGCCATGAGAGATCAGAACAAAAATCGAAAACAAGTAAGTGTAAAGACTTAAAGCCAAAGCAATACCATACACTACCCAATCCAATTTTCGACCTTTTCTCAATGCTCGCAGTAGCGCTGCACTCGACACCAGGATCAGCAAAATCCAAAGGCTGTAAGGTCTTGCATTCTGAGCCTGGAAAATATGTACTGGAGAGACTGCCACCAGCGCGATCGCAATCCAACCTACAGCTGTTGCCCCAAACAATTCCCAACACAGCCAATACAATGCTGGAAACGCCAGTATGCTAAAAATCACACTCAAACTGCGGATGGCACTAACCGAATTCCCAAACGCCTGCATCCAAAATCGAATCAACAGCCAATAAAATGGTGGATGTTGAGGTGCCCCAGTTGCAGTAACTTTGATGGTGCCGATGGCACTGGATTCTGCATTAATTCGCTGAAATCTAGCCATCTCCTCCGGTATCACTACTCGATCGCGTTGAACAGCTTGCTCCACCGACTTCCCCTGATGAGTTTCATATGCTGCTGCTCGAACTTGAGTAATGCATTCATCGCAGTCAACTATTTTTTGGTCTAAATTTACCACGCGAAAGAATATGCCGAGTGAGATCACAATCGCAAGCAGAAAACGAGCCCCGTGATACATAAGTTAATCCTTTTCCTGAATGGTTCGCACTCTTCAACAATCGCCTTTATTCGGCTGGGGCTTAACAAACTTGTGATTAAGATATCGTCACGATCACCTTCTCCACTTCTTCCTGATCTCCCCGATGCCTTTACCATTGCCTCAACAGGTGGCGTAGTCTCTCCTTAGAAAATCCGCTCTTGACTGACTCCATTAGTCGACCGCCACCACAAGTGCAAGACTCATGTGCAGAAGCAGCTAATAATTACCAAACGAAAATTTTCCGCCTAAGATCCTAAACTGGGTGGATGGGCAGAACGAGTCAGCATAAGATCCCAAGCTTACTACTTATGAAGATAATTTCTGCAGACGTAGCAGCTTGATCTGAATATTCGAAAATTTTCCGCGTATCTTAATGCTTTTACACTGGAATTCAAATGAATGGCTAAGCAAACATTAGACTTATTCGAAAATAAGAGAAGCAATAAATTCTTGAGCTAAAACCGCAGAATCTTATAGCTTTATCATCTATTTGAGTACAGAAAAAATTATTTCTGGTGGTGTCTATTTGATGTCTTTTATTAATAAGAGCGATCGCGGCGGTTTCTTTAAGATTCTTGCTGCGCTCAATGCGCCTTTGTACATCGCGCAACAGGGGGTGGATCGATGAAAGTCTCCAGCACAAACGATTTAGACCAAATTCCTTCTGTCAAAAACTTGTGTTACACCGCTGAGTCTGCTACAGTTTTCGACATATCAGTTTGACATAGCAGTAAGATGCTTCGACTTGCAGCCCTCGGCTTTCTACAGGCGGAACCGCTCAATGGCTATCGTCTAATGCAGCAGCTAGAGTTTTTTATGAGTTGCTGCGTGAGCGTTAACAGTGGTGCCATCTATCCACTGCTAAGGCGAATGGAGGAGAAAGGTGAGGTTCGGTTACTCCCCGAAACGACGTCTGAATTTGGTCAGGCTGGTAAAACTTACGAAATTACGGCACTGGGACGAGAGCGCTGGCATCAGGAGATGCTAGCGCATCCACACGAAAGCTGGGTCAATTCTCGCTCTCGGTTTGCCATCAAAGTTTTCTTTTTCAATCACCTGGAGCCTGCTGAACGCGTACAGTTACTCGAGCATCGGTTGATGAGCTGTCGCCTACGCTTGGCCCATCGCCAAGCGCAGCCAAAACAAGCAAATCCTTATCAGGAGGCTGTTTGGCAGCGATCGCTCGATGTCATCGAATCCGAAATTCAGTGGTTGACGCAGCAGTTAACCAGAGAACTGTCAGAGTCCGGTCAGGCAGAGGCATTGTCTGCCGCTGATCAGGCCGCGCTGCTGACTGTCTTGCCCGACTAGGAATGCTGTCCATGAGTATAAACGGCCATGCTGCGTACTTGCCCCGGCCGTTTTGGCCCTGACCACTCGCACTTAAGCCGCCTGTTTTGACACCGTTTTTAGTTTCAGGTCAACTTTTTAAGCATTAATTTCTTCGAACACGTTTTGTTAGCGCACTTATAGCCATTCTGGCTTCTACCAAGCACTGTTCTTTTCGCGGACACACGAATTATGTGGATTGTTCGTCTTGCGCTGCGCCGACCTTACACCTTTGTCGTTGCAGCTTTATTGATTGTCATTCTGGGGGTAATGACTATTACCCGCATGAGGACAGACATCTTCCCAGAAATTAATGTTCCCGTGGTCAGCGTCATCTGGTCATACACGGGCGTTTCGCCGGACGAGATGGAAAAGCGCATTGTCACCATCAGTGAGCGCGCGTTTACGACCACTGTGAACGACATCGAGCATATGGAATCACAGTCCATGCGCGGTGTCAGCGTCATCAAAGTCTTCTTTCAGCCAGGTGCAAAGGTTGAAGCCGCTGTCGCCCAATTAACATCCGTCTCTCAAACAATTTTACGGGTGCTGCCACCGGGAATTGTCCCCCCGCTCATTCTTCGCTACAACGCTTCTAGTGTGCCAATTTTGCAGATGAGTGTTGGATCGAAGGCGCTGTCAGAGCAGGAGATCTACGATCTGGGGCTGAACTTTATTCGGACACAACTGGCAACGGTGCAGGGGGCATCCATTCCACTGCCCTATGGTGGCAAAGCCCGTCAGGTCATGGTGGATCTGGATACGCAAGCGCTCTATGCCAGGGGGCTATCATCCACTGATGTGGTGAATGCCATTAGTGCCCAAAACCTGATTTTGCCTGCGGGGAATGCCAAGATTGGCGATCGCGACTACAGTGTACGCCTGAATAGCAGTACTGACGCTGTGGACGCGTTGAACAACCTGCCCGTTAAGCAGATTGACGGCACCACCGTTTATATCCGCGATGTGGCACAAGTGCATGATGGATTTGCCGTGCAGACCAATGTGGTCCGTCAGGATGGACAGCGAGCCAGCCTGCTGACCATTCTTAAAAATGGCGGCGCTTCAACGTTAGATGTGGTGAACCGCATCAAGGGTGTTTTGCCACGGATCAAGTCCACGTTGCCGCCTGACCTGGATACAAAACTGTTGTTTGACCAATCCCTTTTTGTGCGGGCATCGCTGGAAGGCGTGGTGAAAGAAGCCGTCATTGCGGCTTGTCTGACCGCAGCGATGATTCTGCTATTTTTGGGTAGCTGGCGCAGCACAATCATCGTGGCAGTTTCCATTCCGCTCTCCATTCTCTGTTCCATTCTCATCATGAACCTGCTGGGGCAAACCCTGAACGTGATGACGTTGGGCGGGTTGGCGCTGGCAGTCGGGATTCTGGTGGATGATGCCACAGTGGAAATTGAAAATATCCACCGTAATCTGGGGCAGGGAAAGCCGATTAAACGAGCAATTTTAGACGGTGCTCAGCAAATTGCGACGCCTGCGCTGGTGGCGACACTCTGTATCTGTATTGTGTTTACGCCTGTCGTCTTGCTGACGGGGGTTTCCCAATCGTTGTTTACACCGCTCGCAATGGCGGTGGTATTTGCCATGCTGTCGTCCTATGTGCTCTCGCGGACGTTAGTGCCTGTAATGGCACAGTATTTGCTGCCCGCTGAATTGCATTTATATCAGGGAGAGGTAGGGGGACATCACGCAACATCATCGCGTCCAAATTTCTTTTTACGACTGCACGATGGGTTCAATCAGCGGTTTGATGGGATGCGCGATCGCTACCGTGGTGCGCTGGATTGGAGCTTGAGCCATCGCCTCTGGGTCTTGTTTGTGGCGATCGCGTTTTTCGCCAGTGGGTTGGTGCTCGTGCCGTTTGTCGGGCAGGACTTTTTCCCAACCGTGGACGCAGGCCAGTTTCGCCTCCACGTTCGCGCTCCAGCGGGGACTCGCATCGAAGAAACCGAGCGCTATTTTGGGCTGGTAGAAGATAAGATTCGTCAGGTGATTCCGAAGGACGAAGTCAAAACGATTCTCGACAATATTGGGTTGCCCGTGGGTGGCATCAACCTGGCCTTCAGCGACAGCGCCACGATCGGCTCGGCGGATGGTGAAATCCTGGTAGCGCTGGATGAAAATCATCACGGGCCAACCTGGCAATACGTGAAGCGGCTTCGCAAAGAGCTGCGGCAGGAGTTTCCCCAACTGTCGTTCTTCTTTCAACCGGCAGACATTGTGAGCCAGATTCTCAACTTTGGGTTGCCAGCCCCGATCGACATCCAGGTGCTGGGGCGCGATGCCAAGACCAACTACCGCATTGCCAAGCAAATTCAGTCGCAGGTGGCCCAGATTCCGGGTGCCGTCGATGTGCACCTGCATCAAGTGGTGGATGCACCCCAGTTGGATATCACCGTCGATCGCACCCAGGCACAGCAAGCCGGACTGACCCAGCGCGATGTGGCCAATAACGTGCTAACTTCTCTGGCATCCAGTGGACAGGCCTCGCCCAACTACTGGCTGAGTCCCAAAACGGGAGTGAATTATCTTGTTGCCGTACAAACCCCAACAGATAAAATTGATTCCCTGGACGCGGTCGGCGACACACCCATTAACGGACAAACGGGAACGCCGCAACTGCTCACCAACCTGGCGACCATGAAGCGTAGCAAGACCGTTTCGGTGGTCAACCACTATAACGTCCAGCCTGTGTTTGATATCTATGCCAACGTGCAGGATCGCGACCTGGGTGGAGTAGCGAAGGAGATCGATCGCATCGTCGCTGCGGCCAGAGCCAAATTGCCCAAAGGGAGCTTTATTGAAGTGCGGGGACAGGTCGGCACCATGAAATCGTCCTTTCTCAGCCTCGGCCTGGGATTACTCTTCGCGATCATGCTGGTCTACTTCCTGATGGTCGTCAACTTCCAGTCCTGGCTCGATCCGTTGATCATTATGATGGCGCTGCCCTGTGCGCTGTCAGGCATTGTCTGGATGCTGTTCGCCACCCAGACGACATTTAGCGTCCCGTCACTGATGGGTTCTATTATGAGCATCGGGGTGGCAACGGCCAATAGCATTCTGGTAGTAACGTTTGCCAATCAGCAGCGACTGCTGGGCAAAGGAGCCTACGAATCAGCGCTCTTGGCAGGCTTTACCCGGCTGCGTCCGGTATTGATGACCGCTTTTGCCATGATTATTGGCATGGTGCCGATGGCGCTGGGTCTGGGCGAAGGCGGTGAACAAAATGCACCATTAGGACGTGCGGTGATCGGCGGGCTGAGTGCCGCCACGTTTGCCACGCTGTTTTTCGTGCCTGTGGTCTACAGCAAGCTACGGCGGAAACAACCGCAGAATCTTGAGGAGGAGGAGCGGGAATGGCAGGAGCAAACGGCAATTGCTTCGCAGTCGCATTAGGTGATTGGGAAGGATGAGTTAAAGGCGCGATCGCGCCTTCGAGCATTTCTCATTGATGTGTGATGGATTCTTGAATGCCTACTTCCCCTCACAGTTGTCATGTATGCAAAAGTCTTCGGAATCCGACCCTTTTGGGGGGATTCCCCAACCCCCAAATTCAGGGGACGGTTGCGTCCCCCGAACCCCCTCCAAAAGGGGATGTTGGTGGGTAGCATAGAGCGCTTCGCATTGCAGTGGAGCATGAGTAAATGGCACTGAAAATAAGCTTTTTGCATTTGTTAAACCCTGACCCTTCTCGCAAGACCATGGCTTACCCAATCAATCACCGCTGCAAGCCTTCACCCTATAAACCAACGTCGCTACCGACCCTCAACACTCTTATTCGGGGGGTGTGGGGGAGTTAGGACCCCACACAGCGGGGGACCGGGGGGAAGTCCCCCGGACAGACTACCAACGAAGCCCAAATTTATATGTGCAGCCGCTTTTAGGCAAGAGAGCAAGCATCATTCCCTCCAATCACTCTCAATCACACACTCGTAATCTCACCAAAGGATCGTCGCAATGGCACCTCAACATAATCAATCATCCACCGGGCAATCATCCACCGGGCAACCCAACGGCAACGGATACTCTACTACCACGACTGGAACCACACTGGCAATGACTCACGACGCACCACGCTTCCGAATGGCAATGCTGGGCTTTGGGGCCGTCCTCGCCACCCTCCTGATAGTGGGCATTGTGCCCCGGCTCCAGCGGGGAGCCGAAATCAACGCCTCCGCTAAGGAAGCCAAAACAGGTGTGCTGACCGTCAATACAATCAGACCCCATCGCGCCAACGCCAAAGCCGATCTAACCCTTCCCGGCAGTATTCAGGCTATCCAGGATACGACCATCTATGCGCGCACGAATGGCTATCTCAGCCGACGGCTGGTGGACATTGGCGATCGCGTCGAAGCGGGACAACTGCTTGCAGAGATCGACTCGCCTGAAGTCGATCAAGAGCTGGAGCAAGCCCGCGCCGCCCTCGCACAAACCCGTTCTGCCTATATGCAAACCCTCGCTAACCTGGAACAGGCGCGATCGCAACTCTCCCAGGCCCAGGCAAACTCCAACTTTGCCCAGGTGAGTTCTCAGCGGTGGAATGTCCTTCAGAAAGAGGGTGCCGTAGCACGCCAAGATTATGACGAAAAGCAGTCAGCCGCCGACGCAAACAAGGCAAATGTCAAAGTTGCCCAGGCAACAATTAACGCCAACCAGTCCAACGTGCAATCGGCAGAAGCCAATATCAAAGCCAGTGAGGCAAACGTCCGGCGGTTAGAAGCCATGCAGGCATTCAAGCAGATTACGGCTCCCTTTAGCGGTGTGATTACGGCACGCAACGTGGAGGCTGGTGCACTCATTACCGCTGGTAGTGGCGGCAGCAACGCTGTCTGGCTGTACAAAATTGCGCAGCCAAACACGCTTCGCATCTACATCGACCTGCCCCAAAACTACGTCACCTCAATTCGTCCCGGCCAGACGGCCAATGTTCTGGTGCGTGAATTGCCGAAACAGGTCTTTGCGGGCAGAGTGACCCGGACGGCAAGCGCGTTGGATGCCAACGCTCACACGCTGCACACTGAGGTACAAGTGAGCAACCCCGGTTTAAAGCTATTGCCAGGCATGTACGCGCAGGTTCAGTTTGTGCTGAATCAAGCAACGATCCCCCTGATGGTGTCTGCGAATGCGCTGGTGACGAAGGCAGACGGCACAATGGTAGCAGTGGTTGGGGCCGATCAAAAAATCCACTATCAGAAGGTAACGCTGGGTCGTGACTACGGGAGTGAGGTCGAAGTGGCGGCGGGCCTGGACGGCAACGAACAGTTAGTCGTCAACCCAACCGATGAGATCGTGGAAGGCGCTCGCGTCAACCCAGTTCCAGCCAAGGCGAAGCCAGACGCATAATCGATCGCCGAGGTGTTGTAATGGTCGTAACGATCGATTTCACGCACCACTGCTAATGCCAGACTGCCCTCGTTGTCACCAACCGGTTGAGGCTCAGGCGATCGCCTGTCCCTACTGCCGCACACCACTCAAAGCGCATGGCCATCCAGGAATGCCGCTCCACCAGGCGACGGGTGATGAGCCATTGTGTTTGAGCTGTACCTATCATGCAGATGATACCTGCACGTTTCCTAAGCGTCCCAACGCATTTGACTGTACCCTCTACGACAATGTGAACCAACCAAGGACGATAACACCCGGATACCCCAGCAGCTTTCGCCTCAAAGTGTGGCTTAAACGCCATATCGGTTGGATTGCGCTGGTGGGATTACTGCTCCTCAGCCTGACTCTGGCACTACTGCGGTAGCGCTAACTTGCGATCGACCTCCTGCTGCAAGCCAGTTAGATCTTGCTTGATCAGCAGTAGTAGCTGCTCAGGATGGTCAAGCTGCCTCTGCCGTGCCTGTTGCTCCAATCTTCCAGCCAGCTTTTCGATTGATCGAACCCCCAAACTGGCGGTAGCGCCTTTGATGTAGTGTGCGGCCTGTTCCATTTGAGCAAAATCATGGACAGCGATCGCGCTTTCGAGGGTTTGTAACCGTTCTGGCACCGCCGATAGCAGAACCTGCAATACTTCGATCTCAAAGGCATTGTTGCCTGCTGATACCTGCTGCAAGTACTGCCAGTCAATCAGCTCAGTCGGTTTTTCCTGCCCACTATCCCCAGGCATTCGTACCAACGGCGCATGGGCAGCCAGTGGTAACGCATCATTGTCAGCCTGTTCATTCTCCTGAAGCACCTGGCTCCAATGGGCCAGCTTGGCGGCCAGTTCTTCTTTTCGAACTGGCTTCGTGAGGTAGTCGTCCATCCCCGCAGCCAAACAGCGATCGTGGTCTTCCGTCATAGCATTGGCGGTAATCGCCATGATGACCGTGTGCTGGTTTAGCGCTTCTAACCGCCGAATCGCGCGGGTTGCCTCATACCCATCCATAATCGGCATCTGGCAATCCATCAGCACGATGTCGTAATGAATGCGTGCCATTAAATCCAGCACTTCCTGCCCATTCGCCACCACATCAGCAGCACAGCCAAGGCTCTTTAACTGATGCAGCACCACTTTTTGATTGACGGCACTATCTTCAGCCAGCAAGATTTTTAACTTGCCGGGTTGTCCCATGGCTCGGTCTGGGGTACTAGCCGATGGGTCTACACTGGTCCGCGGCGATGGATTCGTTCGGTGGGTGACGGCTATGTCGCCTGGTTGGTTCATAATACTCATGAGGCAGTCAAACAACCGTGATTGCCGTACGGGTTTTACCAGATACGCTGAAAATCCCTGCTCTAAAAGCTGCTGTGGATCCCGATGTTTCAGCGATGTCAGTGTGATGAGTGGTAACGCGCTCAGGGCAGGATTGGCCTTGATCGATTGACCCAGCATTTTGCCATCAATGTTCAACATCTGTAGATCCAGAATCGCCAGATCGTAAGGTTGCCCCATCGCAACCGCATCAGTGAGCATCTGTAACGCAGCGATCGCGTTGGCGGCCTCGTCCACCGTTATCCCCCAGGTAGCCGTTTGATAACGCAGCATCTCACGGCTCGTTGCATTGGCATCAACCACCAGCAGTCTCAGTCCTGTAAGCGGGCTTGGGGGCGCGATCGTGGGGGTTTGCGGCGCTGGCGGTAGCTGCTTATCAAAGGTGATGGTAAACCAGAAGGTAGACCCTTCATCCGGATTGCTTTCAGCCCGGATCGTCCCATTCATGCGCTCAACTAGCTGCTTGCAAATTGCTAACCCTAACCCCGTACCGCCGTATTTGCGCGCCGTTGAAGGATCACCCTGCGTGAACGGCTCAAACAGGTTTTGCTGCGCCGATTTAGGAATGCCCACGCCCGTGTCCCTGACCAGGAATTTAATCGTTGCTGTGGTTTCAGTCTCAGCGACCAGGACAACCCGAATGGACACCTCTCCCTGATGCGTAAATTTGATGGCATTTCCCGTCAGGTTGATGAGAATCTGACGCAGCCGCGTAATATCACCCCGCAGCGAGGTCGGAATTGCCTGGGGAATTAAGGCTCCAATTTCCAGTCCTTTCATGTGCGCTGTCGTAGCCAGCAATTCAGCCACTTCCTCAACACAGGTGCCCAGATCAAAATCCAGTATCTCCAGTTCAGTTTCGCCGGTTTCCAGCTTGGAAAAGTCCAGAATCTCGTTAATTAACGTGAGCAGATTGTCACCACTGAGTCGAATCGTTTCGGCAAAATCTCGTTGCTGTGGGTCTAGTTCTGTATCCAGCAGTAAGCCGGTCATACCAATCACAGCATTCATCGGCGTCCGAATCTCGTGGCTCATGGTGGCTAAAAAATTACTCTTGATTTGTGCGGCCTGCTCCGCCGCTTTACGTGCCTGCTCTGCCGCTTTACGCGCCTGCTCGGCTGATTTGCGCGCCTGCTTCAGCGCCAGATTTTGCTGGGTTAGCTTCTGACGCTGCTGCACCTCTACACTTAACAGGCGTGCCTGGGCCAGCGCCACACCAACTTGATTCGCCAACTGACTCAAAAAATCGATCTCAAATAGCTGCCATTGACGCGGAACCGAGCATTGATGGACAGCCATTGTGCCCCACAGCTTTTCACCCTGCAGGATTGGTACGGCCAGAACCGCTTTGGCCTGAAGTTTTTGGAGTAGTTCCAGAAAACTGTTGGGCAATGATCCCTGGCTGGTTTCACCAAACGCTTGACTAGCATCGTTAATGACCAGGGTTCGGCTGGGGGAGTAGGTAAATTCGTCTACCCGGTGCCATACTCGATGGAGTTCAAGGTCAGTGCTAATATCCCATTCCGGTGTTGTAGCGTGGGCAGCGAGCGTCCCTGTAACCTGATTGATGCGATAAATCAAAACGCGATCGGTTTGCAGAAATTCGCGGACTTCTGACACCGTGATGCGCAAAATTTCATTCAGGTCGAGCGATTGCCGAATGCGCAGCGTGATCGCTGACACAATCTGCGATCGATGATTTTGCCGCTGGATCTCTTCTTCAACGCGCTTGCGCTCGATAAACTGCCCAATCTGCCGCCCGATCGCGGTCATCATATCCAGGAGGTCATCATCTGGCCGTTGCGGCTTTTGGTTAAATGCTGTGATCACGCCCAAAACCGTGTTTTCCGCTAAAATTGGGAACCCACAGGCCTGATGGAGTCCGGCACAAATAGCACTTGGGGCGTATTGAAAGTTCTGTTCCACCAGGAGATCGGGGATCCAGATCAGTTTTTTTTCGGCCCAAACGCGACCTACGAGCCCCCTACCGGGAATAAAGGACAGTTGGCGCGCATTGGCCTCAAACTCGACAACGTCCAGACCTGGTTTATGCCAGGTTTCCACAAAGTGCATCACGCCGGTATTGGGATCCACACTCCAGATCTGTCCAACATCCCAGTGCAAGCTTTTGCAAAGCGCTTGCAAGATCTTTGGAGTGGCTTCGCTGAGTGTAGTAGCCGTCGCCAGAACATGCGTGATTTCGTACTGGGCCTGCCGCCGATGTTCCGCCTGCTTGCGGTCGGTAACGTCCTTGAGCGTGCCAGATACCCCCGTGGCGATGCCGTTAGCCGTTCGAGTCAGGTGAACAAAGGTTTCCATCCAACGCTCGTTCCCATCTTTGGTCAGGTAGCGAGCTTCATGACGAGCATACTCCAACTGACCTTCCAGCACGGGCCGCACGGTGGATAAGACGCGGTAGTGATCGTCGGGATGGACAAATTCCAAAAACTGTTTACCCAGGCTCTCGCTGATGGAAAAGCCAGTAATCTCTGTCCAGGCAGGGTTCAAAAACGTCCATGCCCCTGCAATGTCGCGCTGAAAGATAATTTCTCGCACACTGTCCACGACAGAGCGATACTTGTGTTCGCTGTCCCGCATGGCAGCTTCAGAGCGCCGTAGCTCTGTGATATCGTTTCCTGCCTGTACGATATACCTGACCTCGCCACTCGCGTCGGTAATACTGGTACTAGACCAGGCCACAAGACGACGATCGCCTGTGCGTGTGATCCAGTGCTGGTCGTGCCGACTGGCAACGATCTGTTTTGCCTGCAGTTTTGCAAAGATCGCTTGCACTGCAGCCACCTCATCTGGCAACAGAAAAATGGTTTCAAGGCATTTACCCCTCACTTCTTCCACGGCGTAGCCTGTTGCCGATTCGCACGCTTGATTAAACCGGACAATTTTGCCATCACGATCGAGCACTACAATCAGCACACCTGCCGTGTCGGTAATGGCAGCCGTTAAGTCGCGCTCTTGCTTCAGCTCAATTTCGGTTTGATGGCGCTTTGTAATTTCGCGATAGCCCAGGTAAAACATCAGTATTAGCGTGCTGAGGTCAAGCACCAGACTGCTCAGCAACCCCTCACCCGTCTGACGGGCGGTTTGCTCGACCGCCGCATTCCATTGCCGTAAAAAAGCGGTTTCTTCACGTTCGATTTGCAGGAGTGGCTGAGGGTGATCGACCACCTTATCCTGCTGGTCAGCATTATGGACGGCTTGGAGCGCTGCATCTGCACCCCCGGTCTGGCGTCGATCGACAATGATTTGCATTTCGATCGTTTCCTGCCCAATCATCCGCTCCAGCATCTGAATTTGCTGCTGTTGATTGGGATCGCCAGCCAGCAACTGCCGTAAGGTCTGGACATGCTGTTTCGCGGCAGCCAGAGCCGTATCATACAGCGCTAAGTCTTGCTTCTGGCCTGAAACCGCATAGCGATACTCACTCAGTTCAATATCCTTGAGTTGGGAAAACGTCCGATGAATTTGCTCCAGCGTTTCGTGCTGAACAGAAACCGTACGGTAGGACTCTACCAGATTCGTGACGCTGCGGTATGATGTGACGCCAGCAGTCACGAGCACCGTCGCTGCAAGTCCCAACCCCCACCCGGCCCGTCGTAAAAATTGCCGCCGCGTTTTGGTTAGCAGTTCCGGCGCGGCTTCCAGTCGCTCTAACCCGGCCAGACTTCGGCGCAACTCAATCTGTCTGGTTACCTGCCGTGCCAACGTGTAGAGCGATTCGATCTGCTCTGGAGTCAACTGACGTGGTGCGGTGTCAATGACGCACAGGGAGCCGAGCGCGTACCCATCAACCGTAGTCAAGGGCACGCCAGCATAAAACCGGATAAAGGGTTCGTCTATGACCAGCGGATTCTGGGCGAACCGCTCATCTGCCAGAGCATCGGGCACGATAAAAATTTCTGGTTTGAGGATGGCATAGGCACAAAACGCGATATCGCGGGGGGTTTGTGTTGCCTCCAGACCCACTCTAGACTTAAACCACTGTCGCTCAGAGTCTACCAGGCTGACCAGCGCTATGGGCGTTTGACAGATATAAGCAGCTAGCTGCGTCACATCATCAAACGTCTTGTCTGGCTGCGTGTCTAAAATACGGCACGCTTGCAGTGCCTGGACTCTGGCCAATTCATTGGCAGGCAGGGGAGCATTGGACATAGTGCTTTGAAGCGTCAGAAATCTAGAGAGGGCATCGCGATCACTCTAGCCTGCAACCTAGCACTGATGGAGCCATTGATGACTCGTGGATAACTCGTAACTTTCCGTGAAACCGCTAATAGTGGAATGGCACAACCGTCAGTGGCAGCAACGCCAACAGCAGCCATACCCACATCCAGGGACGCGATGATTGGGCCAATTCTGGCTCTGATAGCAGTGCCTCAATCCGTTCCGCGAGGCGATCGCGCGGTGCTGCACTGCTAAACGCAGCACAAAAATTTTCGGAGTACAGTTCCGGGGCACTGACCATCTGGAGCAATGATTCAGCCAGCAGCAGCGTGTCCACCGTTTGGGTGGCCCAGCGATCGGCCCGACGTTCGCGCAGGAGCAATAGCTCTTGCCAGAGTGCCTCCGTTTGAGGCAGCCATACGGTCACGCGGCGGAGCCAACCCAACCAGAAGAACCAGAACGTATCGCGGTAGTGCGCGTGGGCTTGCTCGTGGGTCAAGACCGCTTCTACATGGTCATCCCCAAACGTATCGATGAGTCCCTGGCTGACCACCAGTTCAGACTGCCAGAAGCCCACCTGAGCAATAAACGGGATCGGTGTGGGCAGAAGGCGACCAGCACGGCCACGAAGATCAAGCTGAGGATAGGTACGAACTTGCAGCAGCGATCGTTTCCCGTCCCGCAGTAGCTTGATTGCCAGAGCCGCCGCCCAGCCCAAAAACCCAGCGGCAAGCAAATAGCTGAACCAGCCTTCCCACCAGCGTACCATCTGCCCTTGAGGGCCCATCCCTACCAGAGCCGCCGCCGTCATTAACAGCAGCAAGGGCGGAAACAAAAACTGCCCCAGGGCTCGTTGCCACCGCTGTTGGCAGGTGCCATTAGCGGAAAGTTTCAGCAACCGGAGTCCCCACGCCAGAGACAGCCCACACAGCAATAACGTTAAATGCATTACTGATCCTCCCTGGCTTGACGAATAGCACGGAGCCGTTGCGCGATCGCTTCAATCTGATCTACGCTGCTTTGATCCAGACTATCGGCGAAGGCGGCCACCACATCGGGGTTGCCCACGGCCAAAAACTGATTGAGCTGCTCGTATGCCTTCAGCGTCTGAGCCTGCTCTCGCGAAATGAGCGCTCGCCAGGTGTAGATGCGTCCCTGACGATTGCAAGCCAGCCAACCCTTTTGGGTCAACCGCTGCAAAACCGTCGTAACAGAGGTATAGGCCAATTCACGCTCTGGATCAGACAGAATGCGATCGTGGACATCTTTGACGGTAACGGTACCCAGTTCCCAGATGATGTGCAGGATCTCGGACTCGAGGGGACCCAGTGAAAGCTGCTTGGGACGATAGTTAGGCAGAGAAGCCATGAATTGCGTTTGGTGGCGCGGACAAATCTTTTTATTAGCTTACCTTGAGTCATCCGCATTGTGACAGCCCCCTGTGGGGCACAGCGATTCTCATACCGAGAGTTGCTGCAGCCATACCGTGACGACAGCACAGGGAAGCGTGGCCCCTTCTGCGTAGGCTAAATCGTGGTCGGCTTTCGAGTTCGAGGTGGATTGAGGGCGATCGCGGCACACGGCACAAGTGTTCAAGTCCGCTTGCGTTTCAGCCTTCCCCGAATCTGTAGAGCAGCGATCAGATTGGGCGGTACAAATGGTGGTAGATTGAGCGACGCTGCACCAATCACGCCTGGAACGTCTGCATGAATCTATCAACACTCATCTTGGCGGCCCTGGGAGCCGGAATTGTCTTTGGAGCCATGCTGAATGGATTTTTTCCCGGTGGCATTGAGCCCCTGAATGGCTACATTCTGGCCCCGATCGGCAACGTCTTTTTGCGACTGGTGCAGTTTGTGGTAGTGCCGATCGTATTTTCCTCGATGATTCTGGGATTGACGCGTATCCAGAATGCTGCCCAAGTCGGGCGGTACGCCGTCAAGCTGATTGTGAGTTACGTGATCACCAGCGCGATCGCGGTTTGCCTGGGCATCATTCTGGCCGTAGTGCTGCAACCGGGTGCAGGCATCACGGGCTTTACGCTCACAGCCGGTGCAGCCAAAACGCAGAGCGAGTCACTCCTGGAGTGGTTGGTCAGTTTAGTCCCTGTGAATCCATTAGCGGCGTTAGCCAGTGGCAATTTGCTACAAACCATTGTTTCAGCGGCACTAATCGGCGTTGCGATCCAGCTAGTTGGAGCCAAAGCGACCCCTTTCGTGGCGTTCATCGAAAGTATTTACGCCATTTTTGAGAAGATCCTGTCGCTAATCTTGTATACGGCTCCCTTTGGTGTGTTTGCCCTCATTAGCTCCGTGATCGCGATCGAGGGGTTCGCCATTATTTTGCGGTTACTGGTCTATGTTCTGGGCTTGTTGATTGGTTCATTGCTGATGATTGGACTGTATGCGTTGATTCTCTATTTCCTCAAAGCCAAGCCGTTGCACTTTTTTCAGAGTTTGGTTCCAGCATTGTCTTTGGCATTTGGGACGGCCAGTTCCAACGCCGCGCTGCCCATAGCGCTGCAAAACGCTCAAGAGGCCTACGGACTGCGAGAAGACATCGCCAGCTTTGCGATCCCGTTGGGTACGGCTTTGAAGCGAGATGGGTCTGCCATCCTGCAAGGGTTCAATGCCTTGTTCATCGCGCAGGTCTACCACATACCGATCACATCATCCCTGGTACTGGCGATCGCGCTGAGTTCATTCCTGGTTTCGTTCAGTACGCCAGGGGTGCCGGGGTCAGGCATTATTACCATGACAACGGTTTTAGCTGCCGCCGGGCTGCCCCTGGAAGGCGTCGCGATCGTGGCTGGGGTTGACCGCCTCGTAGACGGGTTTAAGACCGTGTTGAATGTAGTCGGCAATACGACAAACGCGGTAATCCTGAGCCGATGGGAGCCCGCGATCGCCCCACCATCGCTGGTACAACCTCTGTCTTCTGCTGAGTAGTCAACGACAAACGGCGATCAGCAAAAGGACTTGAAGCCACCAGCGCCGAACGACCAACACGTAACAATCGCCTGGATCCAAACGGCGAGGATGGAGCCGATTGGTCAACCACCGCATGGGAATCCGCTTTCTGAATCGCTTCAGCCGCGCGTGGACAGCGATCGCTATCGTAGAGCTACAGCCAAGGGCTTGCCATTGTCCCCTCTAGCGATGCGGTAGCACAGCCGCCTCAAGCACAGTATTCAGCAGGCCAGGGAAGCGATCGTCCAGGTCAGCACGGCGCAGTGAGTTCATGTGCTGCGTCCCCTCCTTGCGACAGTACAACACACCAGCCTCGCGCAGCACCTTAAAGTGGTGAGACAGCGTTGACTTAGCGACCTGCACTTCCAATGCCGCACAGCAGGGTAATTCGCCCTTTTCTGCCAGTCGCTTCACAATCTCTAACCGCACTGGATCGCCTAGCGCGTAGAGAACGCCTGCTAGAGAAATGTCTTTTTTGTCTGGGTGATATAGCAGCCTCATAGTTGTCATTATGACACACGAAGCGCTATAGTTTTATAGTTCAATCTTTTCGAACTATCGCTCTTCGAGCTAACGCCCTTTGAACTTCCGCAATCAGGAGGAAGCCATGTCATCCGTCGCCTCGGTTACAGACTCTAGCTTTCAACAGCAAGTACTTGATAGCGATCTACCGGTATTGGTGGATTTTTGGGCACCCTGGTGTGGCCCCTGTCGCATGGTTGGCCCCGTGGTTGATGAATTGGCCGACCAGTATGCGGGGCAGGTAAAAGTTGTCAAGCTCAACACTGACGACAATCCCGATGTTGCCAGCCAGTACGGTATCCGCAGCATTCCCACGTTGATTGTGTTCAAGGCTGGCGAAGCGGTCGATCGCGTGATTGGTGCGGTTCCCAAAACCACCCTGACAACGACCCTGGAGAAATATCTCTAGTCATGCCATTCGTGACCAGTGCCGTGAGCCGTAGCGCTACGGCGCTGGGCTGAATGAGGGGAATGGTGCGGCTATGCCAATTTCCCGCTTGTCCCCTGGGCGATTGTGCGGCGACTGTGGTTGGTGAGACCGCGTTTTGTCTGCTCAGGTGCCGGATTAAGTGCGATGTGGCAGGCTCACGGGCTAGCGGCAGTGATCTCGGAGCAGCATGTGCCAATTCGATGCTTGACCACCCTCGTAAACGCTTTAGCCGGAGTAAACGTACTGTTATAGACGTCAGGTGCGATTTCGACTGCTCTAGTGTCAAGCACCTTTAGGAGTACACCATAGACCTGGTGTATTGCCTCACTTCTAAAGGGGCTTTCACACGAAGAGACTTTGATTAGGGAAATTTTTCGTGCATCTCCAAGACGTTTAGCCCTATTGGAGAATCAACAATGACCCTGAGATTAAGCACTCTCCTGGCAGTAGCCACTATCAGTGCAAGCACCGCGATCGTTGCCAGTTCCGTACCGGCATCGGCAGCCGCGTTGACCTGGAATCTCCAGGCAACACTGAAAGATGGCGGCAGCGCAACCGGGACCTTTGACTACGATGCCTCTAACGGCATACTTTCACAGTTCAACATTGCAGCCACGCCAGGTTCATCTACAGGCTCAGTGTTCCCAGCCTTTACCTATACGCCCGCTACGGCAACTGGTAGCTTGACCAATGGCAATCAACTGGAATTGCTTGCCCCTGGTCGTAGCTTCCTGGCACTCTTTTCGGGAGCATTGACCAATGCTGGCGGCACGTTCTCGATCGTTCCGTCGTTCTCCCGCGAGGAGGAACCCTTTATCGCGGGTACT
>JAJPKC010000036.1 GCA_021323955.1 Oscillatoriales cyanobacterium Centralia_MAG_596 | reverse complement strand
TCATGCCTGTTAGCTGTTGTGTGGTAACTCCAGCTTCTCATGGCTCTCTACCTTTCTCCATATGCCCCACTGCTACTGGCTTGCACCTACTTCTGTCAGGCAGTCAGGGTCGTAGCTCTTCCCAATATCCCAGACAAAATCTCGTTGAAATTCTGGCAGTACTACAATATCCTTATCAATGCTCTTGATTAGGGTTTCAATGGATTCTGTGTGTTGTGAGGTATCCATAGGGGAGCTTTAATTTGTCCAGAGGATCTTACTCATTATATTTCTCGATTTTAAGGGTCGTTCCCTTGGTGGTGCAGAAAAGTAAGTTTCATCCCCTGGCAATTAACCATGACCCTTTGACAGCTCCACTTAGAGAGGCGAAACCTGTAGGGGCTGAGCTGCGGGTCGGGTTAAACTCAGCGGAGTGGGTGACTGCTCCGCTGAGTTTGACCCGAGCTGCAACAAGGGGTAAGGCAAAGAACCCCAGCTTGTACTTTTTGGGTCGTCTGTCAGGTTGCCCTCAGCGCCACTCCTACTCCGCTCTATCAGGTTTAAAGATTTCCAGCACTCAAGCGGGCAATTAGCTCTTCCCGAGAGCTTTCCAAAAGCAGACGAGTGTATTCTTCAGCTGGCAGATTGAGCAGCGGTTCGACGATCGCGGTCAATGCTTCATCTAAGGCACCAAAGCGCATTCTCAGGAGATTCTGAATGACCTGTTGCCGTTCTTCGGTAACACCCTCTTCTTTCGCCAACCGCTCCACGCTTGTGATGTAAGGCATCTGTCGTTCCTCCTGATACTGTCTCAGTTCTGCTCGAAACTCCTGCTCCAATGCTTTGGGAAGCCCCATCATCCAGTCCACCAGCCGGAAGAGCTCCACCACATCATCCCTACTATAGCCCTGCTCAAACAGCCTACGAACCAGCACCCACTTCCATTGCTTTCGCTGCTGCGGTTCTCCCGCCGTTGCCTTTGTCTTCAAGTGCGCCATTACCATGACCGCAAAGGGGTTACGGCTCTCCTCTAACTGCTGCCATTGGGCTTCATAGTCCAGGAGCTTGGCAATGGGAAACTCCAACCCCATGCGGCAACCGCCCAACGCATAGCCATAGAACTGCGGTCGCCAGGAAGCACGATCGTCTCCCAATACTGCCAAACTAACCACTGGCTGCCGATAACGGTCAAAGCAACGGTAATTGTAGATAAACATCCGCTCGGCAAAGCCCGTCTCTTCCTGGCTTTGCACCTCAATGTGTACCAGCACCCAGGCTGCCTCGCCATCCTGTCGCCACACCTTAAACAGTTTGTCTGTGAACCGCTTACCGACCTCTGCATCCTTCGCCAGTTGCTGAAACTCCTGCTCCAACGACTCATAAGGACGGCTCCAGTCAATCAGCTCATGTACTGCTGGAAACAACAACGCCAGAAACGGCTCAAAGTAAACCTCCAACGCCTCTTTCCAGGGCGAGTCATACTCTGCCTGTGCGGTTGATGAGTCGGTAGCTTGAGGTCGGTCTACTTCAGTCACGGGCGATCGAGCACAGGTTTCCTATCGATTGTAGGGCGAATGTACTAAACTGCCTGATTCATTTGCTCTACGGCTTTCTTCCATCCATTTGCCTGAAGCCCAGTTTCCTGGCGAAATTTCGCCAGCGTTTCGTACTTCGCCTTCAAGGTTTTTTCCGTCCATGCGCTATCCGATACAGGCTGAGGTGCCGGTGACGTTGTTGATGACGTTACAGAAAGCTGTCGTTGCGCGTTCTGAATTCTGACCTGGGCTTCCCACTTGCGGGCTTCCCGCTCCAGCTTGGTCACTGCCAACTCATCCAGCAATTGCAGCTTCTTCTCTACCTCAACATAAGCGTCAAAATCCGTTGTCGCAATCGCTTGCTGACGCTGCTTGAGCAGCATGGCGGCGATCGGGTCAGTCTCAGCGGTTGCCTCATCCGCACCCAGTAGCGGTGCTGCTGCCATATTGCCCTCGTACGCTTCTGTCAGCGCTTCCAATGACGTGTGCAACATGTTCTCCTGTGCCTCTGCGGCTTTAAGCACCGAGACTCCGGCCTCGAAGAGATTTTGTTTGATCTGCTCAAAATCCCGGTCCTGTTCCGCTCGCCGTCTCATGGGTTTTCACTCCCAAAATCTTGCTCAACCTGCTCCAGCAATGCCTTCAATGCTTCTGGCAGCATTGATCGAACCTCTGGGCTAACCTGCTGATAAGCTGTGGCAAGTTCTGCCATATCCTCAAGCTGCTCCTGACGCACCGCATCCAGCTGCTGATAAGATTCGCCTAATTTGTCCATTGTGGTTTTCAGTTGCAAGGTGGCTTCGCGGTACTGCCCAGTGAGGTTTTCGACCTGCCGCAGTGCTCGATTGCGTTGCGCGGTCATGTTGCCCAGCCTCCCCCGCATGGAATTGCGAGATTGAATCGCATCCATTAACCGCTGAAAGAGATTCCTGTTTTCTTGCTTCTTTTTGCGGACGACGGCAGACGCTTGTTCAGCTTCTTGCCTATATTTTTCTGCCTCGTCTTCTGCTTTGAGGTACTGTTCCCAGTACTGGTCGGCTTGTTGCTTATAACCTTCTAGTTCTTGTAGCCGTTGTGCCTGATTGTGGAGATGAATCTGCTGGGGAATAACGTGATGCTTGCTGCGGTCTAAATTCTTCATAGCAGCGGGTAAGTGTTTAAGGACTGCCTCAGTGGAGCGATCAAAACGTGTTCTTCCAAATAGAATGCCCCAAGCGCGTGGCATATGCTTACGCTTCCTCATCGTTGTATCCCAGCTCATTCAGGAACGGCAACATCTTCGTCTCTGCTTCATCTCGTTGCGCCAACAGTATTTTCAACGGTTTGGGGTTGAAGAAATCGAGCCAAAAAATTTCAGGGACTGCACTTCTGCTGCGCGGGGCAATTAACCAAGGCCCTCTGATTGCTCCACTTGGAGTGGCGAAACTGGTCGAGACTGAGCAGCATCAAGCACAGCAAGCGCGTGAGCGCTCGCTGGAGTGAAAGTGTTATTGGTGCAGTGTGATCGCCGCTTACGGTGTTTCCTGGTCAAAGGGAAGTGCCAGCTGTTTTTGTCCCGCCAGTCGCTGACGTTGCTGGGCAATTTCGACCTGCCGTCTCGCCTTAACCTGGTTTAAGACCTGTTTGATATAAGCGATCCCCTCCGCCTGGGTCATATTTCTGGTCTCTGCCTGACTCAAATCCCCGATGGGAGCGCTATTACACCCGATCGTCCCTGGTTCTAGACGTTCCAATGGGCTAGAAATCCCACCAGGGAGTGTATTACACCCACTTTCATCCAATAAGTTTGTGTGACTGGTGGAGCCGGGTGCCGTCCACGCGCGATCCGGCTCCACAGCACTCTGAAGCGCGCCGATTGTTGCGTTTTGTAAATGCCTTGGATGCCAGAGATCGCGATGTCGATAGAGCGTCGCTCCACTCAGTCCATAAGGGATGAGTGCATCAAAACGTTCAGTAATGCCTGACGGTAGTGCTGCCTTTTCGAGTAAATCGGCGACGGCTTGCTGAATGCGTGCTCTCGCTTCGGCTTGTTGCTGCTGGTTCCAATTGGGCTCTGACTCATCAGTCAAATCGAGATTCAATTCGGCGGGACGTTTGTCGGTCCCGTAGTGGAAGTAGTGGCTTTGTTCAATGGCGAGCATCCAGTCTTGAGCGCGTTGCTCAATTTCCTGTTGATGCTGGCACCAATCGTAATAGCCCGGTAGGGCTTGGGCGATCGTGATGATATCGTGGACCAACGCGTTACCTTCTAACGGCTTGTCGGTATAGAGGACATGGCCAAAGATATAAGAACGCATGGCAATGCGTCCCAGTAAGCGATTGGTTTGACCGGGACCCGTCCAACCCTGTTCAATTTCGGCATTCAGGTCATTCAAGAACTTATCGGCTTTCCCAGTGACGCGGAATTGTCGCCGTCGTGCAGCTTTGAGAATGCGGTCTAGTGCTTTCGTATCGAGGCTGTTGCGACCTTGGGCAAATTGCCAGTGCTGCACAAAGGTCTCTTGGTTGCCCCAGATCATCTGGAGGTCTTGATTCAGCAGGTACGACCCCGCTTGCATGGGCAGACGATGACCGTTGTAGAGACTGTGCTCGCCACTGGTGACGTAGGCTTTGCAGTTGGGAAAGACTTCCAGTTGGCCAGGAGCCAGTTTGAACCCCTTGTTTTCCAACAGTGTAGAAATCGCCAGGGCGATCGCCCAAGTCTTCTGCTCGGTGTCAAAGGGAAAGTAGAGATGCAGACCGCCGCTGTAACTGGACGTACAGACCACCGCTTGCACTAGGCCTAAGACTTCTAACGCGGCGATCAACCGTCGCCAGGCGAAGCGATCGCGCGTGGGATGGTAAATACTGCCCTTGTCGATATCGAGGACACAGTAGCGGGTGGTGGGACCGAAGCGGACACCATAGAGCGCTGCACCTTGTTGGAG
>JAJPKC010000519.1 GCA_021323955.1 Oscillatoriales cyanobacterium Centralia_MAG_596 | reverse complement strand
CCACTGTTCTTGCAAGATTTCTATGGTTTCACGCCCTTTTCTCTCACCAATTGCTCCTGAAGGGAAGCAATTCACCTGTACTGGTGAAAGATGTCAGGATATCTATATCCTGGCAAATGTTCATGCGGTTGCAGGGCATGAGGCGTTCACTGTCCAGTGTTAATCAATGCATCACAATTGAATCGATCGCGCTAGGGTAGGTAGCATTGTCATTTTCTCAACCGCTATGTCTGTGGATGCGCCTACCATTCTTGCACTTGATTTTGACGGTGTGCTCTGTAATGGTCTGAAAGAGTACTTCCAGACAGCCTGGCGTGCCTATTGCACCCTCTGGCATGTGCCAACCCAAACGCCTCCCCCAGGATTAGCTGAACGGTTTTACCAAACCCGTCCTGTGGTGGAAACCGGATGGGAAATGCCGCTGCTGATCCGATCGCTGCTACTGGGCACTGCCGAAGCTGATATCTTGCTGAACTGGGCCACGATTGTTCAGGAACTGACAGCCAGAGACGGGGTAGAACCTGCCCAGCTAGCCGCTGAAGTCGATGCGATCCGCGATCGCTGGATTACCGCTGATCTCAAAAGCTGGTTGGCCGAACAGGAATTTTATCCCGGCGTGATTGCACAGTTGCAGGCGTGGCAAACGACCCCACTGCAAGTTGTCATTATCAGTACCAAAGAAGGGCGGTTTATTCAGGCTCTACTCAGCCAACACCACGTTGATTTTACCAGGCTAAAAATCCTGGGCAAGGAAGTAAAGCGCCCAAAACATCAGACATTGCGCGAGTTAATTGCTGACAGTCCCAGCGCAATCGTTTGGTTTGTTGAAGATCGATTAAAAACTCTGCAATTGATTCGCGCCCAATCGGATCTCGATCGCGTGAAATTATTTCTGGCGGATTGGGGCTATAACACGCCCGCAGAGCGATCGCTCGTCGCAAACGAACCCCTGATTAAGCTGCTGTCATTACATCAGTTCAGTCAAGACTTCTCGACATGGGAAAATTGAGCGCGATCCTGGCAATATTGTCCTCGTGGCGGTAGACCGGATGATTTGTTGGCGGAGTCCAGACATTATGACCGCCCCAGCTAGTGTGACCACCAAGTAAACCGTCCAAGTAAACCGTCACAGAAATTTTCGCCTCATTTTTACCGACGAAACCAACGGTTCACCCCTACGCCTGGTATTAATGAACTCGTGATACAAACACCGCACAGATCACGGCATAACCGGCCAAGAAAATTGTAGAGCTAAGCATAAAAGTTCTCCCAACAACCTAAAAGTATCTACGCACCAATGCCTGTAATTTACGGAGATTGTCATGAATATTCATCCCGATTTTTGCTGATTTTTTAGCTAAAAAGGTGCAGACAATGTCTACCGCGAGTCAGATCTCCGCACGTCTGCTGACTACGCGTTTAAAGAACTGAAACACGCTTCATTTCCGTTGGTAAGTAGGGAGGTGGAATCAAATGTAGGATGGATAAAGCCGTTCCGGCATACCAGAAAAGCGATAGCGTAACCCATGCGGGCGTCGGGTTTCGTGCCTCAAACTAACCTACGCAGGTTTTATATTTAATTAGACCCACCTACTTGGCGCTGTTCACCAAGTTCCTTCATTTCACGGATGATTTCGGACGGCTCAGCGGAACTGGTTGTGCTCTCACAGCCAGTCTGGTGCTCACGCTCAACCGCTGACTGTGGCCCATGAGAAAGCCCCTGACATACGACAGGGGCTAAGAGCGCGATCGAGTTTGGGCGTCTCTCTCGTACGTTATTTGTACAGATCGGCTTTGGCTGTCGTGTTGCTAACCTGTGACAGTGTTACAACAAACGAAATTACAACACTGCGTCTTCTCCCACCGTGTTGTTTCGGTGAGTCCCGCTCGACGGAGCAAGTTGCCTCGATGTACGGGCTAAATTAAGCGGAATGCCCTTTACGAGTCCCGACAGCCAAGACTCACCCGCGTCGCTACCCCTGTGACCGGGTTGGTGCCGTCGGCGCGCTTACAGAGTTGCGTTACGTCATAGCGATCGATAATGGCATCCGTAAAATCAGCGCCAGTCACAATGGAGTCATCAAAGATGCTCCGAGTCAGCGTGGCTCCGACGAGAATGGCGTTTGTCAGGTCAGCCTTGTAAAGTGTGACGCGGTCAACGAGTGCACCTTCAAGGTTAGTGCCCGTGAGATTAGCCCCCAGGAGATTGCCTTTGGTGAGAATGGCATTCGCCATGTTTGACCCGGCAAAGTTGGTGCCCCGCATCTCAGCAGAGACAAAAACGCTTCCCACCAGATCCATGTGAGAAAAATCACGATTTTCCAGGTTGGTGTTGGTGTAGTTGATTGTTTTCGCCTGAGCAAAAGCGGGGCCAGCACCCAGCAGCACCCACAGGCAGGCCAATGCGATCGCGAGCAGCACCACAATCGATCGTTTAATCAGGCTGATTGCAGACAGTTGCATAACCAGAATCACACGTTGCGAAGACAGTTGTTTTCAATCTAGCAACGAATCTGTCACCGCTCACGCTCAACCGATTATTTTGACTCACGATTATTTTGACGGCATCGTCCAGTCATCACCAACGCGAATGGTGAGATCAGACTCCAGATCGCCAGTTGAGTCGGCTTCAACCCTGCCAAATCCCAACAGGTCTTTCACGGCTGTGGCACCGCTTAGGTCCCCCTGCTGGGCAATGATCTGAGTGTCGGTTTGTTTTTCTGACCAGTCATCAGCGATATAAACGTTAGAAAACCCTCGCTGGGCAAGATAACGACGCAGTTGATTCGCGGCATCTGGTTTGCTGGAGGCATTTTGTACCGCAATTCTAAGATCAGTTGCCGAACGCGCCTGTGCTGTTAGTGCGTCACTCGGATCGATGTTAAAGTACTGCTTCATCACGCGATCGCGACCTTCCGGGTTCATGATCCAGTAGCTGGCGACAAACTCATTCGGCGTACTGAACCGCCCCGGCAGCATGACCATCTTGAAGTTCCCTTGACTGAGCTGACGTCCGGCTCCAGATAACGCCAGCATCTCTTCGAGACTCAAATTAGTGTCAATATACTTTTGGAGCGTTGAAACCAGTCCCGGCAGGCGCGGAATCACAGTGGGATTGGTCAGCCGTTTCAGCAGTGCCTTCAGTAACGTTTGCTGCCGCTGCACGCGCCCGATATCCCCGTATGCATCATGCCGGAAGCGGGCAAACTGCTCCGCCTGATCGCCATTGAGTGTCTGCAACCCACGGGCCAGATTAATCTTTAGTTTTTGGGTCTGGTCAACATACGACATCGGTTCTGGGACGTAGACTTCAACGCCACCCAGCAGATCGACGAGTTCACGAAAGGCTTCTGTATCGACTCGCACGTAGCGATCGATCGTGACTCCATTCAAGATGCCGCTGACCGTTTTTGCAGCCAGTTCTGGCCCACCCCTGACGTTCGCATCATTAATTTTAGTCAGACCAACACCGGGAATGTTGACCTGCGTATCGCGCGGTACCGACAGCAGTTTGACCGAGTCATCGCCTGGATCAACCCGCAGCAGCAGCATTGTGTCGCTACGACCGTCAAATAGCTCTTTCGAGCCTTCCTTTGCTCCAGGGACGCGATCGATCCCCATCACCAGAATATTGACAGGACGCCCAACCTGATATTGAAATCCGGTCTGCCATACCGCACCTTTGTCTGACGGTGCCCCCTTAGAGTTAGAAGCAACGCCAGTCGGTAACGGCAGCACCATCGCTAGCGTAACTCCCACTGCCGTTGCCAGTGTTGCCGTCGTAATGATTGCAAATCGCTTGAGTAACCACCAAGCAGAGGCCGTTTGCTGGGGTGGTGGACTGCCTAATGGCTGTAACGGAACAGGGGCGTTTACGTGCCCTTTAGGTTGATTGAGATGATTAGACTGATGGACATTCGTGCCTCTCTCAATTTGTGTCACTGCGACCGATACCTCTTTTTGAACTTAGGCAACTACAGTCCACCCAACAACATTACTGAATGTAACTTGTCGAGCATTATAACTTGAGCTTGCGTCTGCCCCGATCTATATGGGGATGTAATTTTTGGGTGTCCTTAGAATCACAAATGGATTAAGGTGCACCTCTCTGCGTCGGATAGGGCCTTGCTATGTCCCGAATACAACCTTACATTCACAAGTTGTTTAATTTGCGATCCTGAGCTTTCTGCGGCAAAGCTGAGGGTCGCGCTAATTGGCCAAATACCGAATCGGGGGGGACTGTCTGACTGGCCGTTACCAGACTCTGGATGGCAACGGCCAGTGTAGAGATGGTCGATCGATTCTGACCCTGTCGAGCAGGCACGGCACCCGCAGGACTACACCCATTTAGAGGATTCAGCCCGTAATCGACGCATCAGGAGAGAACAGCATGTTTTGGTATTCCGGTTGGAGCAGCCCATCAAGGTTTTGCAGTTGATGAATCACCTGCTCAATGTAGGACTCGCTGGTATGTTCATTCAAAATGTGCTCGTATCCGGCTTGGGCCTGGGTGGCTGCCAGGTGTGGGTAGTCTAGCAAATGCGTAATCGCTTGCTGAAGACCATTCGCATCGCCAGGATTAACCCCCATGACGGCCTCCAAATTGATCAGTTCTTCGGCAAGGCCGGGTGTGCGGGTGACAATCACCGGACGCCGACAGGCTAGCGCTGCCATCAAAGGCGTCAACTCTGCCGAAGCGTGGTGGTCAGGCAGGCTGACAACGACTACGCTAGCCTGTCGGTAGAGCTGCAAAAGCGCCAATTCATCGTAACTGGCGGCAGTCATATTGGTTGATGTGACGCGTGGCATGTGAATCGGGGGTGTTGCTGCCCCCGTGAGCGAGACAGCACCCACCTTCACCTCAACATCGAGTGACTGTGTCGCATTGGCCAGGGTTTGGTAGTCATGCGGCTCGCAGCTAACGCTGACGATCGTCGGTCTGGTTGCAGGTTGAACCGCTGCCGGACAGAAGAATTTGGTGTCGATCGGTTCGGGCACCTGACAGACGCGATCGTGCGGGAGGTACATGTAAGCACGAATTGCCTCTGTACCAATGTGGGTATGGGTGAGAAAGCGCTCAATTTGCTCATCCAACCGAAACATCTTCAGCACGCCATAGACGCGCGTCCGTTCAGGATCCATCACGGACACAGCCAGTTTTGGTAATTTGCCTTTGACCTTGCACAGGATTGCAAGCGCAAACCCAACATCTTCGCCCAGACAAAACACCGTATCGTCATTGGTCAACTGACAAGACAGGCGACGGGCCAGTGCCCAATGGGCTGGCTGTCCAATAATCTTGGCCCCGATGCAATCAATGGGCGTGATCACATCGCTACCGGGCTGATGCACCGTTGCCCCCAGCCGCTGGCTGATATCGCTCACAACATGGCGGGGACAACGATCGGCCTGAGCTGCGCGATCGATACTGACCAGATCAACAGCTTGACTTAAGACAATGTGGTACATGCCAGCGCTCTCCTATCACAGTCAATTAATGAATGGTGTTATGAAACGTTTGATGAACGAAGCCTCATACGGCGCAGTCGAACCGGACATTGATCGCCGCTTGTCCACTCCTTTGTAGCCACGCGGCGACATCGCCTACGTCATCAGGCCTAGTGACATTGAACACTCACACCACACCGAGAGCACTACCCATGACGTAATCCGAAGACCCGTATCCTAGCGACCATCACGTACTGGCTACTAGTAGCAACCACGGCGCTTCATAAAATCTTCTTCGTCGAACGAATAACCGTGTTCCTTGGATTAAATGCGGTCGCGATCGCGCCACATGATATTCCTCACCCAGGGATTTCCTGATCACACCAATCCAGCCCTGAAGAAAGAAAGAGAAGCCGTGCCCCCGCTACACACTGCTGGTGCCATCTACAGACACAGCAGCCATTTCAAACGATCGAATCACCCTACACAAGCGGTTTGAGGAAGCTGTGAAGAACCGTAACTGGCTCAATATTTCGGAGTACGCATTATTAGTTGGCGCTGGCATTGGCTCGCTGGCCTCCGTCGCCTCACAACAGATCTTATTTACGGCGGCCCCCGTCTCGGCGCTGCTGTTGGTTAATTTGGTCAATCGGCGGCGGTTGGAAGAAAGCACCTTCGCCCATACAGAGACGGCCGTCGCCAAGCTTGATCAGAAAATCTCAGACGATTTAGCGGCGCTGCGTCAGCAGATTCAAGTGTTGCCAAACTTTTTGGATCTGGCCAGCTTGAGAAAATCAGTGATCCACGCAAGCGAACAAGGACTGGTTGGGCTAACGCAGGATATCACTCAGATCAAGCGTGAACTGGCAAAACCCGAATGGCGCTTGCTGGCTCAAGAGGTTCGCCAACTACAGGTGAGCTATACAGAACTGGCCGATTCGGTAAATAACGTCACGAACTATCTGAGTCACCTGTGTACCACCACGCGGGCAGATGAATTGCAGTCAACGCTGACACAGGTGAAGGTAGAGTTGGGACAGTTGCAGGGGAATCTGCAATCACTGAGCGAGGATCAACGTGGCGCAAACACTCGTGTACTCCAGGATCAGATTAACCACATCAACCGTCGCTTGAATAACCTGCCGACGCCATTCGATGCAAGTTCGCTCAAGCAAGATGTTGATTCACTGGTAAAAGTGCTGGGTGAAATGGTGTCGCGGCGGGAACTGGCGCGCCTGATGTCCCAGATTGAACAACTCAGCCAGCAGCATGAATCACTCGAACAAACGGTGCTGCCACTCAAAATGGCAACCACAATTCTGAAAAAGCAGCTTGAAACGGTAACGTCAAAGCTCAATGTGGGCGAGCATGGGTTTGGCACACTGCTGGAAACGGGGTTGTTGGAACCCGATCCATCGGTGCTGGAGGGATTAAGAGCGACGATCGGCGCATTGGAGCATCGGCTAAACCAACTGCCCGCTGCGGCTGATCTGACGAACCTGCGATCGGACGTTCAGGGGCATGTCGCCACGCAGGTGACGCAACTCCAGCAGCAGTTGGCGGGCGTACAGCAATTTGCGCAAACGCTGGATCATCAGCAAAAAACGCTGCGGGACTGGGTGAACCGTCTGCCTCAGGTGCTCGATACAACTGCAATTGAGAGCCAGGTTAAATATCTGGCGGCACGAGTTGAATGGGCCGAAAGTAATACCGTTGATGTGGAAGCCCAGGTTGATGCAGCCGTCAAAAGCCATCTCGAAGAAATAGCGCGACTGCAGGCCAGCGAGGCCGCGCCTGAGTATGAACTGGTCTTTGATGTCAAAGGCGCGCCGCGATCGGGCGAAGCGACGACTGGGTATAGCCGCGCGCTGCTAGAGCATGCCCTTGATAATGCTCAGGCCCGACTCATTGTGGTGTATCCCTACCCCAATGCTCAAAGCCTGGACAGAGCACTCATTGAGAAATTTCGAGATTTTTTGGATCGTAATGGCTGTCTCGATTTCGGCTGGGGGCATCTGGGCGATATGAGCCAGGGACACGTGTCCCGTTCTGTCGATCGCCGCCGTTCTCTCGATCCCACCAAAAAGGGGTTTCTGTACGAAATGCTCAACCAGTTGACCCAACTGAAAAAGCAATATCCCGATCAGTTTCGCTTTAAGGTATTGGGAACGGATGAAAATTTTTTGGTGTGCGATCGTAGCTATGCGATTTTAGGTGCTCAGTCGGTGTCAACAGCCAGTGCGGTATTTCCCAAGGCTGCGGTTGGGCTACGCACCACTAACCATGAGGTGATTCAAGGATTGGTTGACCGATTTGACAACCCATCACTCGACGCTAACGACGCGACCGCCTATTTCAATCGGGCGGCGACCCGTTACGATCTGGGCGATCGCCAGGGCGCAATTGCCGACTATACCGAAGTGCTGCGGATTCGCCCCAGTGATGACATCGCGTACAACAACCGTGGTCTGGCGCGGTATGACGTCAATGATCGCCAGGGCGCAATTGACGACTTTGGTTGGGCGATCCAGCACAATCCTGAACACTATATTGCTTATTGCAATCGCGGCTTTGTGCGCTCTGAATTAGGCGACAAGATGGGCGCGATCGAAGACTATACCTTCGCTATCCAGATCAATCCTGACTTTGCGACGGCTTACTTTTACCGGGGACTAGCCCGCACCCGTATGCAAAACAAGCTGGGTGCAATTCAGGACTACACCGAAGTGATCCGGCTCAATCCACACGATGCGACGGCTCACTTTTACCGTGGGCTGGCCTGCATCAAAATTGGGCATCGGCTCGATGCCATTGAAGATCTACGTCAGGCCGCGCAGTTGTTCTCGGAACAGGGCGACACGGTGAACTATCAACAGACCTTGAGCACGATCAAGAAGCTGCATAAGACGCTGGCGATCGCCACCTCAAATAAGTCATTGGTGTCAAGCGACGTTT
>JAJPKC010000011.1 GCA_021323955.1 Oscillatoriales cyanobacterium Centralia_MAG_596 | reverse complement strand
GGCTGAGCGAGATTTCTATGACCAGATCTGGTTTACTCGCATTCGTTCCTTAACCTGTAAGCCTTGACTGCCTGCGATTTACTGAGATGTGTCAGGCAGTCAGGCTACGACCTATTTGACTCTTTAACCAAAGATATTTTCATTGGGTCTATTATTTATGGTGTCCCCTCATTTGAAATCACTACACGGGCATTTGATGACAGACCAAGAAAATCTAAAACAATTCGTAGAAAACATTTAAAGCTGACTAGTTATAGCAAAGAAGAGGTTGAAACAAGAGCCCGTACAACAGGATTTCGACTGGTACTAGATGGGCAGCAGCGGATTACTTCCATCTATCGAGCTTTAAAGGGCGCTGATGAGGTTTGGTTTATAACCAAACCTGATGAAGAACTCTCATACGATGATTTTCATGATCTTTCTTTGGAAGAAGTCTTATCTGAATATTCTGGACAGGAGAGCAGTAGCAGTTTATCTTTTAGACTCTCTGATGTTTACGAAACAATGGTAAAGGCTTATTTACAAGAAGATATCCAGGAGAAGTTTTTTCAAAAATTAGTATTTATTCAGGGTAAATCTCCAGAAGAACAAAAGGAATTGTTTAGACAGTACGTGTTCTTCTCCAGAAAAATCCAAGATTCCTTTAAAGCAGAGAAGTTACTTTCGTATTACTTACTGGACACTACTTCTGAAAAATTCACCCTCTTCTTTGAACGTAGTAATAGTAAGAGTGTTCAGCTTAAGTTCATCGACATTCTTGCTGCAAAACTGTACGCAGGATTCAATCTTAAAAGCCATATTACGGAATTTGAATCTCGCTATCCTAATTACGAATTAAATCGTGAAATCATAGTCAGAGCGATCGCTTATATTGTGAGTGAAGGGAGGAGTATTGATAAGACTTTCATCTTAACCAAACTAAATCATGAGCACTTCGATTCTTACTGGGTCGAGCTATGTGAACAGTATAAAAGGGTTCTCGACTTCCTTTATGAAAATCACCTGATCATTTCGCAGTCATGGATGCCTTATGAAAATATGATCATCCCAATGATGATATTTCTTAGAGAGTTGAAAGGCGACTTCTGTCGAATGAGTGAAGCTCAGCTGAGATTCGTCAAGTACTGGTACTGGGCTTCAGTCTTTTCTCAGAGATATACAGGTGCATCGAATGAAACTATTATTCAAGACTCCCACATCCTTGAAGCGATCGCTAGAGAAAGGAAGATTACTGATAAGTCATTCTTCTTCAAACTTAAATCTCAAGTTGAAGATCCTGCTGAACTTTCTTCTTTTACTAAGAAAGCGAGTGCTGTATATCGAGGAATTTTGAATTTAATTAATTATTCTGCCAGCGGATTGCCAGATTGGAGTAGTACTCGAAAGCTAGGTTTTAACAGTAGGTTAGACGATCATCACGTCTTTCCAAAAGACTACTTGAGTAAAATTTATAAAGATGAAGAAAGCGTTTTAGAACTAATTGATAGTGTTGTTAATCGTACTTTAATTCCTCCTATAACCAACATTCAAATTGGGAATAAAGCCCCATCCGTGTACTTGCAAAAATTGAAATCAAGTAATCCTGAATTGAAAAATTGCTTAAAGGAACATTTGATTCTCGAAGAGCTAGTACTAGGATTATATGATTTAAAGTATCTAGAGTTTCTAGAGAATAGAGCAGCGTCAATTTATCGCTTGATAAAAACTCATGTTCTTGACGCAAGAGAAGGAATTATGCGAGAGTTCTACCGAGATCCCCTTATTATAGGAGGAACCTTAAAGGTATTTGCTAGCTATTTCAATACTGACTTAGAAGGAATCTTGAACCTTAAAACAGGTGAAGTTACTTTTGATGGTCAAAAATATCTTACCCTGTCAGCGGCAGCTAATGCGGCTATAAAGAAGGCAAAAGGTAAAGAGCGGCATGTAAATGGGTGGATCTTCTGGAAGTATCGGGATGAGCAGAATCAAGAGAAAGAGATTAACCATCTCAGGGAACGAATAAAAGCAGATGGGTCTATCAAGGCAGAATCACAACTCTGGTTGGACGTATGAAGAAATAGCCGTCTAAATCTCGTCCAAGTTAGGGTTCTTTGCATGTGCGCCGAGCTTTGCTCGGCGCACATGCAAAGAACCCTAAAAGAATTTTTGAGGACAATTTCTGTACAAAGCTATGACGCAAAGCAGTAACATATCGGGTTCTTGGCAATCCATCGGTGCAGATCTGCCAGAAGTTCATAAGACCTTACAACAATTTGCAAAGACTCTCTATACAGAAATAAAAGACGCTGTCCCTGTAGAACAACAAAAGATTGAGGTTGAGCGAGCGATCACTCTCGGTTTCTTAAAACAACAAGAGGACAAAGTTGCTTTTGTCGAATCAGCTCTACAAGCTGAGTATTTGGTTGAGTATGCGGTCAATCAATTGGTCTCGGCTTGGGATGATATAGGCACTTTTCTAGATACTGTTGATCATCTTTATCGTTGTAGCGTTCTACTCAAATACGACCTTGCTCTTGGCACTCGGTCATTATACACATTAGCGAAAGAGCCTAGTACAGATTTAATCAGCCGTGTTATTGAAGTTGCTGCTTTAAGAAGCACAGAAGATGTTCCCCATAAAAACTTCTGGCAATTATATGAATTGTTTTGTGCAGTATTACCTGACCTTCGCCCCGAGCCAAAGCTTTTAGCTGATGCGGTAGAGGTTTTTGCAAGAATCAACCCTGGAGCCGGAACGTTTCAATATGAGATGCAGGGTTTACTAAAGCAATCGCAAGAGATTGTCGAAGCATTTTATCAAGAATTTATAAGCCGCTCCAATCCACTCTTTCTTGAATTTATATTCACAACGTTACTTATCCTAAGCCAATTTGATTTCTATACGGCTCATCAAAGAGCATTGTCACTTACTGGCTCTTATGATTCAGTAAAAGTTAATTTAGGAATCGCTGTATTGGGACGGCTTAATTATAGTAATGCTGAGCAATCAGATTTACTGGCTAAAACACTTGCTCGTTTCGATGAATTTCTGTTACAACAAAGCGCCGAAGTAGATTTCAGATTGACCAGAGCCTATGGAGATCTGCTAGACCACTCGAATGAAGCGATCGCTAAGTTTGTAGAGTTATCCTCCCGAGCAGATTTGGCTATCCGTCAAGAAGCAGCCCAAGTTTTGTCTCGCCGAGCAGAGGAATCTTCTCACGAAGATTGGTATAAGAAAGCTCTCTTGGCGCTTCTACAAAAACCACTCCTACATCCAGAAACTCTAAAGCAGTTAGATTTTGCAATCCGCCGCTATGTTCATAATGAACTCAATGTTGCAATCCAAGTTATTGAGGTATTGGCACTGAATTGGGACTATACCAACAATACTGACAACACTTTACCTGACGTTACACGATATACGCTTACGGAGTTATTTAACCATTACCATGATGAGTTAAACTCTGCATTAACCCAGTGGTTCGCCTCAAGAATTCCTCATCTACATCGTGCTGCATCCGAAATTGAGCATTTTTTTGCAGCAATGCCATCCAACAATCCTAATGAAAGTGCTGACAACAATCTAAAGCCATCAATTCTACTCAGCAAACCTGTGCTCGACTCCCTCGATGAACTCACTGTTCAGCAGATGCTATGCCGTATTGCAGGGTATGTTACGGGTGGAGTTTCACTTGCGGCTTTAATTTTATCTGCCGCTCAGCGGGAGCCTATTTCTCGATCGCTTGCAGAGCAAATCGTAATACTGCTGGGTGATTACGTTGTCTACGATTATCCAATCAAGTCAAGGGAGTATTTAGGCAATCGGCTTGATGAAGAGACAACTACAGAAGTAGAAAGGCAAATCATTCAAGCAGCATTGGAGCGGTTTGATCGCTATCTTCAAGCCCGGCAAGCACTGCCTTCCCTCAAGGAACTACAAGCACCTCCCAGTAGGATCTATGCTTATTACCAAGCCCAGTGGAAGCAGAACGTAGATATTGTCGAGCAGGCTAAAGAACGTTCAATCTTCTGGACTGTATTGGGTGGGCGAGAAATCCCAATCAAATATGGAAAGGCATCTGCTCATTTTGATAAGGCAGCCCAAAAGGTTTCTGAACCTATGCGCTTTGCGCCTCTATCTTACGAATATGATGTGCCCCAAAGCAATGTTATTGATCCTGTTGGTCGTGCTCATCAGCGGTGGAAATGGAGGTTCGTGGGATTTGAGCAAGCTACGGATACTTTAGAGACAGATTTGACAGAGCCAGATGTATGAAGTTAGTGATTCGTGAGTATTTGAGTATGTTGAAAGAAGCGGGCGAACTCGATTCGCTGCTTTTCGACCTACTGATGAATATGAAAATCATCCCTTTGAATCGTGCTGAAAGTGGGGGAAGACAGGAAGGTGTTGATATTCCTTCCATAGGGAACGATCCAGAGGATGGAAGGCGAAAGCTCTTTCTATTTACAGCAAAGTGTGGAGACATTACACGGCAGGAGTGGTATGCCACTCCAAATGGTATTAGCGCATCTTTAGAGCAAATCTTAAAAGGCTACCTACGCACTCGCGTTCGACCAGAACATGCAAAACTACCAAAGAAAATTGTTTTGGTGACAGGTGGTGCTTTAAAGCAAAATGTTGTTGAGGACTGGAACAACTATGTTCACGAACACACGCAAACTCATCCTAAATATGGAGAAATTGAGTTTGCCTTCTGGGGTGGCGAAGAACTAGCACCGCTGATTGAGGAATATTTACTGGATGAGTATCTATTTCCAGAATTTTCCCGCAAAAATCTACGCAAGACGATTGCCTTGGTTGACCAGAATGATGATCAGCCGAAGTATTTTTATCAGTTGATCGATGAAACCTTATTTAGTGGTAATTTGCCAACTGATAAAAAATCAGGTTCGGTGCAAAAACGCCAAAAAGCTTTACGTCTTCTGCATCTAAGTTTAAGAATCGTATTTCATTGGAGTGAGGAAGCTGACAATCTCCGTCCTGCTCTTTTAAGTGCTGAATATATGGTGCTTCGTACTTGGGATTGGCTACGGCGTAACGATTTGTTCGATTGCAAGAAAACAATGGCGGGATTCATCCAGCTATTCTTTACATATCTCACAATTGGAGATCATTATGCTGGTAAACTCCAACCCTACTGTTATGTTCAGGATGGATTGTTCGGCTATAACATGGCAGATGAGGTGGAGTATCCACTACGAACTTTTGAGACAATCGGAATTTTAGCAAGCATTGGATTATCTTACTGGTACATTGCTCAGCAATTGGAAGGTGAAGCGCAGCAACGCTATTTTGACCAAGCTTCTGCGATCGTCCGAATGCTAGAAAACTTGATTAGAAGTAACCCATCTGCGTGGACACCACTCTACGATAATCATGCAATTGATATTGGACTTGGGTTACTTGCTTTAACAGCAGCCAATGAGCAAGAGACAGCCATAGAGTGGGTAAACAGGATTGCAAGCCGTATCTTTTATGCCTATGATAATTTAGGCAAGCATTTCCCAATTGCTTCGGATAGCCATGAAGAGTTAATTGCTCTGCAATTTGGGAAAGCTCCTCCTAAAGAGACATTAACAAACCTCTCAACACTGCTGCCCCTACTGGCGGATTGGTATGCCGTTTTGAACCTTGATGAACAGTACCCAGATTTTTATGAATCCGTCGTTCATATCTTTCCTCATACCAATCTTCAAATCTGGTTCCCAGACAATGAAACAGAAAATTATCTTTATTGCCAGAATGCTGGTTATGCAAGTGGACTAACAGTTGACTCCATTCAGCTACCGCCGAATCTTGATGAGCTCAAAACATTCATCATCAATTTGCGTGAGCAAAAACAGGAACTTAAAAGCTTAAGTTGTTTTTCTAAAGGGCATCCTGCATTAGGGCTAATTGCAAGCCGCCATTTCCGTACTCCTGTTATCCCTATTTATTGGCAGCATGATGTAAATGATTAGTGATGCTTGTATCAGGGGTAAAAATAGCAAAGCTGTAATGAAGTGCCATGCAACTTCTGAAAGCTGGACCAGCGGGCGCATCCATGCAGAAAGTTACGGTTTCGATGTGTCAGGGAACTTAAAACTGACCATGTAACCTGATTTGAATTTCTTGATGAGTTTTCTTGTACTGATCAAGACCTCATTGCGGCGAAAAGCTCGGCACAAAGAAATCGGTCGTTTTTCTAGCTGTTGCCTTTACAGAAAATGAAAACCTTATGGCATAAGGATTCCAGCCAAAACCGTAACTTTCTGTTCAAATGCGCCCGCTGGCCCAAGATGATTAGCAGAAATTATCAATCACTCTGCTCCTCAACGCTCGCGTCGCTCCTGCTGTGTATCAACGCTAAGCAAAAGGGGCAAGATCACGGTCTGGAAGTTAGGCTAAGAAGAGCTTTCAGACGATGTGGTACTTAATTGCCAGAAACAGTGTCATACCCCGGTCAACCGTGTTGACCTTTGCCCGATTAACTTTTCCAGCCGCACACGCATTGGCAATAACAGGGGGATCTTTTGCAATAAACGCCACTAAAAAGGACATTCCAGGCTGGAACCCCTGCAAAGGCAAGCAATTTGAGTTGGTAAACTAACCAAAGACCAACTCAAATTTACGATGCCCAAAGTCAAGCGCAACGGTCAGGCGGTGGTGTTGAGTGACGCTCAACTGGCGACACTGTTCGCCACGTTAGCGCAACCCCAGCGGCTGGTGTTCCAAATTTGCTATTACACCGCCGCACGGGTGGGGGAAGTGGTGCAGCTCCAAGCGGAAGATGTTGTGGCAGGGCGCATCGTCTACCGGGCGCGAACGACCAAGACCAAGACCACCCGCGATGTAGCGATCGTCTCTCCCCTGGTGGCAGCACTCAAGGCGGTGGAACTGCCCCAGAGTGGGTATCTGTTTCCCGGTCGGTTTACTAACCACCTGACTACTCAAGCCACCGACAAGGCATTGCGGCAAGCCTGCGACTATTTGGGCTTTCGGGGTGTCAGTACTCAACCCCTCATAGCTTCCGGCGATCGCTGCTCACGAAGATGCATAACCAGGGGCATTCCCTCCGAACGCTGCAACAGATCACGAAACATGCGGACGGCAATCTGGCGAAGTACCTGGATGTGGGGCAGCAGGAAGCCGATGCTGCCTTATGCTCCCTCTGGAATTAGGGTAATGAGGGAGCAATTTGGGGCGATTACCCTTTAATCAAAATTTCGATGTTGTCTTCACTCACCCCATAATTTTTAGCCAGTCCAGCTTTGGCTTGAGCGATGGTCAAAGTGTTCGACTGAGTTGTGCTTACCTTTTGGAAAGACAGCTTAGATGGGTCGATGCCAAGTTCCTCTAGCGTGGTGTATCTAACTGGGTTCTGATTACCGGGCCATAGGTCAGGAATATCAACGGATGCGACCTCTGAAATACAAATGGCATAGCGTTTATTCCCCTTGTCTCCGACCTGATCGAACTCAACTCCGCTAATTTTTCCAACCAGGAATCCGCTTCCTCGATTAGCACCGACAGAACTACAGCAGACTAAATACTCGTAAGTCTTTGCTTTATTTTGATCAATCACCCATCTGTAATCAGCCCCTCTGTCAACAATGGCATCAAAGCTATTGTGGGTAAACGTTTGGATTGCCTTTGTCATGAGCTTCGATTTCTTTAGTACACCTTAGTTATAGCATACTGCTTGTATACTTTGGATATACTATGGTAATAGTTCATTAAACCTTTAACTATACTTATCCTTGAGGACCAGTTGATTCAAGTGCGCTCGATTTTACTGCAACAGTGAGTGCCGGGGACGACTCGCACAGCCATCAACAGACCCAAGGTATCGACGAGAGTAAAGCGTTTTCGCCCTTTGATTTTTTGCCTGCGTCATAACCGACAGCTGCATGCACCATAACTGCCGTCGGAACGGTTTGAGAATCAAGGCTTGCTGCACTGGGACTGGGGTCACGCGCTTCAGTGACTCTCACCCATTGGACTAAATGATCATGAATACGCTTCCAACTGCCATCATCACGCCACTTGCGGAAGTAGTAGTAGACCGTTGAGTAGGATGGATAGTCGGTGGGCCAATAGTCGCCAAGCACAGCCCGTCACCAGTACATACAAGGGCTGATTTTGAGACTCTCCTCGATAGATTCTCTGAAACTCAATCCGGATAAAGCTTTCCAGCCCAACTTGCACTTTTGAGGTCGTATATCGGCTCAAGCTCATCACCTTAAATTAAATTTTTACAGATTTCTGTAAATCAGCAAAAACAGAAACAAAGAATTAAGCGAAAAGGCGGATGAAATAGAAAACTTGTCGCGGTTTGAGTTATCTTTATTTCTGCAAGCCTGTAAAAATGCAAATCATGTTTTCTGTAAATAATGCTTTCTGTAAATAATGAAAATTTCTATTCAAAATCAGAAGGGCGGGGTGGGTAAGACAACCCTTGCCATCCATATCAGCTATGCGCTGGCGCTTAAAGGAGCAAGAGTTCTACTAGTTGATGCCGACCCACAAGGTTCCGCCCGTGACTGGGCAGCCGCTCGCAGTGACAAACCGCCCTTTTCAGTTATCGGACTCGATCGCCCTACGCTCCATCGGGATTTGCCTCCTCTGGCTAAAGATTACGACCATGTTGTGATTGATGGTCCACCCCGCGTTTCAGAACTAGCTCGCTCTGCCATCATCGCAGCAGATTTAGTCGTTGTCCCTATTCAGCCCAGCCCATACGACGTGTGGGCTGCCGATGAGGTGATTAAACTTATTCGAGAAGCTTCTGTATTTAAGGAAAACCTGAAATCCGTATTTGTAATTAATCGTAGAATCGTAAATACAGCAATTGGTCGGGATGTGGGAGATGCATTAGCAGAGTACCTGATTCCTGTGCTTAAGACGGTGATTAGCCAACGTGTAAGTTTTGCGGAATCTGCCGCAGCGGGTGGAACTGTCCTTGATACTGACCCCAATGGGTCCGCAGCAAAGGAGATTCTCGCCTTAACTGAAGAAATTTTGAGCTTAGGAGTTTAAGAGGATGGCAGGTAAAAAAGTTAGCTTTGGTCGCAAGCCAGGGACCGTAGAGAAACCTGTAGATATTGAAGAATGGGTAACGAACCGAGAAGCACTGGTTGAGACAGAGCATCCACTAGTATCAGAAGCAGAAGCGAAGCCGGAGAAAATCAAGCGCCTCACCCTAGATATTCCTGAAAGTTTGCATAAGGCGATCAAACTGAAGGCAACCACTGAGGGGGTAACGATGGTGGACCTGCTGAGAGAGCTATTGGAAGAGCATTATGGACCGCAAAACTAGTCGCGTTTCCGCAATTCAGTATTTACTTATTTCTGTAAATACTGAATTGCGGAAACGCAATGACTAATAACCTTGCGCTCGGCTTCCTGGTGGTTCCGCTTAGTAGACTTAAGCACAATCAGATTTACAGGATTCAGCAAATAAAGATTTACAGAAATCATTAGACACAGAAACAAGGAGAACAGGGTGAGTGAGTTGGTCACGGAATATGGACAACTGCTGGGAGAAATTAAGCAGCGGATTCGCTCTGCCCAATACGCCGCTCTTAAAGCGGTCAATAAAGAACTGATTGCCCTGTATTGGGATATTGGCAAGTTGATTGTTGAACGACAGCAGGGCGAGACATGGGGGAGGTCGATCGTTGAACAGCTTGCCAAAGACCTACGGACCGAATTCCCTGGTATTAGCGGTTTTTCTGTCCGCAACATCTGGAATATGCGAAGCTTTTACCTGTCCTATTACCAGAATGAAAAACTGCAACCACTGGTTGCAGAAGTTAGCTGGAGCCATAACCTGGTCATCTTAGAAAAGTGTAAGGATGACTTGCAGCGGGAGTTCTACATCCGCATGACCCGTAAGTTCGGGTGGACAAAGAACGTTCTGACCCACCAGATTGAGAACCAGACCTATGAGAAGACGCTGCTTAATCAAACCAACTTTGAGGCAGCGATCACCGAGGATTATCGCAATCAAGCGAAACTGGCGGTGAAGGATGACTACGTGTTCGACTTCCTGGAATTGGGGGAGGAGCACTCTGAATACCAGCTAGAGACAGCGATTCTGGCAAAAGTGCAACCGTTTCTGCAAGAGATGGGAGGTGTCTTTAGCTTCATCGGCAGCCAGCACAGGCTAGAAGTGGGCGATCGGGAATATTACATCGACCTTTTGCTCTATCACCGTGCTCTCCGCTGTCTAGTGGTGATCGACCTCAAGATCGGGGAGTTTGAGCCAGAGTACGTTGGCAAGATGCAGTTCTATTTGGCGGTGCTGGACGACAAGATGCGGATGCCCTACGAGAATCCGTCCATTGGCATCATTCTGTGCAAGTCCAAGGACAAGACGACGGTTGAGTATGCCTTAAAGGATGCAACAAAACCGATCGGGGTAGCCACCTATCAAACCTTCTCTGCTTTACCTCAAGAGTTGCAGGGACAACTTCCGGGTCCTGAGCAGGTTGCGAAGCTACTGGAGGGGATTGAGTAAATCAATGCTTAATGGGTTCTGCAAATAATGATTTCCGTAAATCTGTAAATAAAGAAACAAGAAGGACCTCTATAGATGGCTGGAAGCACTACCTTTTTTTCAACGGCTCAACGCTAGTTCAAGGTTGCGGCGATCGTCATGGTTTCGTACGTAGTGTTACGAAATGAAGTTGTTGATAGGAAGTCTAAATGCTTAGGCAATTCCAACGAATGTGCCAGTTGAAAGTGTTAAACAAAGGGTGATTAGATTTACGGTCTCAAAGTTTAGCCGTTGAGACTGTCTCAGAAACCTCCATTTTTGGGACTCTCAGAAAGCAAAAGGAGGTTGAACGAGGGAATCAGGGTTGCAGGCATTGGCAGTTGTCCCAAAATTCATCCCTCAATCTACGTCTCATAAACTCCTTTTCGGTTGATAATGGGACATCTGTTCTCTAGGAGATGAACTTATGCTGGTTGGCTATGCGCGGGTGAGTACCGAGGACCAGCATCTCCATTTGCAAATGGATGCGCTCAAAGCGGCAGGGTGCGACAAGCGATTTGAAGATGTCATGAGTGGTGCCAAAGACAAACGCCCTGGACTGACCGATGCGCTGGAGTATGTCCGTGATGGTGATACCCTGGTGGTCTGGCGGCTCGATCGCTTGGGCAGGAACCTTAAACACTTAATTGAGGTGGTGGAATCGCTGCAACAACGGGGGGTGGGCTTCAAGTCTTTGCAGGAAAGCATTGATACAACCAGCTCCACCGGAAAACTGATTTTTCATCTCTTCTGTTCTCTGGCAGAGTTTGAGCGCCAGGTGATTCGCGAACGGACAATGGCTGGGTTACAGGCAGCCCGCTCCAGGGGACGGAAAGGGGGGCGCAGACTGAAGTTGACACCGCAGCAGATTGAAATTGGCAAGTCTCTAGCCGCAGACCCAAAGCGATCAGTGCAGGAAATCTGCCAGACCCTTGGCATTGGTAAGATGACTTATTACCGTTATATCCACCAAACAAACGAGAGTTGATAGTTGTAACGTTATCGATCACCCGCCATGGAAGCTTTTGATACTCACGGCGGGTGATCGGCGGTCGGCCTGCATGGGACTTGTTAGGCTGCAACCATTTGCTACAGGGAATTTATGAGCATGTTGCGTTTCCAAAAATCTATCGCTGCGATACGAGGTGTTGTATTAGGGAACGCACCCCACAAGATCGGCGATAGTACTGTTGTTAGGCTTTCACCAGCTATGCACATTTAACAATAAATATTTTATCTCTTAAGCTCATCCCCTGATTGGCGTAAGGCTGTTACGACTAGCGAGGAGAGCGACGTCCTTTCGGTTAGCGCTGTGGCGGAGACGATCAAGAACACCCTGCTGCGTCTCGGGCGTCCAGAAAATCTTCAGATGCTCACGTGCCCGAGTTATGGCTGTGTAAAAGATGCTGTGCGTGATGTCATCTTCATTGGCATCAGTGATTACGATTTTGACGGAGTCGTACTCAAGGCCTTGCGCCTTGTGAATCGATACAGCGTAGGCTACCTGAAATGGCACAGTGGTGTTTAGAGAGTCATCATCCTCGTCGCTCGCATCGTAGTCGTAGACATTGAAACGAACTGTTGAGCCGCCCATCCATTCGAGCTCATCACCAACGACGTCGAATTCGCTGAGTGGTCGATCTAGTTCGACATCGAACTGAATCCAGCCACGATCGCGCTCGATTCCGACGATTTTCCCTTTCAGGTTGTTGTAGATTACCGGACGAAATCTCTCGGCCTCATTGAAGAGAACAGGATCACCAATCTTGTACGTGGACACGCGCCAGGTTGTCGCTGCGCCAGGGTTGCTGCTCTGCAGAAATCGGTTGATGTTGTTGATGCCATAGAGGCCGTCGTAATTCAAGCAAAGGATGATCTCGTCTTGGCCTTGGGTTTCGAACAGTGTCTTGTCCAGCACAGTCGAGTAACCGTTGCGAGCCATGACCTCGGCGATGTCGTCTTCGATGGATCGAACCTTGTTCCAGAAGTCCAAGAGTAAGTCGTTTTTGGTTCTGAAGGGTGTCGTCAGCTCGAACACTGAGGTACTCGGTATGAATGAACGAATGATTCCGAACCAGTTGCCAAACTGAATCGACTCAATTTGGTATACGTCGCCAACGAGTACAAGCAACTTGAAGGAGGTCTTATCCAGCACCTTGATTAAGTCTGCGTTGCTCACAGTGCTGCACTCATCAATTATAAGGAGGTCGTACTCCAGATCGGAGGCACTCCTATAAATCTGGCTGCTGATTGTCCGGAATTCCGATCTCTGCGCAGTTACCTTGCGCTTGAGGTTGTCGATCGCCGGGTTGGTGTGCGCGAGGAAGAGCTTCTCCTTATCGTTAAAGTATTGTGCGATATGGTCCACCATCGTTGACTTACCAGTACCAGCTGCCCCGTAGATCAGAGCGACGCGCGACTGGCTGAACAACTGCTTGAGTGCATCCTTCTTCGCCATGTCATCAATAGGATGAGGTGTTTGAACAAGCCAGCGCTCAACGGCTTGGGTATAGCCAGCGATTCCAGATGATGCATACTCCTGAAGCTTCTTGACGATGGAAACAGTATCATTCTCATACTCGCGGATGAAGATGTGCCCCTTGTCGAGCAGGAGTTGACGCTCCGTATGCTTGTAGTAAAGCTTGTTGTTGTAAGTGGAGATTAAGTTGCTAACGTCCCCGAATTCCTCGAGACCGACCTTAGGCGTGTAGAGGACTCCATGACGCTCCACATTGTTCTTTACGTGTCGAGCGAGCAGTTCATGGCTTCGTCCTGTCACATCGAGACTCTCAGCAAGATCCCAGTAACGGGGATTATGCCCCGGTAGCGAGGTACAAAACGGCATGGTATCAAAAGGAATGCAACCAAACTGAAGTTTCATGCCGGAGAGACGAGGACAACTGTCTCGGTAGTACGGAAGTTTGAGTATATTATTGTGCATCCGCAGCATAAGATATCTGAGGATGTTTTTACCTGGAGCATCTGAACGTACAATGCGACGCGCTTTATCCAGCACGGGGAAGATCTGCGGCTTGAGGACGTTGGCCGTACCTTCTGCCCTCACTTTTATGTACTGGTCGTCGGGAATGTCCATCAAGTCCAGTAGACTGCCGGAGCTAACTGTCAGCCTCCGCATCAAATAGCTATACTCCCTCGACTCGGTTGGAACTTTTGTGGACAGGCCTAAAAGCCGCGCGAAGTTATTGAACTCGCATGGACGGATTGAGACCGTCCACTCGCAAATAATCATGATGGGCATCGTCTGGTCGAGCACTTCGATCGAGTCCCGCTTAAGCATCAACTGTGCCGAATATTTGCCATCTACATCAATATGAGTAAAGGCGATAATGCGGTCGAACTTGCTAACCTTGTTGATGGCACTGTAGAAAGTGACTTCGTAGTAGATGCGCCCACCGACAAAAAACGGGCGCGTTTTGTGTATGTAGTACCGATCCATGCGGCTACTGTCTGTCCGAGTTAAACGAATCGCCTCAATTCTTGCGGCAATCTTCTCGTGATACTCTCGCAGTGATGGGTCAAGGTCGATAGGGAAGGACTCGAGGTTTGCTAGCACGGCTACACCACAGTGGTCTTGGAGCAAACTGCGGATACGGTGTAGGTACTCGTAATACTTGAGCATCAAACGCTCAGAAGCATCCCCATCCATGGTGTAATGGGAAGCGCTTTTCTGGATTAGCTTGTGAAACTTTCCGAGAAAGCTGAATTTTGCTTGACTCTTGACAAAGGCGAGTCCCGGCTCTATCGCATCGTATTTGAATTCGGCATTGGGTGAATTTGTGTGGAGACGAACCGCAACTCCCTCAACTAAGTTCCGGAGCTGTGAGAGAACGTTTTGGGAGAGCAATGCTCGTTGCTCAGCAAGCGATTCAATGTTCTGGCAGATCGCCTTATCAACGCTTTGAATTTGCTTGGTGACTGTAATCATTAACTGTCAAATCCCGCTTGATTAAAGAAAGGCATGGGCGTCCTCTTCGTGACATTGGGTTAGACTAAGCCGGATCGATGCCTGTTCGGCTTAGTCTAACCCAATGTCACATACAGCCACGATTCAGCATGTTCTGGCACGAGGCGGTGTCACGCGCTCCTGCAATTTCTCAATACTTTGACATCGCACCACTACCTTTACCCCGACACGATCACTATGCCTACAGTGGAGTTTATCGCTGTTGCGACGACCAGCTAACTGTTATTTGATCGCGATCGCCAAGACTAACTTACGCTTGAGTTAACATCGTGGCATGCGATCGATGCAATTACTCTTTGAAACCCCAGAGGCCGCCCGTGAGGTGTCCTTCATGTTGCAGTGCGATTACGACGGCTTCACCATGATTACGGTACCGTCGGTTCATGACACACTGGCGCTCAGAACCGCGATCGAACTGACTGGTGCTGATTTCTGCTTTGCTGGCGATCACTGCCCGCTGGTACTGGTGGTAGAGGCCAATGCACTAACCCAAGTGAGTGCAAGCCAACAGGCTGAGCGAATTAGCCGGAAAGCAGAATTGTGGGAGGATGTTGCGCCTTTCTGATGCCAGGTCGTAACATTGCCGAAATGAATGGTTGAGCCCTTGCTTGTAGGGGTGATTGAAGGGTTGCTGCTATAAAATGCAATTAGGCTGAAACCCTTACAGAGAAGGGGATCAAGGATAGTTTATTCGTACTAATAGATTCTGATTTAGCCCACATCTGCCTCTATAGAGTTAACGACTTTGCGTTGTTTCGGGATTCGGATTAGCTCTAATTGCATCTCATGACAGCAACCCTTCAATCACCCCCATTAGGCTAAGTCATTAATCTTTGACTGGCAAAGTATTAGCAACAGAGAGTACGTTTAGCTTTACCTAAGAAAAATTACTCTTTGCAATGTTAACCACTCAAGATGAGTGCTTAGCTTTACTTGAACAGCTCCGATGGCAAGGAATTCCTAAGTGTCCTTATTGCGAATCCTGCCATTCCATATCAATGAAGCGCGAATCAAGGTATCACTGCGGTACGTGCTTTACTTCCTATAGTGTGACAGTTGGAACACTATTTCACAAAACGCACATAGAGCTTCCTAAGTGGTTTCAAGCAATTTGCATTGTTATGAATGACTCAAAGAGCGTCAGTGTTCGAAAGCTAGCAGCACGAATCGACGTCAACAAAAACACCGCTGCATACATGCTCACCCGAATTCATGACTCATTCCAAAAAGAGCCCAGCTTCTTGAAACAATTGTATAAGGCTATTGAAACCGACATTCCGCAGGTGGACAAATAATTTTCGATATGCGCTGATTTTGAGCCATCTGAAAGCCTTGGCAGATTGCGATCTTAGTTTTTGGAATCTGCCACCCGAACAGTTGCAAAGTATTAAGGTGTTATTTGGATCGGCAGATTGATCTGCTGCCATAACTCCATCCCAGAAGGGCTTCCAGCGATAGACTCAGGCAATACACAGTAAAAAATAATCGTCAACCTACGGAATGTAAGTTGAAAATCACAGGTGTTAGACAACCTCTATAAATCATTACATAACTGATACACGTTAACGCAATTTATCTTTGGTACGATTAAAATTGTCGGTTTAACTTAACCTCAGATAAAATTTATGCGTTTATCAAGATTTTTACCCAAGGCTGAGAACAAAGCTCACGCGAAAAACTTAGCCATACTCTAAGTACGGGACAAAAAGCTTGAAAGGATGAGGAGGGTAGGGTTTCATCAGAATTACCACACTCTTGAGAAACCCTATGAGTCAATATAGCGAATTAAAGCAAGTC
>JAJPKC010000167.1 GCA_021323955.1 Oscillatoriales cyanobacterium Centralia_MAG_596 | reverse complement strand
CCTACGTGCAGTACAGTCAGGAGTGCCGCACGAGTCTCTGTCGTGAACTCAATTTTGTGGAGAAACGGCTCCCACAGCTACAGCAGCAGGTAAAGGTCGCACAGCACAACCTGCAGGCATTTCAGCAACAGCACCATCTGGCCGAACCCAATGTGCTGGGACAGGCGCTAACGTACCGCAGCGGCGTGCTGATGCAACAACGGCAGGATCTACAGATTCGCCTGACCGAAGCCAGGACGCGATCGGCCATTTTGCAGAAACGGCTCGTCGGACAGGTGGATGGCGTGCAGGCGGCCCAACTGCTGGCCCAGAACGATCGCTATCAATCGCTGCTCGGCCAGTTTCAGTCGATCGCGACGCAGCTTGCGGTGGAGTTGGCTCGCCCCCAGCCCGACACCGACGCGTTGCCATTGCTCAAACAGCGCTATCAGCAGCTATCCGAGCAGTTGACGCAGGCGGCGCAGCAGCCGATCGCGCGTCAGTTGGCCCAGGCGATCGCGGAGTTTCAGGCAAAGGACAACGCCGATTACAGTGCGGTAATGCGGCAGGAGAGCCTGCTGGAATGGGTGACAGCCGCCAGTCAGGTACAGGCATTGGAGACGAGCCAGCAGGCGATCGCCCAGACGGAGACCGCCATTAACCAGCAGATCAAGCAGTGGGCAACGCTTGTACGGCAATATTCTGAACTTAATCTAGAGTTAAAGTTTGCCACGGATAATCTAAACCTGTATCAGACCAGACGCACTGAACTGCAACAGTTCGTGCAGCCCAGGATGGATTGGCAGCTCACGGCTGCCCCAACGGTAGACGCACCGACCGCTGATCGCTTTGCCCTTTCTGACCCTGAGCGCGATGTGAGCGTGGGATTACTCCTGTGCTTCATGCTTGTGGTTCTCGTTATATCGGTTGCCGAACAGACTCAAGCCAGTCGGGTTCCCCGTCGATTGCTCCAGCCAGCCGTTCAGCCAGAATATTCCTGGCAGGCGCTTGTTGTGCCAGAGCAGCCCTATACCCTTTCAATGCAGACGGTTCCGGCGCTGTCCGAATTTTCACAGCGACGTAAGATCCTGAATCGGACTACCCTGTTTCTCCTGATCGCGGTCGCGCGGATCGAAACGATGAAACGGGCACCGATCGCGGCCTTAGCCCCTGTGAACAACTGTTAGGCTGAAGATGCCCTGCTTAATGAGCGTATGCACAGACTGTTGACAGGCCCACTCACGGTAGAACGACTGCCAGTTGCGATCGCCGGTCTACCGGCTGACCTGAAGGGGATCACCATCACGCAATTTTCTGACTTCCACTTCGATGGGATTCGGCTCTCCGAACGGTTGCTCTCGCAGGCGATCGAGGCCAGCAATCTGCTTGAGCCTGATCTCGTTGTCCTCACGGGCGACTTTGTCACGGCTGACCCGGCGGCAATTCACAACCTGTTACCCTGGCTCAAAGCGCTACAGAGTCGAGCCGGCATCTTTGCAGTGCTGGGCAACCATGACATTTGCTACCGTCGATCGCGCCCCGAAGTGACTAAAGCGCTCACCAGCATTGGCATCCAGGTCTTGTGGAATGAGGTTGTATATCCGCTCGGTGCCCAACTGGCCATCGTTGGTCTGGCAGACTTCTGGTCGCCTGCGTTCAACCCCAAGCCCGTCATGACCGCGATCGCGCCCGATACCCCACGAATTGTCCTCTCGCACAACCCTGATACAGCGGTGCCGTTGCAGCAGTGGCGCGTCGATTTGCAGCTATCGGGCCATACCCACGGTGGGCAGGTCGTCCTTCCGGGCGTCGGCAATGTGTCTCATCTGATCGCCAGAACTTATGGCAAATTGCCTTCCCGCACCCGACGGTTCGTGCCCTGGATGAAGGAATGCTATCGGGTATCGCAGCACTGGGAGTGGGCGCAGGGGTTGCACCAGGTTGGCGACAATCGCCTGTATGTCAATCGCGGTCTGGGCACCTACATGCCAGGCCGTTTATTTTGTCCGCCTGAGGTGACGGCCATTACGCTGGTGTGAGGCGGGATTGACACTGATCGACCGCACGCCTCAATGCTGGTCTCGTCAGGCATTGCCACATCCGTCGGTCAGACGCTTGCGGCAATGAGGTTCTTTGGGGGGGCGATCCTCGGTCATTCACCCCAGAACCAGACCAGGGGCAGGGCCGAAGATGCCTCAGAAGGTAGACGATCGCAGCAGCAGGAGTCGCTACCGTGGAAACAGCGTAGTTGGGCTGTTTTTGCAGTCGTCTGATCGTTGCCGAGGCGGGGATCTAATTATCGCCCAGGATGTAGCGCCCAGAATGGACGACAGAGCCGAGCCAGAATACCGATCGCTGATACATAAATGCTTCAAATGGGCTGTCCCGACTGTTGGGCTGTCTCGACTGTTGAGACGCGATACACCGTGGATCGACGGCCAGGGACTCTACCCACTGTTTGCCTGTTCACTCTGCTAGCTGAGCCCTATCGGCTTTGCATCAGGACTGCGGCATCCCTGCCCATTACGCACGGATCATTTGTCCCTTCCGCAAGAACCGCTTATGGCACTCCATCCTATTCATCGTTTTGACCCCAATTACCGCGACTATTTTGGTGGCAGAGCGATTCAACGCTTTAAGCTCTATTCTGGGGACGACGCGATCGGCTCTGTGGACGATCTTCTGGTCGATGACAGCGGCAGTCCGCGCTACTTTGTCGTCCATACCAGTGAGTGGATTTCGGGCAAGAAAGTGCTGCTGCCGATCGCCCTTACCCACATTGATGACGCAACCGATCGCGTCTACGTTAAGCAATTCACCAAAGAGCATGTCGCAGCGTTGCCTGAATTTACCAGTGAGACGGCAGCCGATCTCGACTACGAGAAGCAGCTGAGACAGGTTTATCGGTCTGCCAGTGTGCCAGCTGCCTACGGTGTGGGCTATGCCGGATACGAGAGCGCTCCCGCTACACCAACCGATCCGCCGCCTTCGTATGGTGTCGGCCATGCGGGGTACGATGACGCTCCGGCGGCACCGTCAGCACCCGTGCCAGCAGGTTACGGCGTGGGCTACACCGGGTATGCAAGTGCCCCAGAGACACCTGCCGATCCGCCGCCTTCGTATGGTGTCGGCCATGCGGGGTACGATGACGCTGCTGTGACGCCAGCTTCAGGGATGAAGACAACTGCAGGCGATCGCGACTCCGACGACTATCTGCAAGACCCGGCACTGTACGAGCTGAACGAGCACGACCATCGATCGCTGAAGCGGTATGAGGATCAGCGAACGGCCCGTAGACCGCATTAGCCCTGCCGCTATTGCTGAGCTGCTATCCGGCGATCGACGTTTCAGAAACCAGGCACCAGACCAGGTAAATGGCGCTGTAGGTTGGCTGGTCTTCTGGTAGATAGGTGTCATAGCGATCGATGACCCAGGTTCTGACCTCAGACCGCGCTGGCTCTGAGGGGAGGATGGGAGCCTCCTGGGTAACGCGCTCACCAAAGCGAGGGGGATCGCCCAGCACGTTAAACCCTAACTGTAGTGCTGGCTCACCGATACCCGTGAGGTGGATGTGGATGTTTTCTTGCGGGTGGAAAAATGACCACTCCGTTTTCGGTGCCAGCGGCAGACCATCGCGCTGTACGTACGCCAGGTAGACAGCCCTGACCTCCTGCCCTAACACCACAGGCCGGTAGGCGGCAATCTCAACGATTGTCCAGCACTTTTGCTTTCCCATCGAAACGATGTCGCAAAGGGCGGGTGGCTGCTCTGACCACTCAACCCGCACGCTACGTTCGTCAGGATG
>JAJPKC010000481.1 GCA_021323955.1 Oscillatoriales cyanobacterium Centralia_MAG_596 | reverse complement strand
TTCGCTATGGCAAGAGATCAATTTGTTGCTTCTGATTGAAGCGAATGCCTGAGAAGCTTTAAAGGGTCATACTGAACGGTGCATAAGCATAGTGAAGCGTCTCGATCAGGCACTAAAATTCTAGATTCCAACTTGCGGGAAGCGAGCTAAGTTACGCTTTTCTCCACTCAGAATGACGAAACTATTGGTCAGGCATTTCCTTTGTAATCAGCAGAGCGCTAATTGAATAAACCGGTTTATTCGACCTTAAACGTTGGTTCTGACTACCAATCAGCAGTGGTTCGAACTTATTTTCAATCGGCTAATCGGTTTAAAGTCTAAAGCCTGAATCCATCGTCTCAATTTCCGTCCGTTAGTGGTCTATCTGAAAAACACAGGAGATATCCATGTTCATTGGGGATATGCAGCGCAAGCGCGATTTTGCTATGCAAAAAGTTCACGACGCCATCAGAATTCATGGCGGAACTACCTTGCTCAGTACTGGAATTACTGGCGATGATGCTCGGATGGCTTTGGCTGCAGTTGATGCTGGCGCTCGGATGCTAGAACCCAATCATCCCGCATTGGCGCTGGCGCGTGGTCATAAAGGAGTCACATCTATGCATGATGCTGAACTGTTGCGACACGAAATTCCACTCGAAGAGATTGCGGCAGTTTCAGCAGGCATCCGTAGCGTTGTTGGTCAAGATATTTTTATTACAGTGGGTGCGCCAGGCACCTTTACGGAGACAGTGCCATTGCCCTTTACGGATGAAGATGCCCGACTGCTTTCTTGCTCCGGTGTTGATGGACTGCACGTACACAAGTCAACTCTCGAAGATTTGCGTAACATGGTTGCGATCGCCCATCGGAATGGGTTAGTGGTTGATGCGTATATTGCCCATCCCAGCGATCGCCATCTATTTGGGATTCCCGCTGAAACGTCCGCCGAGGTTGCTCAGGTTGCCAGAGAGATGGAGGCGATCGGGGTTGATATGATTGGATTGATGACTGGGATGAGCTACGAAGGAGTGGCAGCAGGTGAAATTGCGCTGCCGATTCGAGAGCGCTTAATTGCGTTACGGCAAGCAGTCTCTGTTCCCATTCTGGCGGAAGGAGGCATCAACGCTAAAAATCGCAAAGCTTTTGTATCAACAGGAGTCAATATTCTGGTCGTTGGCACGGCTATTGACGATATGGCCCGGCAGGCTGTCCGCCAAACGGTTCAGCAGTTTCTACAATCGGAATCATCCTTAGAGCCGAATGGGTTACGGCACATAGAAGAGGATTATGACTTTTCATCCTCAACCATTGCTCAATCGAATCTCAAGCGAAAGTTGTTCGTTTAGTTAATGGCGTACTGAACGTTCAGTGATGATGCAGGCACAGCTAGTATTGCCCTCGCCACAACGATGTCACTGATGGTTTCATCGGTTGTGTACCAGCGCGGGCTTTCCAACTGTGCCTGATTGCCTTCAACAACCACGTCGGTAACCCGGTAGGCTTTGACTGCCCTTAACCGTGTCGTGCCGCTCTAGCGGCACGATTCTTTGCTGGGGTGAGCGATGTCTTAATTAAGATTTTTGTGCTCAGCAAACCCTTAACGATCGGCGTTTGAGCCAAATTTGTTAAGATGTGTAAAGCACAAATTTGCAGGCGATCACTATGCTAACCGAAGAACGGAAAGCCCAGTCTGATGTACTTTCTGCTGGCGGCGTTGACCCCCATCGGTTTGATTGGACGGAGGCCTGGTATCCCGTTTATTACGTTGAAGATTTAGATAAAACAAAGTTAGCCAAGTTCACGCTGCTTGGTCAGGATCTCGTGATCTGGTGGGACGAACAAGCGACATGCTGGCGAGCGTTTGCCGATCAATGCCCGCACCGTCTGGCACCACTCTCTGAAGGCAGGTTGGCATCCGATGGATTGCTTGAGTGCCCCTATCACGGGTGGGCGTTTAAGGGCGATGGCAGGTGCGATCGCATCCCGCAGCAGCGGCCTGATCAAGCGGCGCATGAATCGAAGCGTGCCTGCGTGAGGGCGTTCCCCACGGCTGAACGTCAGGGCTTGTTGTTTGCGTATGCGGGCCTGCCAGAGAATGCCGATCGCGTTAAAATTCCGCTGATTGAACCGATGGCTGAATCCTCTGAGGGATGGATTTGCTTGAATACGTTTCGGGACTTACCATATGACGCGTTGACGCTGCTAGAGAATGTCTTAGATGCGAGCCATGTTCCCTTTACCCACCATCGTTCTGTGGGCAATCGCGCTAATGCCGCGCCAGTCGAATTAGAAGTGCTGGCAGCAGATAAACACGGGTTTCAGGGGTTTTGGGCCGAGGGGCCACGTAAAGGAACGCTTGGACAGCAGCACACCACATTCATAGCACCAGCGCTGATGTGGCATGATCTCACTTCAAAGCAGTTTGGGCGCACTCTTACGGTTGTCTATGCAACGCCGATGCGCAAAGGGGAATGTCGGGTTTTTGCCCGGTTCCCGTTTCAGTTCGCCTCAAAATTACCCGGGTTGTTCATTCAGTTAACCCCGCGCTGGTATTCCCACATCGGGAACAACAACGTTCTAGAAGACGATCAAATTTTTTTGCACTACCAGGAACGCTATTTAGCGGCAAAGGGTGGCAGTTCGAATTTTGCGCAAGCGTTCTACCTTCCAACCCGGGCAGATACGTTTGTCTCAGGGCTGCGTCGCTGGGTCAATGAGTTTGAGGCCGATCCATTTCCGGGGCAGGTCTTGCCGCCAGCGCAGCCAACAGATGTATTGCTTGATCGCTACCATTCCCACACGATGCATTGTGCAAGCTGTCGTAATGCATTGACCACGATTCAGCGCATCCGATTGGCGTTGCTGATCGTGAGTTTAATGACCGGGATATTGTTGCCAGCGGTTGTGTCTCCGGTTGTAGCGATGATCGCGACATTGAGTGCGATCGCGGTCTGGTATGGCCTTGGTAGACTAGAGCGTCAGTTTTATGAGGGTCGGCGGGTGCCGCTGCGGAATTTATAGCCTGGGTCAGAACGCATTGGACAGGGCCGATTCGTCAACCATTGGATCCGGCGCAGGTTTCAGACGGGTTGCCGTCACACGCTGAAGTGCGGCGGCAACCTGCGAAGCCAGTCCGATCGTGGAGTGATGGCGTATGGCGACACAGGTTCATCCACGTTCGGACGCTTTTGGATGCGAAGAGACCCCGATCGATCCGATGATAGAACCAAGATCAGCACGTTGAATCAAGCTCAGCGTGCGGCCAATTCAGTGCTTCTTGACGCGGTTACTAAATATTTGGCGAGTTGAGTTTCAATTTCATGGCGAACAATTTCGCGATAATCGATGAAATGCTCCAAATGCGCGCAATTGGTCAAGTAATGTTTAAGCACACCAGGATTGTGGCGAATAATCGAAAATAGCTGCTGCCAAAACTGCCAGCGCGTATTGCGTTTGAATCCCTGCCGCCAGCAAATGAGAAACAGTGCACGCAGATCTGCCAGTTCTGGTCGCCTCAACTTTTTCTTGTAGTGCCGTGGGGTCATGTCAATAAAGTGGCGATAAACCCGCGCCAGGTAGCGATCGGGTTCGTACAAGTCCCAGAAGCATCGGACGTATTCGCGGGCGATTTCTTCTAGCGGTCGAGTAGGAATGAAATTGATCAACGTTGTTTGATGGATATTCGCTTCGCCCTCGGTTTCCAGTAACCGTCCTTCTTTTTGCAAACGGTGCGACAGTGCTGTGTTGGGTAGGGCCTGTAGCATACTAAAAAGCGCCTGCGGGATCGCCGTTGCTTCCACAAAATCGATGATGCGATCGCCCGCACCTGATTTTTCACCATCAAACCCAATAATAAAACCAGCCATCACGCGCAACCCAGTTCGATTGATCGTTTTCACTGACTCAATCAATGAGTTGCGAGTATTTTGAAATTTTTGGGTTAACGATAAGCTGTCGGTGTCAGGCGTTTCAATTCCCAAGAAGACAGCCGTAAAGTTTGCCGCAATCATCAGATCAAGGAGTTCCTGGTCTTGCGCTAAATCAACAGACGCTTCGGTTGAAAAACTGAAAGGATAGCCTCGTTCTGCCATCCAGGGAGCGAGTTCGCGCAGCAACAGTTTGACATTACGCTTGTTGCCAATAAAGTTATCATCCACAACAAAGATCGATCGCCGCCACCCTAAATCGTATAAAGCCTGCAGCTCTGCTAACAGTTGCGCTGGCGTTTTTGTGCGCGGTTTGCGCCCATACAGCACGATAATGTCGCAGAACTCGCACTGATAGGGGCATCCTCGCGAAAACTGAACCGACATATCACTGTAGGCATTGAGGTTGAGCAAGTCAAATCGGGGCACTGGAGTATCGGTGACATCAGGCTTTTCGCCATCGGCACGAAATACACCCGATGTCTCTCCCCGTTCCAGGGCTTCGACAAAGAGCGGCAAGGTAATTTCCCCTTCATCGAGCACCAAAAAATCTGCTCCGGCCTTTTGAGCGGGTTCAGGAACAGAGGTGACATAGGGGCCACCAACGGCAACGCGCTTGCCGCGACGCTTTGCGCTTTCGACGAGATAGAGCATGTCGTCCTTCTGGACAATCATGCCCGAAATAATGACCAGATCGGCCCAGTACCAATCGGCTTCGCTTTCATACCCAACGTTGCGATCGACTAAGCGAAACTCCCAGGTTTGGGGCAGGATGGCGGCAACGGTAATGAGACTCAGAGGAGGGAGAGAGACTTTGCGCCCAATCAATTCCAGAGCTTTGTCAAACGACCAAAATGACTTGGGAAAGAGAGGATACAGCAATAAAACTCGCATAGACTCACTCAGCTTCATAAACAGCGTTAACGTTGGCATTCAGCCATCAACAATGCTAATGGCAATTAGAAAACGATGAAATTACGTTTGTTTGTAAAATTCTGACGCAATCGTTTTGCGATCGTAAATAGAATTGCAATGCGACACAGAGCATCCCCAGCCACGTGTTGATGCATTTCATTACGGGTTAGTCAACGATAAAAATCGTAACAGTAAGGCATTGTAAAGAAACAATTTCACGGTTTGATCGAACCGTAGGGTGCTGTTAGCGGCAGCGTAACGCACCTCCACAAGGTTATTTTTTTACAAGCCCTAAGACATAGTTGCCCTGCTCCCATCTCAACCTCGACAGAGCCTCCTCAATGCTCTACTAACCGTTTGACCCATGACAACCCTAATTCAGTCTCATCATACTTCTAGCGATCGCATTCGGAATGCGATAGAACCGATCAAGCATTTGAGAGCATTTGCACCTTAAACTTTCTACATCTGACTACATCTGAATTGATGACTTTCAGTTGAACTGTCTTGAGCGCTTTAGTGATGGTCAATCCCAACGAAAGCCGGACTATCATAGTAACCCTAATAGCGGTAGACGTGCAGGTATTGCAGACAAGTTCGATTAAAGCTCGCGCTAGCCTCGGCTAAAACGGCTAAATTTGCCATAAATCCTGAATTCTGACACAAAATTGTGCAAATATACCGAAGCGCACTAGGCACGATTAGCCAGGTCTGCGATGATGCACCCCAGTTGAGCAAAGTCAAAGGGTTTAGTCATATAGACTTGAAACCCGGCCTCAATCGCTCGCTGTTGTTCGGTTTCGCTCGTATAGCCCGACAGCGCGATCGCTGGAATTTGCCTTCCGACTACGGCGCTCAGTGCGCGTAGCTGTTGGATCAGGGCATACCCATCCTCCTCTGGCATGCCGATATCAGAAATCAGCACATCATAACGGTCAGGGTTTTCTGTGATCGCGGCGATCGCAGCGTCGGCAGTCGTCAGGGTCAGTACAGTTGCCCCGTAGCTTTCGAGCGTAAACTTCAAGACTGCCAGGACATCCACCTGATCATCAACCACCAAGATCTGCAAGCCTTCTAGAGACGGATCTTGCATGGCATTTAAAGGCTCTTCTGCCATCAGTTCTGGTTCTACGATTGACGACATGCTTGCGATCGCAGCATAGATGGGTAACCGCACCGTCAAGGTTGTGCCCTGGCCCTCTCCTGGGCTTTCGGCTTCCACCGTACCACCATGCAGATCAACAATATGCCGCACGATCGCCAGTCCCAGTCCCAGCCCTTGATTGACTTTGGTGGTGCTGGCATCGCCCTGATAGAAGCGATCGAAAATCTGGGGCAACAAGTCTGCGCGAATGCCTTTCCCGGTGTCACTGACCTGAATTTGCGCCTGATTGTCAACGGGCGATAGCGTGACCGCAATCCGTCCCCCCTCAGGCGTAAACTTGACCGCGTTTGAGAGCAGATTCCACAGCACTTGCTGCAAGCGATCGGGATCGCCCAGCACCACGATCGGACTCAGCGATGGAACAATCTGAATCGTTTTGGCCACCGCAGACACATAAAGGCTGTCGATCGCCGCTTGCACCAAAGGCTCCAGGTCGATCGGACGGCTCTGCAACCGAAACTTACCGCTCGTGATGCGCGAGACATCCAGAATATCCTCAATCAGTTGATTTTGGACTCTGGCATTGCGCTCAATCACTTCCAGGCCGTGAACAACTGTGTCCTTGTCGAGGGTCTGCTCGCGGAGCAGTTTTGCCCAGGCCAACAGGGAGGTCAGGGGATTGCGGAGTTCGTGGGACAGGTTTGAGAGAAATTCATCTTTGGCACGATTGGCGCTTTCTGCCTGTTGGCGAGCCACCTGCTCTTGCTTCAGTAACCGCGATCGCTCCCGTTCAAACTGCTTGCGCTCGGTAATGTCCACGATCGACAGCAAAATCATGTCTGCGGCATCTTCCCGTTGCAGCCGACACGCATTGAGCAAGATCGTTTTTGGCCCCAGCGACTGGAAATCATGATCGACCTCAAGATCCTGCACCGGTTGACCATCCGCCCGAATGCTTTCTAAGGTCGATCGCAACGGGGGAATATCCCACTGCCCATTGTTTAACTCAAGCAGGAACGTCTGGATCGTCTCCGGTTCAGAAACCTGAAATGTTTCGTAAAACGATCGATTTGCGGTAATCACCCGTAGATCGGCATCCAGCACAATCAGCGGGATTTGTACTGTTTCGATGATTGTCTCCGCATAGTTGCGAGCGGACTCTAAGCGATCGGCGTGGTGTTTGAGGGTATCAATATCGAAAAATACCAGCGTCACACCGTCAATCTGGTTTTCGGTTGTGCGATAGGGACGAATCCGCAGGCTGTACCAGTAACCTGCCTGCGTCTGGATCTCCTGTTCTTTGGTGTTCAGGGTTTCCAACACCTCCAGGATCAGGGGTTCCAACTGGGATCCGTCAAAATTACCGTGCAGGTCAGTGAGGGGGCGTCCGATATCGGTCGGGATGAAATTGAACAGGCGTTGGGCTGTAGGCGTAAAGCGGCGAATCCTCAAGTCATTAGTCAGCATGACGATGGGGATACTGATGCTGGCAATAAAATTGTTGAGATCGCTATTGTCCCGATTTTGCTGGAAATTGCGGCTACGCAGTTCATCATTGGTGGTCGAGAGTTCTTCATTGGTGGCCTGGATCTCTTCCTTCGCCGTTTGGAGTTCTTCATTCGTGCTTTGCAACTCCTCATTGCTGGATAGAATTTCTTCGTTTGCCACGCGCAGGCTCTGGTTCAACTGGGTTTGTTCCTGAATCACCGCTTGTAGATGTGCTTGCGCCGAGAGTTCGCGCTGAGTGGCAGCAGCCAGCGACTGCCGAAGATTCAGGATCTCACGCTCTAAGTCTACTGGCTCCAGGTTGCTCACCGTGGTTAGATGGGGAGTCGTGACGGACGGTGAAATGGGATTAAAAAACACCAGAAAATAGAGCGCGTTTGTCAGTGATGGCTGGAATGGCAGTACCTCCAGATGCAGCAACAATCGCTCCCCCGCCTCGATCTGAATTTGTTCCTGGCGTACCGGCATATTTTGCGTCTGGGCCTGATACAGCGCGGTGCGTAGCGGTAGCTCTAACCCTTCCCGTGCCATTGCCATCAGGTTTAGCTCAGTGGTGCCGGGGGACAGTTTCAAGTAGGGGTCGAGGTCGCCTCGCATCTGTAGGATGTGCATCTGGCTATCGACCACTACTGACACGGGCGCATAGCGATTGGCGATCAGGAGGTCAACTTCGCGTGCCAGATCAAAGGGAATGGTCAGGCTCTCTGGGATGCGCTGCTGATTTGGGCCACCGCTCGCGGGCAGTGTGCTCGTCGTAAACGAAAATAAAGGACGAGATAGGGTCAACTTGCGCGCATAGATTTTGCAGGCTTCATCGACAGTTGTAAACAAGTTTGAAGCGGTTTTGACGCTTTCGGAGGTGCCCAGCAGCAGAAAGCCCGCCAGGTTGAGACTGTAATGAAACAGGGACATGATGCGCTCTTGCAGTGCATCGGATAAGTAAATCAGTACATTGCGACAGCTAATCAGGTCGAGATTTGAGAAGGGGGGGTCGCCGCCTAAGTTATGGCGAGCAAACACACACAATTCGCGGATAGCGCTGCTAATTTGATAGCCCCCGCCCGCCTGCGGCACAAAGAAACGGCTTTTGCGCTCGGGGGAAACTCCTTCCATCTGGCTTTCCAGGTAGAAACCTGACCGGGCTTTGCTGATCGCGGTTTCACTGATATCGGTGGCAAAAATCTGAATCGACGGGATGGTGGCGCGATCGCTAAAAAACTCTAGCAGGCAGATGGCGATCGAATACACTTCCTCGCCCGTTGAACAGCCAGCAACCCAGATCCGCATGGGCACATCGCTCGATTTATGCTGGCTAATCGTGGGAAACACCTGCGTCTTCAATTGTTCAAAGACCTGGGGATCCCGAAAGAAGCTGGTCACGTGGATCAGAATTTCGTCATACAGCGCCTGGATTTCCTCCCGGTGCGCCTGCAAATATTGCGCGTACTCCTCCAATCTCTCCAGCTTGTACAGCATCATTCGCCGCTGGATGCGCCGATCGAGCGTGGTCGGCTTGTAGCGAGTAAAGTCAACGCCGGTCGTCGTTCGCAGGAGCGAGAAGATTTGGGTCAACGCATTGCCTGGTTCGGGTGGATCCGCTGATCTGATCCGCAGCGGTTCTGACTGCACCAGAAAGGGACTACGACTGAGATTGGTCAGTTCGGCGGCAATGGTTTGTGGCGGCAACACAAAATCTACACTGCCTGTAGCAACCGCCGTATTGGGCATCGTGTTAAATTGTGCGGTCGCCTCACATTCTGCAAAGGTGATGCCGCCCGCGATCTTGATCGCTTTGATCCCCTGTGCGCCATCGCCATCCATCCCCGATAGCACCACACCGATCGCCTTGTTGCCGCGATCGACCGCTAACGACTCAAAAAAGACATCGGCTGGCAAATATTTGCCCTCATTTTTCTGACGGGGAGTGAGCCGCAGACTCCCATCAACCAGCCTCATCTGCACGTTGGGCGGAATCACATACACTGTGTTTGGCGTAACCTGCATCCGGTCTTGCACCTGACACACAGGCATGGCCGTCACTCGGCCCAAAATTTCAGGCAGCAGGCTTTCGTGGTCAGGCGATAAATGCTGAATCAGTACAAACGCCATGCCTGTATCCGTTGGCAAATGGCGGATCAGTTCGGTAAACGCTTCCAGCCCGCCCGCCGAAGCCGCGATCCCCGCTACCGGAAACGGTGCATCAGTTTTGGCTGATTGACTCGGCTCTGGGTTGGCGGAACGTGATGCAGAGGGATCGCTGGGATCCGGTGACATAGCGGACATAAATTACAGGAAAACTTCATTTCCCTTTGAAAAATGCTGATCAATTAATCATCGTTGCGATCGCCCATCTATGCTCAACAATAGACTGACTCAGATCAACCTGCAAAGGTTGCAACAAGTGCCGTATCAGAGCGCGCTCTTGATTTAATTATCCCACCTGGATTCAAATGTCACCAAAAGAACAAGTCGAACTGCTCCCACCCCCGGTGCGGTGACAGCGTTCAAAATCCCCAGTTTTGGAGATTCAGGGGGCAAAGCCTCGTACGAATTGATTGCTCTGGTCAGACCGCTGAGGATACAGCCAGCGCCTGCTACAGACAGTCTGACTCGGTGGCGTGGCTCGGTAGGGCCGAGGGAACAGCGTGAAACGTTACGAAACCTCTGGAGTAGAACAAACTACCCGAAACCCAATATTGGCGTAACGGTTGGCAGGTGCATTGAAGTCGCGAGCAGCCGATCGACAAGCGCTACGGTAGCTGAGCCAGGAACCGCCACGCGCTACCCGCAGGTTTGGATTACCATCCTTGACCCAGGCGCGTCCGTCGGTTGGGATTCCTTTGTAACTGTCGTGCCCGTGGTCTAAGCACCACTCCAGTACGTTTCCATGCATGTCGTACAGGCCGAAGCCATTGGATGGGAAACGGCCCACTGCTATTGTCTGTCGGCGATAAGTTTCTTTAGATTCAATGGGTTCAGTACGGCTCCCGTTGTAGTTAGCGAAGGCCGTCGTGATGGTATCGCCGAAGTGAAAAGCCGTCCTGGTGCCAGACCGACAGGCGTATTCCCACTCGGTTTCCGTCGGCAGCCGGTAGGTTCGACCTGTCTTGCGTGAGAGGCGATCGCAAAACTCCACGGCTTCGTACCAAGACACTTGCTCTACTGGATGTTGCAGGTCTTTAAATTTGGAGCAGTTTGGCTCAAGGGTGTAATTAATTTGTGGCCACGCGGCCACAGCCCGCCACTGTGCCTGGGTCACTGGGTATTTGCTCGTCGCAAAGGCGTTCACTCTAACCAGACGGCGTGGACGCTCGGCATCGGTTGAGTCTGCTTCGGTTTCCGGGGCACCGATGAAAAACGTCCCACCGGGAATGGACACCATTTCCAGCCAATTACCGAAGCCCAGATCCTCTTGAAAGCCCTGCGTCGCCTCGAGGGTGGCTTGAATTGGGGCAGCGATCGGGTTGGCCGTAGCGACCGTGTCAAAGGAGCGCTGTTGAAGACCAGAAACAGTAGCCGCGTTCTCTGCCCGCACAGTAGCGGGGTCGATCGCAGAGGTTGGGGTCGATCGTGCTATCGAACCGGGAGGTGGCGTGTTCTGCCCCTGTGCCGACTGCAGGCGTACTCTTAGGGCATTCAACACAAAGTCGGCGGCCAGATCCTCTGGTACGCCCACCAGATCCACATAGGCAAGCTGTCCCAACAGTCCGGTGGGCAGGCATTCAGCGACCCGGATTGGTATGAGATTGTGGGGTTGACGCGGCAAGTCAGGTGCAAATACAGACGCCCACTCCAGCCGGATATATTCAGACTGCAAATATCGCTCTGAAACTACAACAATGGTGGCTTGAGCGGCTGCGACAGAGCGACGCGCATCCACAGCAGCAGTTTCCGTAAACCAGGCTCCGCCTGACTGAGCAGCAACGGTGTAACCGGCTGCTCCTAACGTCCAGGCTAGCCAATCTGCCCACTCCTGGTCATGACTGTTATAGCTAATGAAAAAGTCTTTCATACTGCTGGCCTGCCGACTTATAGCGCCTCAATTCTCCCCACTCTAGCTCAAACCCATCAAAATCCAGCTATCAAACGTTAAGGGTAGAACGATCCCATCTATACGCTTACAGCCAATTGCATTTGCATTTACTACACCATTCGGCTGAGCGCTATTCGGGTAACCGCTGTTTGGGTGAACGCTCACGTTGAGACCGATACCCCATATCCACCCTGACCAAATTGTGGCCTGGTCGATTGCGAATCGCTGTAATACCAGTTTCAAACAATGGCACTGTAGACGATCATCTATACGGGCATATGGCCGTACCGCCGACAAGGATGTGTAAATCGAATTTAGAGAATTGGGATCGATCGACTCCCAGGCGTGCGATCGCAGCCAGCCTGAACTCAGATGTGACCCGACCGCAACCAGTGGATAGAATTCAGTGGCCCTGTTGCCGCGATCGCGCTGCCAATTCAGTCCTGACTTACAATCGAAATCATGAGCGGCAGTTGGGTAGAATTGCACTTGCATGGTAGACAAAGGAACGCAGTATGCTCGCTGGCAAAGCCTGGGAAGAATGGATTACTCAGTATGAACAGAGCCACCAGAATCCGGTGAACCGTCTCTGCCACACGATCGGGATACCGCTCATTGCGATCGCTATCCCGCTACTGGGGGTCGAGTTCGTTGTTCCTGGCACCTGGCAGTTGTCTGTACTGCTGTTTGTAGTGGGCTGGGGGTTCCAGTTTGCCGGACACTGGTTTGAGGGAAAGCCTCCCGAATTTTTTCGCGACTGGCGTTTTTTATTGGTGGGGTTAAGGTGGTGGTGGTGGCACGTTCGTGGCCAGTAACGCCCTCAAGCATTGCGGCTAATGCTGCTTGCGATCGGTTACATTGACCAGTCGCAATAATGTTCCAGATTTGCGCAACTTTCTTCTAGAGTTCCGCCAAACTTCATATTTATTGTGTGGATAGGCTCTATGGAAATCATCAAGTGTTATCTAAACCCACAGTCATTTCTTTACTCGCCGGGCAGGTTCCATTCAATCTGCCCATGACCATTCCATTCTGGGGGTTGGTCATTTTCATACTCTGGACGATCGCCGTTGTGGTGCTCTTACTCATT
>JAJPKC010000682.1 GCA_021323955.1 Oscillatoriales cyanobacterium Centralia_MAG_596 | reverse complement strand
TCGCAACGGCAATGCGGTGACGTTTAGCCAGCAGTTGTACAACGCGGGTGTCAGAACGCTGGCCGACTTCAAGACCACGATCGCTCAGACCCCTGACCAGGTAAGAACGCTGGCCGTTGTGCATCCATCCTCCATGCATAACCTGTTGCTGCGGCACTGGCTGGCCTCGGGCGGCATCGACCCTGATCAAGATGTCAGTCTGACCGTGATCCCACCCGCCCAAATGGTCGCGACGCTGAAAGCAGGTAGTATCGACGGCTACTGCGCTGGCGAACCGTGGAACTCACACGCCGTTCGCGAAGGACTCGGATTTGTCGTTGCTACCGACCTCGACATCTGGGCCGGACATCTAGAAAAGGTCTTGGGCGTGCGCGAGGATTGGGCAACTCAATATCCCCAGACGCACGTAGCATTGGTCAAAGCGCTGCTAGAAGCATGTGAATATTGCGACGATCGCCGTAATCGCGAAGAACTGGTTGACCTCTTGAGCCGTCCCGAATACGTCGGTGCGAACCCTGCGTACATTCGCCCCGGTTTGATTGATCCTTACCGCCGCAGCCTTGACTCCGAACCAGAGCAACTGCTGCGCTTTAACCAATTTTACGTCGATCAAACCAACTGTCCCTATCGCGTCGAAGGGCTATGGATCATGACCCAGTTCGCCCGCTGGGGACTCACGCCATTCCCCCGTAACTGGTTTGAGATTCTCGATCGCGTTCGTCGAGTGGATGTATTCGGTGAAGCAGCACGCGAACTTGGGTTGTTAGATATTGAACCTAATCGCGGTCCCATCTACTTCGCCGATGGCAGTGTGTTCAATCCCGATGATCCGATCGGCTATCTCCAAAGTCTGGCAATCAAGCGCGACATTCACATCGAAGAAGTGGCGATCGATAGCCTGGTCATAGCAAACGTCTGAGGGCAGGAACGAAAGTGAATGGCTCAAAGCTCAAGGTTGAAAATTAGCAGCCAGAAGCCAGAAACCAGTCTTCAATGATTAGTTCACTGTTTCACGGATGACTGCTCACTGCTCAAAACTCTTTAGCGAAGCGACGCAAAGCGCGACGTAAAACGGTCTCTCTCCCTGCCCTTGTCTATCCCTCCCCCCTGCCTCCTCATTTATGCAAATACGCAACAGCACCACGCTCGAACCCAGGCCACCGCTCACATCGGAACCATTCCTGGTGATTGAGAATCTCACCAAGTCCTATCCCACACCCAGTGGGGAAGATTATGTGGTCCTGGATGGCATCAACCTCACCGTCAATGAAGGCGAATTTCTCTGCGTCATTGGCCATTCGGGCTGTGGCAAGTCCACGCTGCTGGATATGGTGTCGGGTTTCCGACAGCCGACTAGCGGTGAAGTACGGTTGCAAAACCAGCGCATCACCAAACCTGGCCCCGATCGCATGGTGGTCTTTCAGAACTATTCGCTGCTGCCCTGGATGACCGCGTTTGAAAATATTTATCTGGGCATTCACTCTGTTTTCCCTGACAAGCCAAAGGCGGAAAAAGAGCAAATTGCCCACGATCACCTGGCGTTAGTTGGACTAACTGATGCCGCGCATAAAAAACCGGGGCAGCTTTCGGGCGGGATGAAACAGCGCGTTTGTATTGCCCGTGCCCTAGCGCTGCGTCCGCAGGTATTGGTGCTGGATGAACCGTTTGGTGCCCTCGACCCTATTACACGCGAAGAGTTACAGGAAGAACTGCTCAAAATCTGGACTGAGCATCGCGTCACGGTGCTGATGATTACACACGATATTGATGAGGCACTGCTGCTGGGCGATCGCCTGGTGATGATGACCAACGGCCCGGCGGCGAAAGTCGGCGAAATTCTGTCCATTCCATTTCCGCGTCCGCGCGATCGTGCTCACGTCATGGAAGACCCCCGATACTACGAACTCCGTAACTATGCGCTGGACTTTCTCTACCATCGCTTTGCGCATGATGATGTCGAATAACGCTAGCCGTTCTCTCGCAAGTGAGGTGCAGACGATGGAAACTGGTACGGAGTATTGGCTACGACGTGAGCGATCAGCCAACCAGCAATTAGCCAATCAGCGATCCACGGATGGGATGTGTTATGCGCTTCATGAGCGTGAGAACCGCTATCAGCGCTGAACAAATCTAGGTTTTGAGTGTTTGCCCTGTATGTCAATTAGCGTGTGCACCTGTTGCTTAGTCTTTGCCTGTTCGCGCTTGATGCCCTTTTACAGCGACGCATAGTCAGCAATACCTATGGTTCAGACATCCACCTCTCTACCCGGAGATTGGTCCGATCGCATTCTCTGTTGTTACGAAAACGCGACCAATCAGCTTCAGGTGGCCCGAATTGCCAACATTCCCAACTGGCTGTTTGAGCGGGTCGTGTTTCCCCGACAGCGGTTGCTGTTTGAAGCATTGCCCGATGCCCTACTGGAAATTCGCACCAGCACCGCCGCTAATGTCTCGCTCCTGGCTCAAATTCCGTGTCTGCGGCTGCAAGTGAGAGAAGGCATTCGGCCTGATCGGATTGGCCTTGATGTAATGGATGGATAGCACCGATGACTAACCCCATTAGAACCCTTTGCCCCTATTGTGGCGTTGGCTGTGGCCTGGAAGTATTGCCACCAGCTTTACCAGGCAAGCAGGTTAATCGAGACAAACAGGGCACACCCATCTGGCAGGCAAGGGGCGATCGCGCCCATCCGTCCAGTCAGGGAATGGTTTGCGTTAAAGGTGCCACGATCACCGAGTCGCTACACAAGGAACGGCTGCTGCATCCCATGCTGCGCGATTCGCTGGATGAGCCATTCCGCCGCGTCAGTTGGGACGAAGCCCTGGAACGGATTGTCGATCGCATCCAAACCGTCCGGGCCACACAGGGAGCCGATGCGCTCTGCATGTATGGCTCCGGACAATTTAATACAGAAGATTACTACGTCGCCCAAAAGCTGATGAAAGGCTTCCTCGGCACCAATAATTTTGATGCCAACTCGCGCCTGTGCATGTCCTCCGCCGTTGCCGGTTACATCCAGAGCTTTGGTGCCGACGGCCCACCCTGCTGCTACGACGACCTGGATCTGACCGATTGTGCGTTTTTGATTGGCACTAACACCGCTGAGTGTCACCCGATTATTTTTAACCGACTCCGCAAGCACCACAAGCAAAACAAGCATGTCAAGCTGATTGTGGTCGATCCACGCAAAACCCAAACGGCTGAAGCCGCCGATCTACACCTGGCCATCAATCCAGGAACAGACATCGATTTACTCAATGGGATCGCGTATCTGCTGCTCTACCGTGGGTACCTCGACTCCGTCTTTGTCGCCAAGCACACCAACAATTTCACCGCGTTTGCAGAAGTCATTGAGGACTACAAGCCTGACGTGGTTGCCAAACGCTGCGGCATTAGCGTCACGGATCTAGAAACAGCTACTCGCTATTGGGGCGAATCCAAGCGCGTCCTGTCCATGTGGTCAATGGGGATCAACCAGTCCAGCGAGGGCACAGCAAAGGTGCGATCGATCATCAATTTGCACCTGATGACGGGTCAAATCGGCAAACCGGGTGCGGGGCCGTTTTCGCTTACAGGCCAGCCCAATGCGATGGGCGGACGCGAAGCCGGAGGATTGTCTCATTTATTGCCAGGGTATCGATCGGTCAAAAACCCGCAGCACCGGGCGGAAGTGGAGCAATTTTGGGGGCTGGAACCAGGGCAAATTTCGCCGGAGCCGGGACGCCATGCCTGGGAAATGATTACGGGACTGGAAGAGGGTGCTGTTGGCTTTCTCTGGATTGCTGCAACCAATCCCGTGGTGAGTATGCCCGACCTGGAACGGACCAAGCGAGCACTGCGACGATCGCCCTTTACCGTTTACCAGGAAGCCTATTACCCCACCGAAACCTCTGCCTACGCCCATGTACTGCTGCCGGCAGCACAGTGGAGCGAGGCACCTGGAACGATGACCAACTCAGAACGGCGCGTCACGCTCTGTCCGCAGTTTCGGACGCCCCCTGGGGAAGCCCGGGCTGACTGGGTTATTTTTGCAGAAGTGGCGCGGCGGTTGGGCTTTGGCAAACCGTTTACCTTCAACGGTGCAGCCGATGTCCATGCAGAATTTGTGCAGCTCACCCGTGGACGCCCCTGTGATATGACGGGCATCACCCACGATCGCCTCCGTCACGAAGGGCCGTTGCAGTGGCCGTGCCCCAAAGGCGAAGACGACAGCGAAGCCACACGCGATGATAAGGGACGATTGCGCTTTCCCTCTTTCATTCGCAACCCGCACAAGCCGCCTGTTTCCCGGTTTGCGGCCAAGCGTTTGTATAGCGATCGCCAGTTTCATACCCCCGATGGCCGCGCCCGGTTTGCAGCCTATCACTCGCGTGGGCTGGCCGAACCACCGGACGACAACTATCCCTACGTCCTGACAACGGGCAGGCTCTACGGCCACTGGCATACCCAGACGCGCACCGGACGGGTTGATAAAATCCGCCAGATGTATGATGGGCCATTTATTGAAATTCATCCCCGCGATGCCGCGACCGTTGGCGTGAAGGACGGTGACTGGCTGATGGTGCGATCGCGCCGGGGTGTTACCCGCTTTCCAGCAAAGATCACAACGGCGATCGCGCCCAAAACCGTCTTTGTACCCATGCATTGGGGCGCACTTTGGGCCGCCAACGCCGAAGCCAACGCGCTCACCCATCCCGAGTCCTGCCCTGACTCATCACAGCCAGAGCTAAAAGCGTGTGCAGTGCAACTGGAGCCGATCGGCCCCGAGGCTCTAGCGACCAACACAGGCTCCGCGTCAGAAGCTCTACGCGCGCTAATGCCACCGCT
>JAJPKC010000366.1 GCA_021323955.1 Oscillatoriales cyanobacterium Centralia_MAG_596 | reverse complement strand
CTGGACAGTTGCCCCACCGTATTACTCGCTACTGACCTGGAATCGGGGACACTGGCGGCTGATCGCGACCAGGTACCACCCCCTGCAAATCGGTTTCGTCGATTGGTGCGAGCTTTCAACTAACGCGCCGCGCGATCGAGCAGCGATCATGGCAACCCCTTGCCCCCACTCTTTCCAGTGGCACCCGCACACCAAAGCAACCGATTGGATATGTTAGCGTTGGCGTAGCAATTCACCGCTTCATTGCTCACTCATTATCATTAAAATCCGACCGTGGACACCCCTGAAACGCCTGATGTAACCGTCATTTTTTTAGAGACTCGCATCACAGCCGTCACTGTTTATACAGACCAGGCACTCATTACCCGACGTGGCAAAGTCACGCTGACCGGGCACGAACAGGCCCTCACTCTGGCCAATTTACCGCTGACGCTACAGCCCGAATCGGTGCGGGCCAGTGGGGCTGGTACGGTAGCGGTACGGCTGCTGGGCGTGCAGACTGAGCACGTTTTTGCTGCTGACCCAGTCATCGATCGCGTGGCCCAACTGACGGCACAAATCGAGCAACTGACCGATGAACAGCAGGCCGTGAATGACCGGATTGCCGCCGACAGCCTTCAGCGCAACTTCATTCAGGGATTGAGCGAAAAATCGGTGGATCGCTTTTCGCGCAGCCTTGCCCAACAGCAGGTCAGCCTCGCAGAGACGCGCAACTTGCTAAACTTCCTGGGGCAGCGGTATAGCGACCTGTCAACCGCGATCGCGCAGCACAATCGCGACCTGTCCCAACTGAATAAACAGATTCAAACGCTGTACCAACAGTTGCAGCAAGTCCAAACGCCGCGTCCCAAAGAAAGCTTTAGCTTGACCATTGGGATTGCCCCGGCGGGAGCCGGAGAGTTTGAACTCGAAGTGTCGTATGTTTGCAGTCGTGCCAGTTGGAAACCGCTTTACGACCTGCGCGTTAGCAGTACAGACAATCGCCTTCATCTCACCTGTCTGGCCGAAGTCAAACAAACCACCGGCGAAGACTGGCCCCAGGTTGCGCTCACGCTCTCGACCGCTAAGCCTGGACTCGGAACGCTGCCGCCAAAGCTGACGCCCTGGTACGTGGATGTGTTCTCACCGATGCCTCCCCCCAGTCCCGCGCCAGTGGCCGCAGGTAGCGTCCGGAAGCGAAGTGCCGCCGCCGCTGGCGGTGCAGACGATGACATGCTGGGCGGTAGCTATGTGATGGAATTCTCGGCGGCATCGATACAACCCGCAGCAATGCAGCCAACTGTTGCAGCCGAAGCGCCCCCGGCTCAAATTAGCCATGAAGGTGGCGTTGTCACCTTTGCGATCGACGGCAACAACAACATCCCCGGTGATGGCGCATTCCACAAGATCACCATCTTTAATGACGATTACCCGTCGCGACTGGAGTATATTGCCCGTCCGAAACTGGTTAGCTTTGCCTATCTGCAAGCCATTGTCACCAATCCAGCAGACGGAGCCACGCTGTTACCCGGTCAGGCCAATATCTTTCGTGACAATCGCTTTGTAGGCACGGCATCGATCGAAAATGTGGCTCCTGGCCAGGAGTTCAAGCTCAACCTGGGCATTGATGAAGGGCTGAAAATTACGCGTGATCTGGTGGAGCGCAAAGTGGATAAGCAGCTCATCGGTGGGCAGCGGCGCATCACCTACGCCTACCGCCTCACGGTCACTAATTTGCGCGACCAGGAAGCAACCCTCAACCTGACCGAACAGCTCCCCGTGAGCCGTAACGAACAGATCAAAGTTCGCCTCAACCGCACCAACCCCCAGATTCAGTCGGGTGAAATGGGCCTCCTGGAGTGGGCACTGCGGCTAGCACCTAAAGGCGGACAGGAGATCTATTATCAGTTCACCGTTGAGCACTCGCCAGCACTCACTGTGACCGGACTGAATATCTGAGCAATGCGCTGGCGTGTGTAGCCTCCATCCAGCGGCTTGAGGCCAGCCCTTAGGCGATCGCCAGCAGTCGTTGCGCGAGTTCTCTAAAGCCCTCCCCGGCAGCGGCAGTGGTGACGTACGCCGGCTGGTGGGCCAAGCGATCGCGATACGTCAGGACATTCGCCACGCCCACCGAATGTGGAAAGTGGAGCGGGTCAAACAAGCTCTCGTCATTGGGACTGTCCCCAACCGTCACAATCTGGTCTGGCGTGTAGTGGGAAAAGTGCTGGCGTAGCACCTGGAGCAGTCCCACGGCTTTGTCCTGCGATCGCCGCTTAATGTGACACTGGACGTTGCTATAGGTAAACCCCCAACCCCACGCCTGACAGAGATGCGACAGGTGCTCAATCTCGTCAACGGCTAATCCCTGCACGTCAAATGTCCAGTCTGTCAGCCGAAAGCGGTTGTCCTGCGCTGCCTGCAGGTGTGAAAATTGGGTCTGCAAGCGCTGAAAAACAGCCGCAAGCGCCTGCCGATGCGCCGCAATGTCGGCAATGTCAACCAGTAGAGTCTCGGCAGCCGATGGTTGGGTATACACCAGTCCCCCATTCTCAGCGATCGCGCCCCAGATCGGCAGATAGTGCACTAATCCGCTGACCCAACCCGCCGATCGTCCCGTCACAATGAGCACGTGAATGTTGGCGGCGGCCAGTTGCTCTAGCGTCTGCAACAGTGCCGGCGTAAAGCGCTCGGCGGTAGTCAGCGTCCCATCCATATCGGTTGCGACCAATCGGATACCGTTGAGGTCACTGGCAGCAATCGACGATAGCGGCAGAAGCGGCATGGGCAAAGAGACGGTAATACGACTAACGGCAGTCGATCGCGCTGGCAGAGCCGCCAACGAACCCCAGACTTCGGACGTGAGCCATCCCCCAGTCAACTGCGATCGGTTGGCAAGGGTTTTCAGTCAACGCACTGGTTTCCATCGCCGATCGACGATTTTCGGCGTTTAATTACTGTAGCCTGTCGTCGGTGCAATGCTGACGATCGCGATACGGCTGACGGGCAACGGCCACAAAGCTGTAAACATCCAAAGTCCAGACTCTCCGCACCATCCGTTTGCCGTCCCCGCCCGCATCCCCTGTAACCTATACCTGTAACCCTAATTTCCGCCCCTATGGGACTACTGTCTCCCGACCAGCGTAATCTGCTATACCTGCAAGCCGCAGCGCGATCGGGTATCCACAAATCCATTCTTGCCGCCCTCTACCAGGTGCAAAAGAAACCATCCCTCACCGATGGCGAAACCGGACTGGGGATTTCACCGGCCAATCGCATTACCCTGGCACAGGTAGATACATTTGCGGCCCAGGTTCACTACGCTGCCAACACGATTCGCAGTTTGACCAACAGCCTTACGGTAGAAGGCTGGAAAGGAACGGAACTGTGGTCTAGCGAACAAGGCCGCTATACCGACAAGTTTGTGCAAGCGATCGCCGCTGGCCATACCGCACCCTCCAGTGACCCAACGGCGGCCCTCCTGGAATCCAGCAATTACCAATCGCTGCTCCAGGCCTACATCAGCGATCTGAGTACTGATGTGCAGGCGCTCAAACAGCCTCACGCTGATATCGATCAGACGTTTCTAGCGCTGATTGGGCAACTGCCGAGCCAGTACCTGAGCCTACCGCACCAGCGGGAAGCCTTACTCGAACTGGTGCGCCTTTGGCGAAAGCTGGACACGCAAGCGGCGGCGATCGCATCGCTAAATCTCAGCTCCACCCCAGATGAACGTGCACTGGATGCAGCGCTCCTCCAGTTTCTTCCGCTCATTGGGCCAAACTACAGCGGCTACCCACATCAGCGGGAAGCCCTGCTCCGGTTGGTTCAACTCTGGCAGCAGTTAGACTCCCGTGAGGCCGCGATCGCCGCTCTGCCAACTTTCATGGCCCCAGACCAGTCCCTGCTCGACCCAGCCCTGATCGCGCTCGTACAGCATATTCCCGCAAGCTATGCCGGAAAAGGTGAGCAGCGAAATGCCATTGTTGAAGGCTTTCGGCTCTGGCAGCAGGTGGATACCCGTAGTGAGGCGCTGATGGTCTTAGGCGTGAACCCTGACATCTTCACGCGCACCCCACCAGACCAAGCCGAGATCACCAACGCGGCCATTCAGATCGATCGAGCGTTGCTGGACTTCATTCGTGATGTCCCGGTACTCTACCAGGGAACGGCACCACAGCGAGACGCGCTCCTCCATCTCACTCAGCTTTGGCGATCGCTGGACACACCGGAGCAGGCCATCCAGTCCTTGCTTAATGACTTAAAGCGAATGCAAACCGCACGCCGCGATACGCCCGAGTCCCCTCCCAGACCAGTGGCGCAGACGCTTCCGTTCCCGCCCGATCGCTGGACGCCAGACAATCTTCAGATCTATGCTCCAATCATCCCGCATGGTAGCTTTACCTGGGCAGAAGCCACGCGAGGGGGAATGCATCTGCCGACCAATCAAGCGACTGTAGACGCCATCGTTCAGATCGCGCAGAGGGCGCAATCGGTTCGCGATCGCCTGGGGCGGCCCCCATCCATTGTTCGCTGGTACACCCCCTCCAGTCCTGAGGCAGCCCCCCTGTCGTCGCACCGCTACAGCCTGGGCGACGCCATCGTAATTTACTGTGAAGGGCTGACAGGCAATCAACTGTACTGGTTTCTCGATCCCTGGTGGACAGGCGGACTGGGATGCTATACGGATTTTCCCTACCTTTGCTACCTCGATGCCCGCTGCGATCGTGTCCGCTGGCGTCAACCGTCCGGAATCCGTACGCTCTAGTGGGTAGAAGGTAATTATCGTTACCCGTCACTAAATATGGTTTAGCGGCGAACGATTGCCCCGTATTCCCCCCAAATTAAGCTACGTTAGTGATGTCGAATGCTTTATTCAGGGAATCCTACTATTAAAATTCAAGTTCTAAATTCATCATTACCATGTCAACCCCCATCCTCTTTGTAGAACCCTGGTTGGCTCAAACGTCTAGCAAACCCGTAAAACCGAAACCAATTCCGACAACTGAACCGGCAAAGGCTCCAGAAGGCAATTCCAGCCAGTTATGGATGATGACATCTGGAGGATTGCTCCTCCTGCTTGTTGTGCTGGGAATTCTGTCGAAAGTCGCAATGGACAAGCTGGCAAAGCAAGTCCGGTTTGAAACTTTTAAAAACCGCGAACTTCAGAAAAAGCTGAAATTTGCCGTCGAGACCATCGGCAAGATGGAGAAAAATCCCGACCTGATTCACTCACGGGAATTTAACCTCGATTACCTCCGCATGCGGATGGATGAGGAAGTCTTCCACTTCGCGATCCTCAATCAGATCAAAATTAAGGTTAAAGAAAAAATTTCGATCGCCCTGCGGCCGGGTCAAGGGAATCAAGGTGAAATCGGGATCGCCAGCACGGGACGACAGATCGATGAAATCTTTGACGTTGAGTACGAACCGGGAGACCTGCCGAAAGGAACCAAGCGCGTCCTGTTTCGCATTGAAATCAAGATCTTTAAGCTGCCAACTCAGCCGACCTCCGTCACGATCGGTCAAATCATTGACTGTATGGAGACCTTTCTCAGCCCTACCAGCGAGCATGAAAGCTGGCAGCCAACCATTCAAGGACGGATTGCCAATATGCGGTGGGATCAAAAAGCAAAACCAACGCCGCTGCTGGTGCTAGAGCAAACCCAGGAAGGCTCAAACGTGACCTTCAAAACAACTCGCATGGCGCACAACTAGGCAATCACCCAAGCGACTGCAAGTCGGCCAGTCAGCCCGCTCGTTGCGGTTTGGGCTGATGCAAAGACCACTCAAAGACCACTCAAAGGCCGCCGCAAGGGTGTTGCAGTCCGTTTCGACGGTTCTGATTAAAACTTAATCCGCATATCCAGATTGTCTGCATTCCGACGCATCATTCTGATCGTTTGGGGCAAGACACCCACCAGGAGTGCAAACGCTTCATCAGGCACTTCTGCAACGGTCTCCGCACCAAAGTAGTTCTCAAACTGATTGAGAATCATTTGCGCTCGTTGGAGCGGCACTGGATTGTCAGTTAATTGTTGCGTTAGTCGAATCCACTGGCGTCTGATGAGGTACGCTTTTTGGCGTTCTTCCTGCGTCTCCGGGTAAACCAGGGAAAGATCGCCAACCGGAATCGCACGGTGACAGTCAACATCAAAAAAACTGCCGACCGCAGCACCGGGGCCAGCAAACTCGGCGTGAAATCGCTTGTAAATAATGAGCCCATTGCGCCTACGGCTATTGACCATCAATAGCTGCCCGCTATTCAACTGGGTCAAAATATCCCGAACGCCCGAGTATTCAATAATCTCCTGCTGGAGATTCAGGGTTTCATCTCTCATACTGCTGAAGCCCTAAAAACACTGGCGGTGGTGTAGCCAGTAGACGCAATTCGCATGGAAATGTAGGCAATACTATCATTGACTCTTCTCTCAAATCACACTTTTACCACGAAGTTAAACAGCTTTCGAGGTTATGTCAGAACCGATGATAGATGCTAAACAATGACTAGCGCTGATGAGAGGGGCAGTACGAGATGCTGCTGCTGCCTGACAAACGACCTGATAATGAGATGCGGCAGGAAAGGTGACGTTTCAAGAGTAAGCGCGCTGAGGTATCTACATTCTATGGTATTCTTCACGCCTCATACGGATAGGCACGTTAGAAAACGTTGAAGTAATACTGTAGATTTGCACGCATTTTTAAAGAAATGATGAAGACCACCGTGATTGCGGTAGTCTGCCTTATTTTTGAAGGGTTTTAACGGCACGATGCTGTGCACTGATCGCAGCACCAGGCAACCTTCCAGCGCCACGATCGCGTCACCACCCCCGCAACTGGTACCGCCAGCGAGTCAGCGAGCCGCGATGTCCGTTACAACACTGAGCGGCGGTTTCAGCCCATTAAATCGGCATGAAAGTAAGAGATGACTACGCTATGACTCAGAGACTGACTGCATTCGTTGTCGTTCCGCCCGATAGCGGTCGATCGTGTTGAGGTCTGTCAACACCAACGGGGTGTCAAACGAAACGTATTGGACTTGCGTCGCAAAGGTGTGCATGACCTGTCGCAGCCCCAGGGTCGCCTCCCGAATCTGGAGCAGGTGTTTGTACATCGTGCGGGCGAAAATCAGCGGGTGCCCTGGATGGCTTTGAAACCGGGGCGCGGTAATTTTTGCCCCAGCCGTCTGAGTGTGCACATGCAGCAATCTGCGGTAAACCCAGCTTGGGCGGGGTTGGTCAACCGCCACGATCGTGACGCTGTGAAATGTACCGGGCAAGTGCTGCAAGCCGATCAAAATTGAACTTGTCTTGCCGTCACTGGGGGTAGGATTGATGACAATCTGACTACCGGGGGGGCAGTCGTGCTGGCGATCGCGGTTGTGCGGCCCCAGTACCGCAATCGGCATTACCCCAACGTCCTGTAGCTGCGCCATCTGGTAGGCCAGCAGGGTGATACCGCCGACCCACGGCAGCGAGGCTTTGCACATCCCCATCCGTGTTGATGCACCAGCCGCCAGCACGATCGCGTAGTGGTTGGTTGGTTGGTTGAACGTCAATTCATCGCTACTGTTGCTGGGCTTGCTGTTGACCATAGCGCTGTACAGGCAATAAACCGTTGTGGAGTGGTTGCGCAACTGATTGCGGCGATCGTATGCAAGGTGATTGCTCACGTCCCGATTGACGCACGCTGATCAGTTCAGCGCAAATGCTGACCGCAATCTCGGCTGGCGTAAGCGCACCGATGTCCAGGCCGATCGGGGCGTGGATAGACTCTAAAAGAGACAACAGCCGCGATGCGTCGATGCCAGGGATGCCTTCACGTTGAAGCATCTGAAAGACTGTTTTCACGCGTTTCTTACTGCCAATCATGCCAATATACCGGAGCGATCGCGGCAGTAAAACTTTCAGGGCGGCCACGTCATACTGGTAACTGCGGGTCACCAGGGCCGCATAGAGCTGCGGTACAGTTGCCAGTCGTTGGACGGTAGCCTCAAGCGGCTGAGTCAGTACCGCCGTCGCATCAGGAAACCGCTGGACGTTGGCAAATTCGGGACGATCGTCCTGCACCATAATTTGAAAGTCAATCAGACTGGCCATATGAACCAGCGACAACGCCACATGACCAGCCCCGACGATCAGCAGTGTTGGGGGGGCGAGCAGGGGGATGGGCACCGCCGGGAAAGCCAGCACGGGCAGGAGTGGGGTGTGATCGGTCAGCGCCACATACGGCGATCGCTCCGGCACCAGGGGCAGGATCAGATACCCGGACTGACCAGCCTGCAATACTGTGATGATCTTTGCCACAAGGACAATCGCGGCAGCACCATCCCAGCGTTCTAGCCAAACTTGCATGAGACCACCACACACTCCCTGGGTTTCATGCAGTGGCGTACCCGACAGATCAATCGCAACCAACTGCTTTATGCCTGTGATCAGCACCTGACGCGCGTGATAGATGATTTTGGCCTCACCAGCCCCCCCTCCAATCGTGCCAATGAGGGAACGATCAGCCCTCACAACCATCATTGCACCCACCTCTCGCGGGACGGATCCTTTAGCGTGGGTCACGGTTGCCAGCACCACAGGGCCTTTTTGGAGCGCGGCGGCGAACTGGCGATAAAAGTCAAGCATGGCGGTGGTGCGGCGATCGTCTGCCTGAATTGTAAAGCGGCGCTTGCCTCCATTTCCGTATCCAGGCTGCCGCTCTCCAGCGTTGCCACAGGCTCAAACTAGACCATCACTTCACACCCAGGATGCCGCTGGAACGGTGGTGTCGCACGGTACAACAGGGTCTCCGAAACAAGAGTTAAGTCCTGATCGATCCAAACCAGCGAGACATCAGCCACCGAGCCTGCCTGGAGTGAGACTAAGGAGAAGTTACGCATCAGGCTTGTCTCTGTCTGCACGATCCGGGGGACGTTGGCAGCATTCAGGTAGATTGTGCCATCAGAGCTGGCCTTGAGAGGCACACGCTGGTGCTGTTTGGTGTGGCGGAGCTGGTGGTGCATGTGCCCAAAGGCAACCAGCGGAATGCGCTTGCCCAGATCGCGGGTAGCGGCGATCGCAGCGGCAAAATCAGGATCACCGTAATCACCGCCCAGCGGTTTCCAGTCCCGGCCACAGGGG
>JAJPKC010000110.1 GCA_021323955.1 Oscillatoriales cyanobacterium Centralia_MAG_596 | reverse complement strand
CAGCCGTCCCTCAGATTGGGGGTTTGGGGGCTGGCCCCCAAGGGTCGGACACCGCAGATTTGTGCCGACACAACAAGAGCGCCGGAATATCGCCTTCCGCCAAAGGTCAAATTCCCCAGGCATGTAGCTACACAGTAGCTGATAAAGAACAATGCCGTTCGCAAAGCTTCCCTGCCTGTCCCTTGCAGGGGAATCTGTGCCGCGATCGCCCTTTAATTTAGGATGGATCGACTGCTGCCACACGATGTATAGCGACAGCGGTATAATCAGGAGTGATGATACATAAAGTTTTGTAACGTGAATTCAGAAAACTTAGATCAGATTGCAACACAGCTAGACAGCCAGAGCATGAAAGACCGGATGCTGGGGCTGGCGTCCTTGCGTGATGTTCCAGCGGCAGATGCCGTACCGTTGATTAAGAAAGTTCTCAATGACCAGAGTATTCAGGTGCGATCGATGGCCGTATTCGCCCTCGGTCTGAAGCAAACCGACGAGTGTTATCCAATTCTGGTAGACCTGCTGGTGAATGAGTCAGACTATGGCATTCGTGCCGATGCTGCCGGCGCACTGGGCTATCTGGAAGATGCAAAAGCGCTGGAGCCGTTATCGCGTGCCTTTTACGAAGACACCAACTGGTTAGTCCGGTTCAGTGCGGCGGTCGCGTTGGGCAATCTCAAAGATCCACGCGCCTATGATGTGCTCATCCAGGCGCTCGACAGCGATGAAGTCGTGCTCCAGCAGGCCGCGATCGCGGCGTTGGGTGAGATTAAGGCGATCGATGCGGTTGACGCCATCCTGCGGTTCGCTCAGTCAGACGACTGGTTGGTACGGCAACGTCTGGCTGAGGCTCTGGCGAACATGCCAACCCCAAAGAGCATCTCAGCGCTGAACTATTTGGCGAAAGACAGTCATCCGCAAGTGGCAGAAGCTGCCAGGATAGGATTACAGAAGCTGGCCGCCTGATCTCACCGCGGCTGGCGCTGGCATTCTATGGATCTGTTTCATCAGCATCGTCTGGAAGTGACTGAAACTGAAGCGCCGCTGGCCGCGCGAATGCGCCCCCGCACCCTGGACGAGTTTGTGGGGCAGGATGCGATCGTCGGGCCAGGACGACTGCTGCGACGGGCCATTCAGGCCGACCAACTGTCCTCGCTCATCTTTTATGGCCCACCCGGTACAGGAAAAACGACGCTGGCGCGGATTATTGCCAACACGACCCAGGCGCACTTTATTGCCATCAATGCGGTGCTGTCAGGCGTGAAAGAGATCCGCGACGCGATCGCGACAGCCCAGGAAAAGCGGGGGATGTACGGTCAACGCACGATCCTGTTTGTGGACGAGGTGCATCGCTTCAACAAGGCTCAGCAAGACGCGCTATTGCCCTGGGTAGAAAACGGTACGGTCATTCTCATTGGGGCCACGACGGAAAATCCCTATTTTGAGGTGAATAAAGCGCTGGTGAGCCGATCGCGCCTGTTTCAACTCAAGCCGCTGGATGAAACCGATTTGCGCCAGGTCATACAGCAGGCATTGCAGGACGGCGATCGCGGCTACGGCAAGCTGGACGTGCACATTGATGAGGCCGCGATCGACCACCTGGTTAACGTCGCCAATGGGGATGCCCGCGCCTTGCTCAACGCGCTGGAACTTGCCGTGGAAACGACTCGGCCCGATCCCACCGGACGTCGTCACATCACACTGGCCGTGGCAGAAGAGTCCATTCAACGACGGGCGGTTCTGTACGACAAAGAAGGAGACGCGCATTTTGACACGATCAGTGCGTTTATCAAAAGCGTGCGCGGTTCTGACCCCGATGCTGCGCTCTACTGGCTGGCGCGGATGGTCTATGCTGGCGAAGACCCCCGGTTTATTTTTCGGCGCTTGTTGATCCTGGCGGGAGAGGATGTGGGCATGGCAGACCCAAACGCCATCGCTGTGGTCAACGCCTGTGCCGAAGCGTTCGATCGCGTCGGCTTGCCGGAAGGCCGCTATCCCCTCGCCCACGCGACGCTGTATCTGGCAACGGCTCCCAAATCGAATAGCGTCATGGGGTTCTTTGATGCGCTGGCGGCGGTGGAACAGGAGCGCGAAGGGGATGTTCCCAATCCGCTGAAGGATGCCAACCGGGACAAAAAAGGGTTTGGGCATGGTGCTGGCTATCTCTACCCACATGCCTATCGTGACCACTGGGTCGCGCAGCAGTACTTGCCTGCCAGCTTACAGGGACAGATGTTTTACCAACCCTCCGACCAGGGCTTTGAGGCCGCCATTCAAACCCAGGTGGCACGGCGTCGGGAAGCGCAACTGGCCGCCCTGGTAGAGGGCACAGGCGGTGCATTACCAGACGCATTGACCTTCGGCCCAGTCGATTCGGTTCAGGAACGTTGGCTACAGCGAACGCTGGGACAGGCGGGCGATCGCCTGGCAGCAACGCGGGATCGCCTCTTTGCCCTGGCCAACCTCCAGCGGCACCATGTTGTGCTAGACCTCAACGCTGGCAGTGGTTTGCTAACCTGGGAAGCGCTGCGGCAGGTGCCCGAAGGCAGTGTAGTGGCCTGCGTCTATGGTAAAACAGATGCGGATGCCCTCTGGCAGCAGGCCAGTCCCCTGCCAGAGTTGGCCCGTCCGAGAATTGTAGAAACGGCCTTGTCAGCACTATCGACGGCGTTATCCGCTCAGACAGCCGATTGGCGCTTCGATCGCATCATTGGCCGCAATGCCCTCCTGCGAGAAGTGGATAAACAAGCAATCGGGCGATCGCTGCTGGACTGGCTGCACCCAACTGGCACCATCACTCTGGCAGAATCGATGCCGCGCCGCGCCCAGCGACTTTACAAGCTTTTAGACCCGTCCTGGCTTAGTTCCAGGCTGTATCAGAAGCTCGTTGAGTCCGAAGAGGCCATCTATGACCAGTCCACCGATCCGATGGTGAACTGGGACGAGCACGACCTGCAGCAGGTCTTTACCGCCGCTGGCATGACGGTAGACATTCAATTGGAGCCGATGTCTGCAGACTTATTGATGACCGCAGCCGTTATCGATCGCTGGTTCGCCACGACGCCCGATCGCCCAACGTACGTCACCCACCTCGCGCAGCAGCTTTCTAAACCCGAAATCGCGAAGGTTCATGCCGCCTTTAGCCGACTGATCAACCAGACCGTGGTGTGGAACAGCGTCATTGCATTTGTCCAGGCCCATCGGTAGAGCAAGTCGATCGCACGGTAACTCTGTCTGTCAGCCATTGCGTCCTTCAGCGTTGCCAGAAATCGCGGTGAACGTGCAGAATATCGGCTGCCACCGCAGGCAGTGGCCCCCAGATGCGGATGGGCTTTTGGCCGCGATCGAACACCTCCCGGCAGGGCAGATTCAGCGTTGGGTTGTCCGGGTGACTACCGGTTAACTCCAGCAGTTGCGTTTCCGCTACCCCGTAGACGAGGCGACCGATATTGGCCCAATACTGCGTTCCGGCGCACATGACGCAGGGTTCCACAGTGGTATAAAGCGTACAGTCCCACAGGTACGACGGCGAGAAATTGAGCCATGCGGTACGAATGAGCACCGCTTCGGCATGATTGAGCGTGTCCACATTACCCTGCTCCAGCAGCACTGTTTCACTGTCCGGTGCCACCAGAATCGCCCCAAAGGGATGGTGCCCAAAATCGCGCGATCGCAGGGCAATCTGATTCGCCCGTCGCAAGTGCTGCATCATCTGTGCTGGCGTTGGATCGGGATAGGGCATAGCGGGATTCCTCAATTCAATGGGCCGCCCAGAATGGTCTGGCAGATGCCGTCGATCGTCCCCGTACCATCGTCATATTTCAACTCTTCGTACCATTTTTGGGTCTTTTCGGGGTCTTTGCCGTGGATCATGTCGGCGCGTTTGCGGGCGCGAGTGATGATATCAGCCACGCGGTCTTTGCGGTCGGATTCGTAACGCGTGAGGGCATCGACGACGCTGAGGTTCGTGGTTTTCAGGCGGTTGGCGAGCACAAAGGCGGCCTCGATCGCCTGACTGCCGCCCTGCCCCAGGTCAGGAGCCGTGCCGTGTCCCGAATCGCCCAGCAGCGCTACACGGCCGCGCACCAGCGTTTGCAACGGTTCAATATCGTGGATCAGTACGCGATTGGTCTGGCTGGGGTCTAGCCGTTGAATTAAGGTCTGCACTGGTTTCGCCCAACCCGCAAAGAAATGCTCAAGCTCAGCGCGAATCTCGCCTGCCTCCTGAGCCGTTTCTTTGGGCATGGGCACATCAAAGAAGAAGTAGAAGCGATCGTCCGCGATCGGCATTAAAGACGCCCGCTTGTGTTCACCGACGTAGATCACCCAGCTCGTCTTGGGAGCCAGATCATCGCTTACAGGTACCAATCCATTCCAATTGACATACCCGACGTAGCGGCGATCGAGGGAGTGCCCCAGCACATAGGGCCGTAGAATGGAATGCGTCCCATCGGCAGCCACCAGCACATCTCCCGTTGCCGTTCGACCATCTTCAAAAAAGGCCGTTACGCTGTTGTCATCCTGCTCGACCCCAATGCACTTTGCGCCCAGGTGCACCTTTTCCCGACCGAATGCCTGGAGCAACATTTGCTGAAGGGATGCCCGTGCAACGGGATACGGTCGCTGTCCTACCCGTTCAATCAAGGGATAGAGACTAAAATCGTTCAGCTTTTCACCCGTATGACTGAAGTACGCCATGCGATCCATCATGCCGCCGATGCGGGCGATCTCTTTGCCCAGCCCCAGGTGGTTGAGAACCTTCACTCCATTAGACCAGAGGGAAATGGCGGCTCCTGCGGGGCGTAATTCGCTGACGCGATCGTACACTTCAACGGTGTAACCTGCCTGCTGCAACGCGATACCTGTGGTTAAACCACCCATACCTGCTCCAATGATCACCGCTTTCAGGTTATCCATGCCCTGCTCCTGGACTTAACAGCCTCAATGGTTTGTTCAATCGATCGCTCCTCCCAATTGTTGCATTTGTGTCACCAATCGGGTGGAGGATTAGTGATGATGGGCAATTACAGGGCTGGATAGCGATCGTCCGCATGTGCTCAGTTGTCAAACATCTCAAGTCAAAGGGGCAAACGCTGCAAATTTTTTGCATCATATGATACAAAATCCCCCTGGTGGATGATGCCGATCCCATCAAACCCGCTTACTTTAGAAAGTGTCGAAACAATAAATATTGTTAGGGGACAGCCAGATTAGCACTACACGCGCGTTCATCGCCCTCTGCATGTCTACAGCAAATAGTGACACTGAGGAGCAGCGTGGTCGTAGGCGGTGGCTCGGTCAATATAACACTCGAGGTTTTACGAATGAATAGGCAATGGCAGCACTATAGAGAACTTGAGCTGGTTCCTGACTCTGCACCCGAACCCAAAGTTAGAACACCATTACAGCTTGCGGCATTTCCGATCGCCTTCCTCTGGCGATCGTTGCTCAATGCACTGGCCCGCGAACACATGTATGAACAGCGCACCGAGTATTTTGAGCGTTGCTGGTCAGCCGACTACGCCGAACCCTACACGACCAATCACAACGACCAGTTCAAAAAGCTGCTTACGTTGATGGATTGAGCTACGTTGATGGACTGCGGTAAAAGCCGTATCAGATCCGCGGTAGTCCTCCTCAACCCGTTGTAACGGTTGGGGAGCAGCCGCCTCACCAGGTGACGACTGGGTTGCGCCCCGACTGCTGACGCTTCTCGTGATCTACGACAGCCGTTCTGGTGCTGCGGGCATGGGATCTGCTTCTGGATGAATGCGTCCCAGTCCGTACAGGATGAGTAATCCCAGCAGGGTGCTCGCCGCTGCGATCAGCCACGCATTATCGGCGATTGCCTGTGGCTGATCCATCGCCCAACCGCCCAGCACAGGCCCGATGAAAAAGCCAACCGCCCAGCTTTGTGAATTCACGCCAATGTAAGCACCCCGTAGCGATGCGGGAGCCAGATCAGACACAATTGCCGCCGTAAATGGTTTGTGCATGGTGGCCGCGATCGACATGGTGCAGAGTGCCGTCACTGCCCAGGCGAACTGCGTCGTCGTCACCGTTCCCGTTACCCAGATCAGGAGAAAGCCTGCGGCCCATAGCACCATTGACAGCATGAGCACACGGACACGACGAAACCGACTCAGGAAATGGGCGATCGGCAGTTGGAGCACGGTTCCCACACCGATATAGCACCAGGTAAATAAGTTGGCTGTGCTGTCCACGGACGTGCCCGATGCCGCACCAATCGGGACAAAGTTGGTGAAGTACAGCGGTAGGGTGCTGCTGACCAGCGCAATATAGGTTGTAAATAACGCGTTCGCCAAAAACAGGATGATCAGCGCTTTGTCTTTCAGCGCCGTCAGAATTCCCTGCGTGGCAGTGGTCTCGGTCATAACGGGCGATCGCGTTTCGGGCATTACGGTCTGAGCCAGTAGAAAAACCACAAATATGAGTCCACAGCCGACAAACAGTAACTGTGGCGTTTGGCTGACCTGCAACAGCAGTGCACCGCCGCCCAGGACGCCAATACCGATCCCCAGGTTGTCTGCCATCGTCGCCACCGCAAAAGCCTGACTGCGCTCATCGGGCGCGGTGACATCCATAATGGCTGCATCCGCTGCCGTCCAGTAAGCCCCCACGCCCAGTCCCAACAGCAGACAGGCCAGGACTAACAGCGGCAGGCTACTGGTCACGGTCAGAACACCAGATACCGCAATGCCCAACACGATCGACAGCAGCAGCGTGGGCTTGCGGCCAACGCGCGGCGAATCGGATAGTGCGCCACCGATGAAGTGCCCAATCACTTCGGCGATCGAACTCAATCCGATGCTAAAGCCTACGGCTGTCGCCGATAGCCCGACCTGGTTCACAAACACCAGCGGAATGTAAAAATTCAGCAGTCCCGAACCAATCTGACAGAGCAAACGCCCCAACGCGAACAGCCAAACCTGACGGTTTGAGAGTTGAAAGGACGCCAGCAGTGAATTTTGGCGAATTGATCGCGAATCGTCTGGAGCGTTCATTGCAAGAAGTGATAGACAATCAATCCGCAGGCTTCAATGAGCAGTCAGCCATTCACGTCGCATTCCCAATCAGCAAGCAGGCTACGGCAACCGTTCTCTAGGCGCGGCTGCGATCGCACCTCAAGTTATATCGATTTCAACGCGATCGGTCAATTGCTGAACGGGGCATTCAGGGCGATCGACTTCAATGTAATCACCTTTAGGAACGAGAACAAAATAAACCCGGTAATTCTGTAGGGGCTTAGCAGGCGGGCAAAAACCGCTGTCATCACCGGAAGCGTACCTGCCGCCTGCTAAGCCCTTACGATTGGATTTGCCGATGTGATTTAATTCACGATCCTTAGGGAGATTTCTGAGAAAGCAATTACCCCTGTACGGGCTTAGCATTCGGTCGATAATTTCTGGATCAGCGTAAAAGTCTTCGCCCGAGTGTCAAGCCCTTACGATTTGTGGGCATAAATTTTTTCTGGAACTGGCCTAGACTGGCGGACTACCAAGATAGCACCGCAGTTCCTCATGCACCTGATGGTAAAGCGTTGGCGGTTCGCCTTTCCAGCCCACAAGGCTATACAGTCCGGTCGGGCTGTCTTCTCGCCCCCGCAGCAGATGCTCGCCCACAAACACCACCTCAACCCGATCCTGCACAAGCTGATAGAGCGATTCCGTAATTAAAATATCCGTCCAAAAGTTTTTGGTCAGGCCTTCAACCCGGCTGGAGACGTTGACCGTATCCCCCATCACCGTATACTCCAGCCGTCGCAGCGAACCGATGTTGCCTGCGATCACCTCACCGTAGCTAATACCAATCCCGTGGTAGAGCGGAGTTTTGCCTTCCTGTTGCCAGCGCGATCGCAGGTCTGCCAATGCCTGACGCATACCGAGTGCCGCACGAATCGCGTTTAAGGCATCGGTCTGTTCCCCGTACGACACCGGTGAGCCAAATTCCGCCATCACCGCATCACCGATGAATTTGTCGATCGTCCCGCTGGCCTCCACCACCGCTTCCACCATCGCATTGAGGTAGGTATTGAGTTGGGCCACCAACTGTTCTGGAGGCAGTCTGTATGAAAGCGTAGTAAACCCGCGAATGTCGCAGAACAAGACTGCGGCATTGAGCTTGCGGCCTTGCAGCAATGCCTGGAAGTCCTCAGGCTGACTCAAGATCGCTTCGACGACGGGTGGGGCCACGTACCGTTCCAGCGTTCGGCGCAGGCGCAGCTTTTCAACCTGGTCATTAATTGCGCCCGTGCTCAAGTACGAAACCCCGCTGAGCACGATCGCCGCCATCGGCATCGCTACGGGAAGAATCAGGCGCACGCTGGTAAAGCTCAAGTAGCCAGCGATCGCCCAGGCCGCCGCCACGCCCAGCGCAAGGAAGAACCGGGGCGTTGCCCGTCTGGAAACGAGGCCAATCGCTAGACCCACACCAGCAATCCCAAAAAACAGGCAAATGCCTCGCCAGCGAGCATCGGGCACAGCCTGGGCGATCGACCGATTTTCGAGCATGGTTGCGATCGCGTTGGCATGGATCTCCACGCCCGGTATCTCGCCAAATGGTGTAGCGTGCACGTCCTGCAGAAAGGCCGCCGTTGGCCCAATCAGCACAAGCTTGTCTTTGAAGAGCTGTTGCTGCTGTAATCGTGCCCAGTTTTTGGCGTAGAGCACATTCCAGAACGACAGCGTTGTGAACGTATTCTGGCCGCCATAGAAGAAAATGTAGTCTCCTGCAGGTGGCTCAAACGGCAGCTTAGCGGCGCGTAAACAGGCTTCATCGAACGAAATCAGGTTCGGCTGCGATCGCCGGAGATCGGGGTTAATTCGACTGAGATAGACACTGCCAAAGCGGCGAAACTGCCCATCGGGTTCAGTGAGGTAGTTGATAAAGCCGATCGAGGCCGGCTTGGTCTGAAACATGGGGTTTGGGTGCACCAACTGGTCTAATCCTCCCCCAATCGTCGGGGACGCCGCATGCAGCGCGGCGAGTGTGACCCGTCCCGCATACCGCTGTAGCGTTTGCTGGAGACGCTGATCGTCGGCAGGACGATCGCTGGGCAGATCCAGGATCACATCCATTGCCACAGACCGCGCGCCCGCCGCCATCAGTTTGTCAATGACATCTGCATAAGCGCTCCGTCGCCAGGGCCAGGACTGAATTGCCGCCAGTTCCTTGAGTTCCTTTGAGTCCCGCCCGCGCGTTAACGAGTCATCGTCGATCGCCAGAATGACAATATCTTTTGGCGGCGCGATCGATCCCCGCAGTCGGAAAAATAGCGTCTGCGTCTGTAGCTCCAACACGCGGGCAGGCTGCCAGTTGAGCGCTGTTGCAATACCACTAACGGCTGCCCAGACCAGGATCAGCAATGGCCCAATTACCGTCGGACGAAACCGCCGCTGACGGGCTATTTGGGGTGTGGGCAATCGATGGTCACGACCGGATGAGGGATTCATAGGGCAGGCCAACGTCAGGGGTTTAGTATGGGGAAGGAGACGCCTGAGAACAATTACTGAACAATTACTGAAAGTGAGCTTGCGCCACTGCTATACCGGTTAGAAGCTGGGGTCAGTTCGGTCGCTCCCTCCTGCACAGGTCGTCTCGCACCCATCCTCATGTTTGACAATCCGCTGTGTCCCCAGCGTCATTCCCAACCGATAGTGCTCTCGACTCAATCCCCCATCTGTTCTAGCGTGTTGGCAGATTTAGGGTGTTAGCAGAAATTGACAGCCGTTTCCATCGCCACGATCGCCGCCGTCGCATTGGATCATTGCCCGATGTCCTGCCCCAAGGGTGGAGTGGACTTCAAAACAGCCCCAAATTGACCGTCAGACTCACGCCCAAAATCAAGCTGTTGAAATTGATCGATGGATCAGACGAGTTGCCAAAGCTATAGCCAATGAACACGTTCATTTGGGTATTGCGAAAGGCTGTATACGTCAGTCGCGCCGCCAGTTGATGGTACTGGTCGTCACGCCTGTCAACAGTAAAATTGGCTAACGCAAACTGGTAGTCGAGGCCAATCTGAAGATTCGGCTGGAGGTCGTAGCTCAGCGATGCAATCACCGAATTCAGTATCCGCGATCGGATATCAGGGTCAGCAAAACTAATTCGCAGTTGATAAAACGTATTCAGCGCCAGGTGCTTACCCAACTGGTCACGACGACTCAGTTCCAGGCGAATGGCGTGGTCGTTCAAAAACCGTCTGCCTGCGGGCAGTCCTCGAATCTTGTCGCTGGCGATAAAGAGCTGTTGATTACTCCAGCCAATTTCCCCAAACATCGTTGGTGAAAGGCGTTGGAAAATACCCGCTCGAAATCGCAGTTCGTTGTAGTTAATCTGCGTTTGCGTGTTGTAGCGAACCAGATTGCTGTCGATCGACCCAATAAAGTAGGTATCTGGCCCCAGTGCTGGAGCCGAAAACAGCGTTAACCCAGGTCTGACGAGGCCATCATTTACGGGGTCTACCGCTGAGAAAACATTGCTACTCCGAAAATAATCGAGCCGACCCAAAAGGTAAACCACAGGCTGGTGGGGCGGTGGCGGCGGCGGCAGCGCTTGCAGCGGCAGACACCCTAACTCTGGATCGGGTTCAACTCCAGACGCACAGCGGGGACGATTGGGGTCAAGTTGATTTTGCCCCAGCGTCGTTTCCCCTGGATCCGATGGGGAATTTTGGGGGGCTTGCAGCCGCAAAACGCCCAACTCTGGGTCTGCGATCGTTTTTTGCTGGGAGTCGCTACCATCCCGCGGCGGCGGTGGGCTGCCTTGCGCCACGGGTGAACGGGTTGATTCGTCTACCCTCGACTCGTCGGCAGATGGGAGTTGCGCCGGGTCTAAAGCCACCGCCTCACGCTGGAGGGATTGCAGCGGCATCAGCGCTCCAGCGGGCGATATCGTGCGCGATCGCTCCAGCCGCATTTGCTGGACGGGCTCACCAGCAGAGACAGCAGGTACGGTCGGTGGCGCTGATTGGGCCGCGATCGACGTTGGGTATGCGTGAGCATCGGGGCTGGCAGGACTGGGAATCGACCAGGCAGGACTGGGAATCGACCAGGCAGGACTACTCATTAGTAAACTGCCCCAAAGGATGTGCTGCTGCCAGATTTTTATCCGGAGGGGTAATTGAAACCCCGAATTGATATGTTGGTGACGAGTCTGCAAATCAGGAACCGTGGGAGTACTGAATTATCTACAGTGGCTAACCATAGAGACGTACCTAGTTAGCACGATCAGGATATTGGATCTCAGGAACATTCCTTACTAGCCTATGCCATTAGGTTGCGGAATCACATCCCGTGCCATCGCCCAAATTAGGGATTGTTCAGTGTTCAAGTGACATTTTAGTTTTGATGAAAGTAAACTAGACAACACAGACCGTAACTATTTGCTTTAGTCGGGTTACGCTTATACACTTAAGGGAAAACACGCAGTCACTGGCATGGATTCTTGGTTGGCTTGGAGCGGGTGCAATCGCTAAGTGGTCCTGAACACTTGGAGCCGTTATGTCTTATAGATTCTTCCTGATCGTCACGTTGAGCTTGCTCAGCGCTGGGGCATCGCTGTTCCCGTCGCCTGCAAGTGCGGATACCCCCCTGACGCGAGCAACAGTGGCGGCACTGCGTAACCAGGTTCAGCTAATTTTGAAAAACCGCGTTACCCGTGCTGCTCACCGTGCCGATACGATGACGCCGGGGGATTCTTTGGCTACGGCTCGTCAGTCGTTTGCTGAGCTGCGCTTTAATGACAACTCCACCGCACGGATTGGCGAGCGAGCGCTGTTTCAATTCATTCCCAACACGCGCAACTTTTACCTGGGTAATGGCACGGCACTGCTGTTAATTCCTCCTGGCCAGGGGCGAACCAACGTCCGTACCCCCAATGCGGCGGCTGGCATCCGTGGTTCCGCATTATTTGTCCGCTACAACGAAGATACAGACACTACGATCGTCGGCGCACTCACCAACAGTCAGATCGAGGTTTCCAACGGCTCCACGACTCAGGGCAAGATACTCAAAGCTGGACAGATGGCTGTCATCGTCCAGAATCAAATTGTTCAGGTCTTCAATTTTGATCTCAATACGTTTTATCAGACCAGCGATTTAGTCCGCGACCTGGATCTGCCTCTCAGCAAATCTACACCCAGCACCGATCCAGGGATTGCAGCTGTACAGGTTGAGACTGCTCAGGCCGTCAGAGAGCAAGCGCCCCTGACGGGAAAAGTTTACGAAAATCCGGCGTTTGTCACTCTTTCGCCCGGCCCTGGCGTTCAAGCCGCGATCGCGCCCAGCCCATACAATCCGGTGACACCGACCCCTTCTGGGTTGGAATTAACCGTGGCTGGACAGACGATTTCCCCGAGTCTACCGCCAGTCGCTACAACACCACCGCAAAATTCAGCTTTTGTGGGTTCGACCACCCAACTCAGCCAGACAGCCCTGGGAACGGCTGCAACTCCTCCACCGACCCCATCGGCCGCCTCTCCACAAATCTTCCAGCCCCGGCCCGATCCAGTGCCGATAAACTCACCAACCCCTAGTCCACTTACGCCCACCCCCCCAAACACACCCGTTTCCCAGCAACCCTCTGCGCCACAGACGCCATCGGCAGCACCACCGACATCTGTGCCGCCGACATCTGTGCCACCGACATCAACCCCAGTTTCTACACCCCCCAGTTCGACACCCACGGTTGTCACGCCGACTCCAACACCACCACCTTCCCCTGCCCCCGCCATCCCGGTACCCACGCCGACCCCAATTACGGTGACACCGACGCCCGCACCGACCCCGGTACCCACACCCGCTCCAGTGACGGTGACACCAACGCCATCGCCCACAACGCCCACACCAATCACTGTAACGCCCATTCCACGTCCTGACCCGACGCCCACGCCCGAAACCGGAGTCAGCCCTACCCCAACCGTGTTGAGCAGTCCCGCCCCGACGCCCGCCCCTGCCCCTGTTCCGGTTGTACCCACGCAGGCGTCTCCAGTGGTAAGTTCACCCGTGGTGCAAACAACGGTAACAGTTCCAGCTCCTGTGACACCTGTACCCACGATCGTTACACCTGCGCCCACCTCTGTCCAGGTGCAGAATGGTACGGCTGGGACATCGGTACAGGTAACGACACCAGCAACCGGAGTAACCACGCCTACGGTCGGCACACCAACCACGGGTGGGACGACACCCACGGTCAGTACGCCGACAACCCTAACAAAGTAGGCTCTGTGCGCTGTCTAACAGTCGCACGGATAATCATCAGAGGCCGTAACAGTTAGAAAGAGAACGTCAGAAGGTCGAGGTTGGTCGCTATGCTGGATCGCGACGGCATTTCTGGAAATGAAGCCGGTAGTGGTTTACCCATCGATCACAACAATTTTGCGAGTTGCAGGGAGAAATCACGCGCTGTGGTGAGTGCCGCCTTAGAATCAAAAAGACCCTCATCTTCATTGCCTGCATGACGTATTGCCTTGGCATCCTCTCCAGTTCTGGTCTGGTCATGGCTGCGGACTCTCGCACAAATGCTGGAGTTGACTATATTTCCACCCATCAAAAGCTATTTGACTTCTCTAACCCCGGCGAACGAGTCATTTTGATTTGTACAGCAGGCAATCTTTCTGTAACACAAGGCACCCTCACGCTGCTGCGACGAGATTTGATCGCTAAAGAAGAGGGAACTTTGCACACCCTACCCTCAATGTACGAGGTCGCGCGGTACGTGGGCGCAAAGGCCCGCCAGATTCAAGAACAAGACCGCCCGTGGTTGGAAAAAGATGGGATCGACTTTAAGTGCACGTTTTTGGTAGGTGGACAGGTGCGTGGGGAGGATCCAGCCCTATTTCTGGTCTACAGCCAGGGCAACTGCATCCAGGCATCGAAGGAAACGCCATTTTTGCAAATTGGCGAAGCGAAGTATGGCAAACCCATTCTCGATCGCATCCTGGACTTTGACACCCCGTTGGAAGCGGCCGCGAAGTGCGCCCTCCTGTCGATTGACTCCACGATGAAGTCCAATATTTCTGTTGGGCCGCCGATCAACATCGTGATGTACGAAACCAACGCCTTCAAAATCCGTTACGAACTCAAGCTGAGCCTGGGTGCTCCTTATCTGGCCCAGGTGCGTAGACTGTGGGAAATCTCGCTGAACGAAGCGTTCAATCGGATGCCTGATATCGACTGGGAAAACTACGCCGATTTTGCGGGTGATGTCGCGTCGATCGACTAAGCTCATGCGCAGTCTTGACCTGGACAACCCGTTAACCAAGCCGCGTCCCCAGACTGAAACCTTGATTGGGGGAATACCAGTTGTCCATGCTGATGATTTTTTGAAACGGGTATCAAACGGAAGCGATCGCTCAGGCCTTCTGTCTGAAATGCCCCAAAACTTAATGAGAAACACATCCTCAGGGGCAGCAGCATTAAAGTTTGGTGAATTTGCCGCGTTCGCGAGTGCAAATGCCCGTCCCAGCGCTAAATTCCATGAGAAGTATTACCTGCTACAAACTTATGTAAAGTCAGGTGTGCGTTGCGTTCCGCAAATCGGTTTTAGGGGAATAGTAGTTCGATCTTGAGGAGTTTAGTGAGGATTTAGACGATGAAAACGGGCCAATTCACTTCTGAACCTTGGATATCCCCAGCACTCGCATCAGCGGTTCTGGGGCTTTTTATTGCGGGGCCAGCACTCGCAGCGGGGCCAAACCAACCGGGATCGATCGCGCCGTCCACTAATCACGGATCGGCGATCGCCTTGCCAACTGGCGATCGATCGGCAGCTACCGCTCAAGCAAGCGCTCAGTCACCGCTTACCCTTGCAAAAGCACCCTCCTCTACAGCCAGCGGCTCCTCCGCAGACACTGCGCTGGATCAGGCCGAACCAGAAAGTAACGTTGCGAGTCTGGAAACGGCAGCGCCTACAACGGGGATGGATCAGGTGACGTCCGTTTCCCAGTTGACCGATGTTAAGCCGACCGACTGGGCATTTCAGGCGCTACAGTCGCTAGTTGAACGCTACGGTTGCATTGTCGGCTATCCGGACAAAACCTTTCGCGGCAATCGAGCCTTGAGCCGCTACGAGTTTGCTGCCGGGTTGAACGCCTGCATGGATCGCATCAATGAACTCATTGCCGCGGGCACCGCCGATCTGGTCAAGAAAGAAGACCTCACCGCCCTGCAACGGCTCCAAGAAGAGTTCGCTGCCGAACTGGCCACACTGCGCGGTCGGGTCGATACACTGGAAGCCCGCACTGCCACCCTGGAGAAGCAGCAGTTTTCCACTACGACGAAGCTGTTTGGTCAACTTGTTGTGGGCGTCCAGGGACACAATAATCCCGATATTTCCCTGGCTGGCTTCAAATTTAATGGTAAAGATAACCAGGTCAACGTAATCACTAACGCCCAACTCAGTCTCTACACGCAGTTTAACGAGCGCAGTCTCCTGTTTACCGGGCTGCAAGCGGGCACGGGTCGATCGTATGGCAACCAACTGCTGACCAATGATTTGCTGCTGGGATACGAGGGTGATACGGGTGCCGCCATTAAGATCAGCGATTTGACCTTCCGGCAGCTCATTGGCAATAACTTTGCCGTCATTGCTGGGCCGGTTGGCGTCAACATGGTCAACGTCTTTCGGGGCGCAAACCGGATTGAAAGTGCCGGACAAGGGCCGCTCTCTCGGTTCGCCCAACGCAACCCGATCCAGAACATTGGCGGCGATGGTGGTGGGGTCGGTTTTGACTGGCAGGTGACCCCCAAGATTTCGTTGCAGGCTGTCTACTCGGCTAATCGCCCCGAGGATCCAGTGAACGCAGGATTGTTTGGCGGCAGAAATGGTGCCACAACCGTTGGCGCACAGTTGACCTTTGCACCGACGCGCACGGTAGACATTGCCCTCAACTACGTGAATGCGTACTCACCCACTGGCTTCCTCGGTACGAGCGTGGGAGATGATCAGCTAGCCCTGCCAAACCCCAACTCCTTCCGTGCGCCGATGAAAACAAATGCGGTTGGAGGCACGATCGCCTGGCGGGTGACCCCACGATTCACCGTTGGGGGCTGGGCCGGTTACACCACTTCGGATCTGAAAGGGTTTTCCGGCAGCGTGGACACCATTAACTGGATGGCCTTTCTCAACTTCCCCGATCTGGGTGCTCCCGGTAATCTGGGCGCAATCTATGTCGGTCAACCCCCACGGATCATCAGCAGCGATTTGCCCAATGGCCGCAACGTACCGAGCTTTGTGAGCGAGGGGGATGCCGCTGGTGGGTCTGGCGGCCAACCTGGCACGACAACCCACGTGGAGGCCTTTTATCGCTTTCGGGTATCAGACAACATCAGCATCACCCCTGGCTTTATCGTCATCTTTAATCCCAGACAGAATGATGCCAATGACACGATCACGATCGGGATTGTGCGGACGACGTTTATCTTTTAGGGGTGGGTGGTACACGCCAGGAAGAACCGGGTTGCTGCCGCTGCTCTATGTGTTGCTTGTGTAAAGACCAACTATGCATTTTGCGACCACTGAATTGACGCAGCTATTTATCCGGCCTAGTGTGCGCTCAAATCCTGTGCTCATCGAGTTTTGTGATAGTTTCAAAAACCTTGCGTCGATCGGGAACTTTTTGCCACTGGCATAGCTCTGTAAGGTTCAGGTAAAAAAAGTGTCAGTACTTTTTACGCTGACGGCTCCATCGGCGGCCCCCGACATTGGCTATCGCTTGAATCACCTGTACGTTTGTCACCCTCGTTTGCTGCTCTGGCTCAATAGCGATGTGTGCATGGAAGCGGTGCTGTAAGTCTCCTTGTTGATTTGATGCCCTGACTTAGCAATTGGTTGACTATTCTTTCACCCAATATTTAGAGGATTTTTGCCGTGATTGTTCAATCCACTCGATTTGCTGTTTGTTTGGGACTGTTGGCTGGCAGTTTGGCGATCGCCACGACTGCTCGTGCTGATATCCCCATTACTGGCGGACGGGCAACTGGTGATGCTGCGTTTTTCTCACCGACGGCTACAACCGGGGGCACAACGCCGTCAGGCGCACCGATTTTGTTCGATACGGCCATCCAAACGCTCCGACTGGTGACGCCCAATGGCACAACGACGACCTCCCGCTTCATCCCCACAGCCAGCCGCTTTGTTGATACGAACGGCAATAACGTGCCCGACAGTGGCGATACAGGCAGGCTGGAAGGTACGCTGTCCGGTGTGGCGTTCTCCTCCAACGGCAACCCCGTTTTCTTCCAGGGTGTGCCGACGGCAATCAACTTCACACTCAATTCCTTTTCACCCGCATTGATTCAGGGCGGTACGTTGATTAGCCCCCAGCAGGCAGGTACAGCCCCCCTGATCTTTCTCCCAGTGCAAAACGTCACTCTCTCCAGTGCTTCCAGCGCGACGTTTACAACTAATCAGGGATTGCTGAGCGTTGGCCCCTTTGCGGCTGCGTTAACAGGCGATTCAATTAAGCTGCCGTCTGATTTGCAGCTGCGATCGACCAACACCAGCGATAATATCGTGGCGATTTTGGGACGGCGCATCAAATTCGATTTTGAAGGCACTGATGTCCAGCCGGTGGCAGCCAAGACCAATTTTGATCCCAGCGGCGGCACGATCGCCTTCAGTGGACCCACCACCAAATTTCAAGTGCAGAGTGTAGGCACTCCCGGCACACGCGAATTTCAAATCCAGGGTGATATTGCCAATCTGGATCTACAGCTCTCAGCACCATTTAGTGGTACCCTCAACGGGACACTATCGCCTTCAGCCGTCACCAGCTACAGTGTCAAGGGAGAAGGCCCCGGTTACGTCGCCCTGGGCAACAACACCGTGGCGTTTGCAGGGTCGGCGCGGCGCGATACTCAATTCCAGTTTGAGCAAAGTGGTGGCACGCTGGCAGGTCAAAGCAGCGGCAACGTCCAGTTTGCGCTCCGGAGTGGCAGCGGGGACTTTACAAACTTCTCCCCCAGCGTCGGTGTTAATAATAACGGGACTGACTTTACATCCACTGCTAGCAGCACATCCGGCAGTAGCAGCAGCACATCTGGCAGTAGCAGCAGCACCAGCAGTGCCACAAGTCCGACGACGATCGCCTTGAGCACCACCTTCGTGTCGAACACCACCTACATCAAACTATTCAACCCGTCACTGTTTGTGGTTGGTCAGACAACTGACGATCAGGAAAATCAGCTCGGTGAGAGTAATGTCACTTACACCATTTACCAGAGCCGTCGTGCCGTTGAAGTGGTAGTGGAGAACGCCCCCGATGATCAGATTTTGCTGGTGGAGCGCGATCGCAGCGATCGTCAGCTGCCGCCTGGTTTGGCCAAGCATCGTGGACGGGTGCTATCTGCCTACCAGGTGATTGGGCTACCCAGTCGTGTTTTCCCTGGGCTAGTAGGGCTACAGCAAATTCCTACCGACCAGGTGCAGTCCACGACCACCACTAACTCGACAACAACGACGACGACACCTAACAGCACCACTTCTGGTACTACCACCACCCCTAACACCCCCCCCCCAACCCCCACCCCAACCCCCCCCCCCCCGAATACCACCACTCCAACCACCACCCCATAGCTACGAAGGTGAACACAATTAGGGGGCTAGAGCCTGTCCTCTAGCCCCCTAATTGTATTGGGGCGATCCATCATTAGCTCTGGTTAGCCAGCTCAGTACAGGGCCAGTTGCTGAATTGCCGATTTTGGGATGGCTGGGCTGACTCGCTGCCATCTTGAATATGGCCACAGCTATATACTGTTGACCCGAATGCTGAGGACAAGGCCAATGGGCAAACCCGGCGTGGATCGGCTGTCTGCCGTGTTTCGGCCATGCAGTTAGAGGGGTGACCGCTATACAACGGGGGCCAGTCGCCCTAGACTGTATGACGGTCATCTCGCGCACCGATCGGTTTCTCTATGCTTCCTCTTTTCGCCCATCTGGTCTTGGCCCAAGCGATGCCCGTTCCTCAGGAGATTGTAATCCCGCAGCAGACGCGGCCGTTGCCAGGGCATCTGGACGCTGTGCCGGTCTTCAACAGCAACAATCCAGAAGTGGTACAGAAAGAGGGCATTTTGCTGTCTACCTTCCCACCAACGGGCAAACGGGTGGCCGCCGCTCACCTCAATTTCCCCTTTCAAGGGCGGTTTGACCTGTTCTTGCACCACATCGCGCGGGCGATCGAAACGCCCAATGACCTTCGCACTCTATATCTCGGCATCATCGTTTACAATCCAGGGCCGCAGCCCGTAACCGTTGATGTCCTCCAGGCGGCCAGCTACCTGAGCCAACCGGATGCGCCGTTTGTGGACTTGCCGCCCCAGCAAGATAATGCACTGGGCACAATTTACGCTGGGCCGGGCGATCGCGCTATGAATGACGTGCTGCGGGGACAACGGCAGACTGGTTGGCCCGATCGCCTGGTGATTCCACCCCACCAATACCAGCTGTTGATGAACCTGCCGATCCCAGTGCGACCGTTGACACCACCCCTGAATGGGCGATCGACGCTGGCTCGTCTTTACAGTACGGGGCCAGTGTATCTGGCGAACCTGGCAATGTTTGCCAAACAGAACCCAGACGGTAGTGAACAGGCTCCAACCCTGGAGGAGTGGGAACACTTGCTGCAAACTGGAGACTTTGCCGGGCCGCGAGAAGCCGCACCCAGCGATCCAGAGCATTTGACTGGCCCTGAAATTTACGGTCGGGTCGCTGCGGTCGCTCAGGGTTCCCAGTGGCGCACTCAGGTGACCGATCCAGGCCGCGATCGCCTGTCAATTCCAGTACCGGGCACCGAATTTTCCTATGGGTTAAGCACGCTCCTGGCCGGTCAGATGGGCACAGGGCAAAATCAGAGCGCCAAACTGCTGCTCCGCTATCCGGGGACAGCCTATCAGGCGCACGGGAACTACGCGATCGAGTACGCTTTGACCCTACCGTTAGTGAACGCAACGAACGCGACGCAGACCGTCAATGTGCTGCTGCAAACGCCGCTCAAAGAAGACCAACTGAGCAAAGGGGGACTCCAGTTTCGGCAACCACCTTATAACAATGTGTACTTCCGGGGAACTGTCCGCATTCGCTACAACGACGATCGCGGTCTGCCCCGCACCCAATACTGGCATCTGGTGCAGCGACGGGGGCAACTGGGCACACCCCTGGCCCAATTGGTCATGCCACCGGGCGATCGACGACTGGTGCAGGTAGATTTTCTCTACCCGCCGGATGCCACACCGCCCCAGATGTTGACGATTCAAACGCTGAAACCATCGCCGTAGAAGGGCTAACTGGATGTTCCTGTTGCAGATTGGGACGACCGCGCCCACGCTCACCTTTTGGGCTAAAACCAGCGGCACGTGGATCAACGTTGCCGCTATTTGGCTGGGTACGGTCGTGGGACTCACCCTCCGTAAAAGCCTACCTGCCGCGATGCAGCAGGTGATTACGCAAGGGTTGGGCCTGGTG
>JAJPKC010000037.1 GCA_021323955.1 Oscillatoriales cyanobacterium Centralia_MAG_596 | reverse complement strand
GTGGGGTATCAAAGCGGCTCAAACGATCGCCGATTGGGCACCCGCTCTCAGCCTTACCGAGGCCGACATTGCTGGCGGCGCGGTGCTTTGCCCCACGCTGGAATCGACCCGCTCACTCAACTACCTCGTTCAACACCGCCAGGGTCGCTATCTGGAACAAGCCATTGCCCGACAGCTCCAAAAATTGGCGTGGCAGCTTTACGAGCATCATCCAGACGCAATCGATCCAGACGCTATCGCACGAGTGCATAGTATTCGCTCCTTTGACCAGGAACTGGTGATTCAGTCCTTAGGCTTTGCTTCAGTTGAAGCGTATTACACGGCAAGCAGTGCGCTCTATCAACTGCCCCAACTCAAAAAAGCGACACTCATTGTGTATGCTGCTGATGACCCCATGTTTGATCCGACACTCGTAGCGGATTTACAGTTGATCGCCGCGCAAAACACTGCGATCGACCTACTCCTAACACCCCATGGGGGACATGTAGGGTATTTCAGTAGCAAAATGGGGCAACGGGGAGCCAATGATCCAGATCCATGGTGGGCCTGGAACCGCATCCTCGATTGGATGAGCCTTGGGGTACAGCAGTAGTGCGAGTCTGCTTAAACTCAGCGGAGCAATCGCCCATTCCGCTGAGTTTAACTCAACCCCTTCACCAATGGCTGCTGTGGCACGCTGAATTGACTCCTGGTCGCTGGTGAGAAAACTGCATAAATTCCAATTGCTCAGGTAGGGATAAGACAACTTACTACGATTAGCCGGGCAAAAAGATGGTAAACGCAAGTTATGAACTACCCCGCCTCACAGGAGGACGGGGTTTCTAACCCGGAGTCCTCTAGATTGTGGAGTTTCTGACGCTTCGTTTCAGCCAGTTGCCGAAAGCCTCCAGTATGTTTGGGGCTTTTGGTAGAGCCGGACTGATCTGCGTTTTTGAGAAGGCTAGTTCCTAACCCTCTTGCCCAAAGTAGGCAAACCCTGGCAGACGCGACATCTCTATCCTCTGTGCAGCCACAGGGACAAGCATGAAAGCGTTCATCCAGAGTCTTTGGTTTGAGTTGCCAGCATTCAGGGCAGCGCTGCGAGGGTTTGAGTTTTGGCGTCGGCGCTTCCAGGTAAACCCCGTTCGCCTCCGTCTCTTTGTACTGCAACATCCCGCGCATCATGCCCCAGCCCACATCCAGGATGGAACGGTTCAAGCCAGTTTTCTGGCGTTTGCGCTTACCCTTTTTGGCTTTGCTGGTCATACCTTTGATATTGAGTTTTTCCGTCACGACGAGGCTGTTATAGCTCACTATCTCTGCCGTGCGTTTATGCGCCCAATCTGTGCGCTGTCTCGCTGCCTTGCGGACAAGCTTTGACACGCGCTGTTGGGCTTTCTGCCACCGACGCGAACCCTTGATTTTTAGCTTGTGATTGGGTGCCCGTTTCCTCCGCTTCTGATTTGATGCCTGCCTAACTTTTGTTTGCGTAGCAGCCAGGTAACGCGGGTTTTCAATCTTCTGTCCATCACTTACAGCAATTGCCGTTAGCGTGCCAAAATCAAGCCCTACCGCACCATTCTCAGTCTTTCGCTTCGGCTCACACTTCACTGTAATGGCGGCATACCACTTGCCATGTCGATAAACGATGGTGCAAGTGGTAGGCACTCCCCATGTCCGCGCCTGGCCGCGCATCTGCACTTGCCCCAAGTTGGACAATTCCAGATACCCGTGATCACCTGTTGTATGAGCCTTCCACCCACTTGTAGCAGGATAAGTCCACCCTGAATAGTTGCGAATTGACTGAAACCGGGGATAACCGCCCAAGCCGTTGAAAAAGCGTTGAAACGCAAAATCAACCCGCTTGAGCGTTGCTTGTAGCGCTTGTGAACCAAGCTCTTTGAACTCAGTCCACACTGTTTTAAATTCAGGCAGTCGATTCTGTTGGTCGAAATAGCCTACAGACTGGCCAAGCTTTTGATAGCTATCCTTTCTATCGGCCAAGGCAGAGTTGTAAAGATAGCAATGCAGCCGTCGCCATTCATAAAGCTTGCGCTCTTGAATTGGTTTCGGATACAGCCTGAAAGTGATTCTGCGGGTTACAATCATGAGGCTATTATAGCTTGAGTTGTCATGGCTAAGACTCCCTATAGAAAAGCTTCACACTGCGTTTTCTCAATTCACTTGCACGTCTTTTTTGTCCCTAAATATCGCAAGCACGTTTTCAATGCGGCAATGGTCAGACGGTTAGAGGAGGTCTTTACACGAGTACTGGAAGCGCGAAAATGTGCCCTTGAGGCGTGCGGGGCAGAAGCTAACCACATTCATCTCTTGATTGATCTACACCCAGACAACAACATCTCAAGCTTGATGGGCAGCCTCAAGTCAGCCTCTAGTAGGGTCTTGAGAAAAGAGTTTGCCGAAGAACTGAGCCAGTTCTACTGGAAAAATGTACTTTGGGGTGAGCAATACTTTGTTGCGTCTACTGGCGGGGCACCGATTGAAATGTTGAAGCAGTACATCCAGAATCAGGACTCCCCGAAACCCTAGTTGGCAACTCCGCTGCGCTCCATTGCCGCGCCTCTCATCCCCGGCTTATAGAAGACCGGGGATTTCCCGTCTACCCGTTAACCTCACAGACCTCAATGGCAGCAATGGCTTTGTCATCAACAGTATTGGCTTAGCAGACGACTTCGGCACTTCGGTGAGCGGAGCCGGTGACATCAATGGTGATGGGATTGCGGATGTGGTCGTTGGTGCAGACCGCGCGGATCCTGATGGAAAGATTAATGCGGGTTAAAGCTATGTCATTTTTGGCAAACGTAGTGGCTTCAGCCCGTCCTTTAATCTCAGCAGTCTCAATGGCAGCAACGGTTTTGCGATCAACGGCATGGCGGACGTAATCTCACGGATGGTGATCACTCCGGTAGCGCGGTAAGCGGGGCCGGGGATGTCAATGGTGATGGCGTGGCTGACCTGCTGATTGGGGCGTATGGTGCTGATGCCAATGGCAAACGAGCACCGGGGCAAAGCTATGTCATTTACGGTAGCCGTAGTGGTTTTGGTGCGACCTTTAATCTCAGTAGCCTCAATGGCAGCAATGGGTTTGTGATCAACGGTATTGCCTCAGGCGACGATGCTGGTCAAGCGGTGAGTAGCGCGGGTGATATCAATGGGGCTGGGATTGCGGATTTGCTGGTTAGTGCAGATGAGGCAAGCCCTAATGGGAATGAAGATGCGGGGCAGAGTTATGTCATCTTTGGTGTGCGATCGAGTAATATCCAGCCCATTGTCAATC
>JAJPKC010000631.1 GCA_021323955.1 Oscillatoriales cyanobacterium Centralia_MAG_596 | reverse complement strand
TTGATTTCGATATAAATATTAATTCACAACAATAAAAAAACTGGATATGTATAAAATCCTTTACAGATGTTTACCGATAACAGCAAGGAAAATTCACCAACAAAAAACCTGGCAGCTCAAATCTTGAATCAACCAGGTGGGAAAATGAAGTTGAAGACGACTTACTTGCTCAATCGCGTAAGCTACCTTCTCAGCGACTATTGCAGGCGTTTGTTTGACTTCCTGGGTGAATTGATTGAATACGTTGCAAAACGTTGTGCAGAGTCATCGGCTCACGAAAGCGCACTAATTAAGTAGTCAAAGTAAGCACCGACTTCGCTGGCATCTTCCCCTGACATCAGTGAAGTCGTCATGTTTTTCATGGCACGGATACCTTCAGCAACCGCATCGATGGGAGTGCCTAGAGAGTTATACATCTGGCGCACTCCAATCAGTCCAATTTCCTCCAGGGGGGTTGTTTCGCCAGCGGCGACGCTGTAAGTGATCAGGCGCAAGTAGTAATCCATATCACGCAAACACGTGGCGGTTCGCTCTTCCCCATAGGCATTGCCTCCTGGCGAAACCAGGTTAGGGCGACGCTGAAACAACTGGCTCGCCGCTTGTTTAACAATGCGATCGCGGCTGTCCGTTAACGCTTTGACCAGGCGCAAGCGGCGATCGCCACTCATCACAAAGCCCTTGATTTGATCCATCTCTCCAGGCGTAAGATAGCGGGACTCTGCATCGGCATTCACAATTAATTGCTTGATAATACTCATTCCCAAATTCCTTTTAGAGTGACCGCTTGATAGCGATGGCTTGCTTTTCAGCCTTACACCCACCATGACAGGTCAATGTTTGATTTCGTGGATGAGTTGATTAATAACCGCATCTAATATGCTAGAAGCTGTGCCCCTACGGACATCCTGCCTGGCTACCGCGAATCGCTGGTGCGATCGCCAACGCCTCTGCCCCTTGCTGCATTGCCGTAATATCTGCATCTGTCCACAGGCGATCAGACTGGCAATGGTGAGCAACAAGCAACCCCCATAGCCCTTGAGGGATCAGTACCGGCACCACTAAATTGGCGCGTACCTGCATCGAGCGGAGAAAATCGCGGTGACACGCGGCGATCGACTCCGTCTCAATGTCGGCGATCGCCCGGACTCGTCCTTCTAGGTAAAGGGCGGCATATTCGTTGTTAAAGCATTCATCAGGCCCTGTTGACCCCAAAATGGAAAATTGTGGATCGCTCAGAGCCTCGAAGGTGACCTGCCCTTTCCATTGACGATAAAAGTAATACAACACCACGCGATCGACTCCAAGTTTCCGCTGTCGATCGCTGATGGTTTGCCCAACCAGATGATCGCGCTCAAGCGTCGCATGAAGACGCTTGAGCACTCCCTGCAGGGATGGATCGCTATTGGGCAATGAATCAGAGTTGAGTCTTTCAGGAAAGGGAACGTGCACAGATCAAACCGTTGTATCGCTAGCGTGACAGTACTTATCTTAAATGCTACATGAGGAATTGGGGGTTCGTTTAAATCCTTGGATATGATTGATTGATTTGGCGATCGCCCATTTTCTGCTCATAGTTGGGGTCTTGGGTGCCAAGCAGCTTGTCCCAGAACGTGAAATATAGTCCGTAATGCACAGTGTACCTGCGGTGATGGACCGAATGGTGGGCAGGCCCAATGAACCAGCGCCCTAACCAATGGTGGGGAAATGAGGAGGGTAAGCGATCAATGCCCAGATGGTTTAACACCGCCCACACCGTCATCGTGGTGAGTACCGCAATCAACGTGATGAAATGCAGGGGGATAACAAAAACAATTCCCACCAGAAAAAGAGATTGAACGATCGCTTCTAAAGGGTCAAAGGCAAACGAAGTCCACGGAGTCGGATAGCGCGAGCGATGGTGTCCCTGATGTAACCAGCGAAATAGTAATGGATGGTGAAACAATCGATGGGTGAAATAGAAATAGGCATCCTGGAGCACTAACACAGCACCATAACTCACCCCCAAATACCACAGCCCAGACTGCTGTAGATGGCTGTATAAGCGGGTGATGCCCTCACTGTAGGCTGACATAATGAATGCGGCTGCCAGCGCAAATACCCCCGCAGAAAGGACAGAGAGTTTAATATCGTGTTGAACCGATCGCAAAGATGGCGTCCAGGAAAGTAATTTGGGATTAGCAACAGACTTGCCCAACGGTGAATAAAAGCACAAATACGTTCCCCCCGCCACCAGGAAATACCGTGCCAGGATAATGCCAAAAAAGGCGATGCCGTAAAACCCAAATGAGTGGTCGATCAATTTAATCTCCTTGCCATTCCCGATCTTCCAGTTCCTTTTGCGGCAACAGCAAGGTGGCTTCAATTTCTTGCCGAATGGCCGCTGTCACCTCGCAGTTACTATTCAAGCAATCGACCAGGAGTTGATTGGCATCATAGTAGCGTTGTAAGACTTGTTGTTGCTCCGGTGTAAATTGCCAGGGATGATGAATATTGCGGTAATGGGCGATCGAGTCTCTCACCTGTGCCATCCAGATTGCATAGTTTTCCTGCCACCAGATCTGAAGCCGCTGCCGACTTTGACTTTGAGGGGGCAACTGGTCTTTCAATTGCTGAAGGGACTTATAGAATCCAGCATCCAGAACCATCACCAGGATGTTATTGAGCGCCTCGCTACAGGCATTGACATAGGCAACATCCTGACTGTGGTCGTTGGAAAACTCTCGTAGCAAGTTTTCCAGGGCCGCATCTAACAACATCCCTTGATCAAGGGTACTGGCTAAGGCAAAATGAGCGGCCGTGTTCGGGCTTTTGGCAAGAGCCAGGTAAAATGCTCGCTTAGTAGCCACTTTGGTTTCATCGGGAATCTGCTGGGATTTGTGGCTTGCCCACACCAGAAATTCTTGCAGATAGGGATCTTGAGCAACCAGTGCATCGATCTGTTGCTTCATCAACTGCACAAGCGAATCGGCACTGCGTAACATGGCCGCCGTCAACAGAAAGATTTCTCGCCAGTGCGGATCGGTAATGTGATTGACCAACCCTCCCAACGCCTGCTCTAATCCCCCCAGATTATGGCTGGCAACAATTTTGCGAGCCGTGAAGTATTCTTGAAATGCCACATAAGAGAATGAAAAAATTCCCCGCGCGCGCTCGATCAGGAGTCCGTGTTGCGCTTCGATCGCCTTCAGTATCGCTTCGCTTTTGAGCTGCAGTTCCTCTGGCTCCAGGGCCACACCGGGCAGATTCCGCAAATAGTCCCCAATATACTGCTCGATCGTGCGTTGCTCAAAAAAGTATTGCCCCTGCTCAAAGGTCACTGCCGCAAGCTGGCTCAACAGTCTCAGCTTTTGGGGCAATAAAAACCCCCGGTAAGCATCATCCCGTTCCACCCCTTTGGCTTCATCCCATTTACCCAGCAGCAAATCCAGCCCTTGCTTGTAAAACTCACTCCGCTTACTGGGAAATTTTTCCTGCCCATGAAACACCCAGCAGGCCAGGTGCAGAAACAGCGGTGTCACCACCAGTTGGCGAAACTGCCAGTTCTCTGGCAAATTCAACTTCTGAATAAACTGAGTCGCCTGATCATGCCCTGCTTGAGTCGTTGTTTTCGTCAGGGCCACGAACCACTTTTGGGCAAAGGTGGTGATTTGGGCTTGCGTAAAGGGCGCAATTTCGACATCGGTGAAGCCTCGGAGCCGCAGCTTTTGGGCAGCCGTCCGACAGGATGCGACAAATCGGTTTTTGTAATATTTATCGGAGAATTTCCGAATTTCTTTGAGCACTGCCGCAATGTCCTGGCTTAGCACTTCATCTATGCCGTCCATCAACAGCAGGACTCGCCCCCCTTGCAGCAACGCTTCCAGCACAGCTGGGTTTGAAATTCCAGACGTGAGCAACGCCTGATGAACTGTGTGGAACAGGCTAAATTCGCCACTGCGCCGAGACTCTTCGGCAAATTCTCTTAATGCAATAAAAATTGGCACTTGCTCGGTGGCAAATTCGCCCCGGTTGCACTGAAGCGCAAGATGTTGCAGAAAGGTTGTTTTACCGACCCCCGGTTTACCGAGCACTCTGAGTTTCGAATGAGTCTCAACCGCCTGCAATCCCGGTATTTGCTGCTGCTCAACCGAGCCTAACCCAACCCGATTAAATTCAGCTGGTGACAGGCTTTGCAGCGCGGCAATCTCTAGCTGCTGTTGACTGGCAACTTCCTCCAAAATATTGACATCCACATAAATATCATCCAGGCTAACCGGGCGATTGATGTCTAATAGCTGTAAGATGCCGCACTGGTTTTGAATGGTGTCATGATGGGCCGATCGCACCCGTTGCACCAGCGTATCCAGGTCTTCTAGAACGGCTGTATCAACAGTCTCCCCAGGTTCAGGAAAGTCTATGGGCGGATTAAGGGTAGTCTCTCGCCAATCTAAATCGAGGATCGAACAGACCGCCAAGAAAATTTGACGATCAACGGGTTGCCCTGTGAAAAATCGCCAGATCGGCTGACGGGTCTTTAAGTTCACCTCTCCTGCGAGGTTTTCCTGCGTCCATCCCTTCAGAGCAAAGGCGCGCTTAGCCCGCTGAATCCCAGCGGGAGATGCTTGCAGCGATCGCTTGACCATACAATAAAAGGCTCATATCAAGACTCAAACTTAAAGTTTTGTGAAAATCAAACATTTTATGACTTATTCTATGATAACGCTTTCACCTTCACGAAATCATACAAAGTCTAAAGAAGTTGGTTCTTAACCACTCACAGCCTTAAAATCAAACACTTTACAGCAAGAGCAGACTCGATATGCCTGGAAAACCACTCTTACAGTTGTTTTGATTTGCATTCACCACCCTGTTTGGCTGAGCGCTGTTCGGTCAAGCGCTCACGTCGAAGCTCACGCTAAAGCTCGCAGGGTTTTAATACACAGGATTATCGTTCTGTCGTTTTCGATTGCACTCACGCTATGAGATACTCGCACCATCCGGGGGAAAGGCTATGACCCATTTAGAAAAATCCTTGGGAGAGCAAAACTACGAGCATTTTGCGGAACGCTATGCCGCTGCTGTTGAGACAAAAGCCCACAATGCTGATTACGAACGTCCTGCAACCCTGTCGCTGATACCCAATGTGACGGGATGGCGAGTACTGGATGCGGGGTGTGGTCCTGGCATCTACACCGAATGGTTATTAAGACAGGGGGCACAGGTTGT
>JAJPKC010000704.1 GCA_021323955.1 Oscillatoriales cyanobacterium Centralia_MAG_596 | reverse complement strand
CTCGCTCTGAGCCTGAAACACAGACGTGAAAGCCTCTGGGCTGAGATGGGAGGTCATCTGCATCAGACTCATGATCAGTGAGTGCGTCCCGTCTTCCCCGGCTTCGGGAAAAATCAGCAAATGCAGCGCCGACACCCCGACCAGCACCCCTGCCACCAGTTCACCCAGCACCGGCGGAAGATCCAGCCGCACGCAAAGCTCGCCACCCACTTTGCTCGCCAGGAAGATCACGATCAGGCTCAGTAAAACGCCAGCCAGAACCAGCGCATTACTGCCCGCATCCGGTGTTGTTGCTAACAAAAGGCGCGATAGGTCGATCGCCGTGGGGCTGGGCAAAGTTAGAGTTAACCAGGTCATGCAACTTTCCAATGCTTCTGGAGACATGTCCTTACCAATGTACAGTTTCTATTGCGGCTAAAGGGAGCGGCGTGAGGTTCGGAACGAAGTAAAGCTCTGTACCGTCCCTTCCACTGTGTTATTAGACCATGCCTCATTGGTCGCCTGAGCGAGGATCACAAAGCTTCGATTTTGATGACACCGCCTTCCACAGCATCAACCTGCAATCGATAACCATAGAGCATTGCCATCCCTAGAAGGGGTTCTGTTTCTGATTCTGCGATGTAAATGTCGCGGTACTGCCCATCCCAAATCACAATCGCAGTGTACAAATCAAACAGAGTTTCGCTTCCATCTCCTAATGTGACAATATCAGATGCACTCCAAGGTAAATTCAAGGTGGCAATGATTGCAGAGGGTAGAGATAGAAACCCAGTAAACCCTGTATCAATCACTGTTTCGATTGCTTGTAGTTGCTGATTCGAGTTACTTACAACAATAGTCAGTGTTGCTTCACGTCGTAAATTTACAACACCTTGCATCATGGATTTTTCTTCAGACTTCTTGATCCAAAGTGATCGACGGCGCGGTGTCCGATCCGAATTACCCAGGGTTGGGCATTGGGATGTCGCTCAAACAGTCGATTAGTTGCAGGCACGACATTTTCATCGACCTCAAAATCTTCGGTTTCAATGTCAATCGCCACAATTTTGCCTTCGTTTCCAGCTTCAACTTGCTGCCGAATTCTAGACTCATAGAGTTCTTGCCCTCGTCGAGCCAACTCTTCTTTGCTGTAACGTCGTTGGCGAGTTGCCATGGGTTTCACTTGGTTTCAACCTTGTCTTCCCATTTTACCTTCAGCAATAAAGGCGGCGATCGCTGAAAGGAGATTAACCCAAGCGAAGTTACTGCGCTTTGCGTCTCAATCCAACCCGCAAGATCAACGATCTGCTCAATCAGAAGAACTAAGACTTCGCTAAAATAACGGCAATCCCCACACCCTATATAGCCAGCCTTAGCAGTAGTACCTCCACCGCCTGCACCTGTGATTGATGTAATTCTCCAACCAGTAGAAAGATAATCCTCTAAATGTTCCTCCACCATGCCATGTCTTTGCTCTAGTGAAAACTTCCCTCTTGTTCGATAACCTTCTCGGCTAGATAAATCGTGACCAACTTCTGTTGCATCAGCGATTTCCTATTCGCATGTCTAACAAGCGGTTAACCATTGAACTCTATGCCATCGCCAACCCTAAGCCGTATAAGACGTGCTTAATCCCAGTGCTCCCAACCCCTTGCGATAGGCGATCGACGTGCGATCGGCCCCGATGTGCGACTCCGCAGACAGATCCAGCGGCAAATCTTCGGGGTATTGCGCCTCTACCACTTCCTTATCTTCCGCAAACACCTGGTAATTAAATTCGTAGACCGGCTCTAAGGGCGCATCTTTATCGAAGTTGCGGCAGATCGGCACAAACACCCGCGTCTTGCGGGCAGACACCGGGGAAGCCGCATTGAGAATGCACAGCCGTCCGTCGCCGGGAAAATGCACCGTCAGTCGGGCGGTGAATGGAAAGAACACATCAAACACGCGCAGCCATTGAAAGTCAGCGGGTGCCAGATCCTGCATCCCTTTAGGAAAGTTGCTGACCGTGCTGAGGTATTCCACATGCACGCCATTGGCAGTCTTTTCGACATCGTAGCGCGGCACGACCGGATTGTTGGCGTCACCAAACGTTGCAGTGTGTACCCAGGCAAAGTGAGCCACATCAAGAAAGCCTTCGACCTGTCTACCCGCTGCCGCATTGAGATCCACCGCATCGGGCAGGATTTGCTGGTAATCAGGGTCGTCCCATTCGTGCAGATCCGGCAGGTCGTGTTCGCCACCGCCCAGAGATGTCCACACCAGACCGTAAGCTTCTTTCACCGGGTAAGTCTTAAGGCAAAGCTTCGCTGGAATGCTGGCACCAGGGTTAGCAGGCACTTCCACACAGCGCCCTTCGGCTGAATAGTGAAACCCATGATACTTACAGATCAACTGATCATCTTTGACCCAGCCCATACTCAACGGAATGCCCCGGTGCAGACAAATATCGTTGGCGACAGAGATCCCCGCCGAAGTGCGCCAGATAACCAACCGCTGGTCGAGCAACGTCGCTGAAATGGGTTGGTCTTTCACGTCGCGACTGAAGGCGATCGGGTACCAGAACGGAGCCAGGGCATCCCAATCAGTCTCAGTAAATGTGCAGCCTCTGGGATAAACCGTGCGACGAGCTGTACTGACCATAGCGATAAAGCCTCCGTGGCAAACTGTGTAGCGGACTACGCGCTGGGTATGCGGTATACATAATCGATCGATGTGCACACTGATGCAGTCACAGTTGTTACCGATTCGGACACGGACACGCCGACGAAGGAATGTGGGCAAAGGTAAGCGCAAAAAACGTAATCCGGATTTCAGCATGTAACATATGTAGTATGGCGTAGCGATCGTTGTTCTTCACCGATGAAACACACGCCATTCTAAAAAGGGCTGGGAATTGAACGTCCATGCCTCAGACTCAGGCTTGAATGACTTCCCCAGCACTGACCACTGACGTTTGATTTCCAACCCCAATTAATGACGAGCTGTACTAAGTTTGTGATTGGCTAATCAATTGCCAGCAACCTTCTAGAATGGATCAGGCAAGCTGTTCGCAGGAGTTTTGTCCGTGGAGTCCCGTTATACCCCCGCATCAATTGAGCAACACTGGCAGCAGACCTGGGCAGAGCAGGGCGTAGACCTGACGCCCGACGATGGCGATCAGCCGAAGTATTACGCGCTGTCCATGTTTCCCTATCCGTCGGGTAGCCTGCACATGGGGCACGTCCGCAACTACACGATTACGGATGTGTTGGCGCGGGTGAGACGGATGCAGGGCTATCGGGTGCTGCACCCAATGGGCTGGGATGCCTTTGGACTACCGGCGGAAAATGCCGCCATCGATCGCGGTGTCCATCCCGCCAAATGGACATATCAAAACATCGACCAGATGCGAGCCGAACTCAAGCGGCTGGGGTTGTCCTACGACTGGACGCGCGAAGTGGCAACCTGTTCGCCCGATTACTATAAGTGGACACAGTGGCTGTTCCTGCAGTTCTTTCAAGCCGGGCTAGCGTACCAGAAAGAATCGGCAGTGAACTGGGACCCGATCGACCAGACGGTGTTAGCCAACGAGCAGGTGGATAGCGAAGGCAAATCGTGGCGATCGGGTGCTAAAGTCGAGCGCAAGCTGCTGCGGCAGTGGTTCTTTAAGATCACCGACTATGCCGAGCAGTTGTTGAGCGACCTGGACAAGCTCACTGGCTGGCCCGACCGCGTCAAGTTGATGCAGGCCAACTGGATTGGCAAATCGACGGGTGCTTATCTGGAATTTCCCATCGTCGGGTCAGACGCAAAAATTGGTGTCTTCACCACCCGTCCCGATACGGTGTACGGCGTGACCTATGTGGTGCTGGCACCCGAACATCCATTGACCGCAAAAGTCACGACCCCCGATCGCAAGGCCGCCGTAGAAGCATTTGTGCAGGAAATTGGCGAACAAAGTGAACTGGAGCGCACCGCTGAAGACAAACCCAAGCGCGGCATTCCCACTGGCGGCAAGGCGATCAACCCCTTCACTGGCGCAGAGATCCCCATCTGGATTGCCGACTACGTGCTGTACGAGTACGGGACGGGTGCCGTGATGGGTGTACCGGCTCATGATGTCCGTGACTTTAAGTTTGCGAAAGAGCAGGGATTAGCGATCGTGGAGGTGGTTGCGCCAGCGGCAGGGGAGTCAGGAGTCGGGAGTCGGGAGTCGGGAGTCGGATCTTCCCCTACACCCCTAACCCAGGCCTTTACTGAACCGGGAATCCTGATCAACTCCGGTGAATTCAACGGAATGCCCTCCGTTGAGGCGAAGACAGCGATCGTCCAGCATGCCGAGCAGAACGGCTTTGGCAAAGCCCGGATTCAATATCGCCTGCGGGATTGGCTGATCTCGCGGCAGCGCTACTGGGGTGCACCGATCCCGATCATCCATTGCCCCAAATGCGGCCCGGTGGCGGTGCCGGATGCCGATCTGCCTGTGCAACTGCCCGAAGACATTGAACTGTCTGGACGCGGGCCGTCGCCCCTGGCCAGGTTAGAGTCGTGGGTGAATGTGCCCTGCCCCACCTGCGGGACGCCTGCGAAGCGTGAAACCGACACGATGGACACGTTCATCGATTCGTCCTGGTATTTCCTGCGCTACCCGGATGCCCGAGACGACCAGCAGGTATTCGACCCTGCCAAAACCAACGGCTGGATGCCCGTGGATCAGTACGTGGGGGGCATTGAGCACGCCATTTTGCACCTGCTGTATTCGCGGTTCTTTACGAAAGTGCTGCGCGATCGCGGCCTCCTCAACTTTGACGAACCCTTCCAGCGCTTGTTGACGCAGGGTATGGTGCAGGGCAAGACCTACAAAAATCCCCGCACGGGCAAGTACGTCATTTCGACCCAGATTGCTGATTTGACAAATCCGGTTGATCCCGAAACGGGTGATGCGCTGGAGGTCGTCTACGAGAAGATGTCCAAATCCAAATACAACGGCGTCGCACCGGGGGAAGTGATTGGCAAGTACGGCGCGGATACGGCGCGGATGTTCATTCTGTTCAAAGCACCGCCAGAGAAAGACCTGGAATGGGATGAAGCCGACGTGGAAGGGCAGTTCCGGTTTTTGAATCGGGTGTGGCGGTTGGTGACGGAGTTTGGCAGCCAGCCGTCAGCCGTCAGCGGCCAACCATCAGACCTCAGCAAGCCAGAGAAAGAACTGCGACGATCGATCCATACGGCGATCGCCGCCGTGACGGACGACCTGGAAGGCGAGTATCAGTTCAATACAGCGGTATCGGAGCTGATGAAACTGAGCAATGCCCTGACCGACGCGACCTGTAAGGATTCGCCCGTTTACGCGGAGGGCATTCGAGCGCTGCTGATCTTGCTGGCACCCTTTGCCCCCCACATTGCTGAAGAACTGTGGCACAACCTGGGGCACACCGACTCTATCCACAGGCAGTCCTGGCTGGTTGCCGACCCAACCGCGCTGGTTGCGGACGAAAAAACCGTTGTGATTCAAATCAACGGCAAGACTCGAGGGCCAATTCCGGTGCCAACGGCGATCGCGGACGATCGCGTCGCGCTGGAGCAGTTTGCCCACCAGT
>JAJPKC010000498.1 GCA_021323955.1 Oscillatoriales cyanobacterium Centralia_MAG_596 | reverse complement strand
TGCGACCTTGGGCTTATGAGTTTGGTTCGGAAATGTCTATAAGCCACAGTAGGACGGCTTTTCGGACTTCGTTGCGTCTGCGATCTCGTTCTGACCTGCGGTAGCGCTGCAAAAAATCATCCATGTGCCCGTCATCCTCCAACAGCCACCCCAGTGCTGTGACCGCTGACACGTCGAATAGACTGGCGTAATTTTCAGCAGCGACATAACCCATCCACTTCTTGAGCGATCGCCGATATGAGTCGTTGGCGCGAGTCGTGAGGAGCACTGGCCTAAATTTGGCATAAATCGCTTTTGAGTTATATTCTGAAACCCCGATTCTCTCGTGCGATTTCTCCTGTTTCAAACAGGGAAAACCCCGATTCTCTCGTTGCACTTCTGCTGCCTGTAGCAGTTAACCATAGAGACGGGGCACAATGGCAGCATCCTTTAGCGAGAAAAACAAATGACTGCCGTAGTTACTCCCCCGAGCCTGATTACCAAGCAGGAACAGCTTGTGATGTGGGCGATCATGGCGTTGGATGAGACTTCACCACAAGGAGCGGTTCTCGAAAGTGGCAACCTTGTTAGCTTTTACGTTCAATGGCAGGTATCAAAAACCCCTGAAGGGAAGGAGGTCTTTATCGGTCGAGTCGTCTTACCTCTCGAAAATATCAGCGCTCTCCCAACCGGTTCTAAGCCGTGGCTACAAGCGCTTGATCTGCCGCAGGGTGCAACCGTGCCAGCTTACTACGGGAGTAATTAAGAACGATGGCAAGCTTCCAGGACGCAACCAACGCTTATAAAAGCCCTTTCTCAATCCCTACGACCTCCGGTGATTTGGTTGCTCCTGGTGGTGACACTGCGATTAGCAATACTGGCGCGTTTACACAGCCCAACCTACTGCCAGGCAGCAACCCGAATCTACCGACAACTTACGCAGTGCCAGGCGCGGGAGACGCGCAGGTTCCTTACCGGACTATTGATGTACCTGCCACCGCAGTCCCAGAGAATCAGTTAAGTGCTGCGGCTCAGGCTGAATCCTTAGCAGGCACTAATACGGCTGGTGCATTGCCGAGCGGCGCGAGCATTGAACCCATTGCTAGCGACCTACCAGGCATCACGGGAACTAATATCACGCCGATCGCTGGTAACGGTGTGGCATCCGCCGCAGAAGAAGGGGCCGCGGGTGTCTTAAGTGCAGGTGAAGCGGTTGCCCCATCCCTGTTGGGGAACGTGATTGCTCCGTTAGCTGCCATCCTGGGAAATTTTGTCTTTCCCCCGGGAACAGTGAGCGGCGCAAATGAAGCGCAAGGGATTCGTAACGCTCAATCTCAGAATCCCCCCTTTGGTAACAGTAAAGGCAGTGTTAGACGTAAGGGAAATTATGTCCCTAATCCGAACCGGCCAGATCCAAACCAAACCCCTAGAGCAGGATCGCGGCCTATTCGGTATCACGTCACTATCGGGCAAAATGGGGGCCAGAACAATGTAAATTCTGAATTTATCGGGCCGATCGGAGGTATTTCAGGGGCCAGATATAACGCTGCTACAGACTCTTACGGATGGTACTTGACCGCTGGTGACGGTGAGCATTTAGTACAGTCAACCTCATCAGCTACTTATGCGCTCACGCAACCGCCCATATTAGGCAATATCACCGCATCTGATGGCTCGCCGGATCCAGCAGGGCCGCCAACGCCACCAAGTAGAACACCCACGGGTGTTCCTGTCAGGAATGGCACGATTGCAGCCCCGACCAACAGTACGACTCCGAAGATCAACCCAATCCCAAACAGTAATCCCTACACGCCATCGCTTGAGGCTGGCTTGCATTCCGGGCAAGCGCCGACAACCGCAAAACAACCCGGGCCATCCCATCAACCGACGACGCAGCCGCCGCTACAGCCCGGGATTCCTACGCTCAACTTACCGACCTTCATTCCTCCCATTCCAGCCCCGAATACCCCATCTTCACCCACTATCACCAGCGAAACGCCGAATCAAGAGAGTACTCCTGTTAAAGCACCCAATTGGGACACACAGCCCGGGGAGAAGACTACGCCCGAATATCCCCCGGTAGACGAGCCAACGCCGCCGCCTGGTGCGTGTCAGTCGTCTCCCTGCATGAATCAGCTAAATCAGAAAATGGATAACAATAATGATTTGCTGAATAAGTTAAACGCTTTGCTTTCAGGATTGAATTTGGGTGGTTTATTAGCTGGTATCGCGGAATTAAAGACGCTAATCCAGACCGTTCAAACAACCTTGAATGACCTATCACAATGGTTGGGACTTGATAGGCTGCTAAACTTTCTCACATTTGTTACCACTCTGCACAATGCGTACATGCTGAGTAGTGCGATTGAACAGACATTGTTGAGCACAATTGATAGCGCTTTAGGTCTGTTTGGTATTCACATGCAAGATTCAAAAGGCAATCCAATCAGCCTAACTCAGTATTTTGACCAGGCTGTTGATGGATTTGGGAAATCGATATTTGGAATTCAAACGTGGGACGGAATCAAGAAAGAATGGGCCGCGTTGAACCGAATATATCAGGCTGCAACTAACCTGCTATATGCAATGCAGGCATTGTTTTACAGTGTTCTCGCGGCGTTGGAGGTTGTCGGTCAATATGTTGCAAATATTGGCAATGCGCTTAAAAAATGGCGCGTCATTGGTCATGCTGCTTTCGGGTGGATGAACGTTCAGCCGAATTTTCATAATAGTTTGTTTACGAATCTGAATAAAGGCTTGTTAGTCGTTTCACAAATCAATTTTGTAGTTCAATCGATTTCTAGTGTGAAATCGATTTTGGAACAGATGGGGAATCAGCAAAACGAACTTGTAAAAGACCTCTCAGACGCTGTTCCAAAGGGGACGTATCCCGAAAATACAGCGACCGCATCGGTAGAGAAACAGGCTCAAGACCAATCGACCGCGCCGCCCATTACACTTGACGATCTGAATACAGACCTATGGTAGATCCAGTTGATCCATCGACAGTTTACGACTCAACCGCAGACACTGTTGATGTCGAGACATTATTCAATGTGGCGATGGAAGCTCATAATCTCTACGTAGAAGAGCATTTCGGGCAAATTGAAGCCGTCAATCCACAAGATCCATTGTTGGAACTAAAAGGCTATTCATTAATTCAGCCGAATGATAGCTTCATTGAAGTTCTGATTCGATTTTGGAGCTTTTATGTATTGGTTGGAAAGGCTGCATTTTTTAGTCCCCCGATCTATGGAATCCCTACCGATGCGTTTCAGGAAACGGTGAAATTTAAGCCCCAGGTAAAACTGCACTTTAGAGAAATCTTGTCTGAAGTAGAACCAGGCTACCAACCTGTTAGGGCTGAGATTTCATTTCGGATCATGAAAGTACCAGAAGCTGAAATAACGCCAGCGCTTGCATCTTCATGGGCAATAAAAATCAAAGAACTATTTGCGGTTGAACGGTTCTCTTTCCGTAAAGGTTGGACTAAAGTAACCTACAAAGATTTTGCTAATGGTTATGATTTTTATTTATTTGTTAGTTCCCTTGAGGAAGGTATCAGGGTAATTGAACAGGTTTTGGAAATACAGGGAGACGCATTTGATGAGACTAAGATAGTTCAGCATTCTTCACAAGCGACATTTCCGGCTGTTCCTCCCAATGCGTTGATCTACGGACAGGAACGACGACAACCCAGAAGGCGACCTGTGGCGACGGTTCAATTTATGAAAGCAGAATTGAAAATTTGGGGACTGCCGAATGATGTTGTTCTAATTGATCTCACTGGTCGAAGCCGGAATCCGCTGGCTTGATAATCCGATTTATTCTGATATGCAATACAGACCCTGGGGTGTCGAAGATGTATTTGTAATATTTTTTTTGGGTACGTTGGAGGCGACCTATTACTGTTATGAGGTTCTAATATGACTCAAGCCGGAACTTCTCCTCCGGGCAGCGCCGCAACACCAGCCACCCCAGCCGCAGCCGCTACCACCCCAGCCAATCCAGCCGCAGCCACCCCAACCGCAGCCGCTACTACGCCAACGCCAGATCTAACGCAAGATCTAAGCTTTGGTGAATTAGCTGCGTTCCTTCCTCAAGGGGTTTTGGTCGCAACCGGGGCGGGCTTGATCTTGAATCTTTCCGCTCTGAGTCAGGCCTTGAATTTGAATGATTACGGTGTCTCTCAGGCTATTTACAATTTGATTCTGGCTGCAGAGCAAGCGCAAGCAACGGCTAACGCTGGACGCTTGTCTAGCAAAAAATTAAATGCCGTTGTGATCAATTTCACGGAGCTACGCGGGACAACTATTCGCTTCGGAGTCTCGCTCAATGGTCACGCGGATCTAGTTCACAACTTGCAAGGGATTAAGGGAGGTATCTAGAGATGGGTAGACGTGCACGGGTTGGAGCATTAGAGCGTCGGTTAAAAGTTGCTCAAGCATGGGCCGCTTATCAGGGTAGTACTGGGCCTGCTGCAGGCACGGAAGTTCGCACCCGAAGACGGGAAACAGTTGGCTATACTCCTCTATTTGCCGCCGCTAACACACTGTATGAAGTAGAAGCGTCAGTGAATGCGATCACGAAATTTGGTGGAGCCGTAGAGTTGCACCTTACGGTTTTAGGCGGTAGCACTACTGCCATCCCCGCGCCGCGCGGTTTCCATCCCTCTATGGTGCATCTGGCTTTGAAGCAAGCGACCGGCGTCCGTGTGACTTCAAAGGTGAGTCAGGAAACCTATATTCGCTATCAGGCGGGGGAACCGTTCTCACCTGGGAACGCGCAGCAAAATTTTAATGCGCCCATTTCATCGGCTGATGGGACAGCCCTGGGATTGCTAACTGCCTTTGGTGCGATCCAAACATCGATTGGGGCCGCTAATCCAGGCGCACGGCTTTGGCTGACATCTGAGCGGGTTGCTGACCGTGTGACTGAGCCGATTGCCTGATGAATAGCAGTGATGCTGCAGCCCTGGCACTCGCTACCCCGATCATTCTGGAAGCGAATCCCTCCCCTGCCCAATTGAAATTTGAGTGGGAACGCATGATCACACGTTCGCGCGCAACTGATCAATTTGTCAGAGGGGAGTTATCGCTTTCAGACTGGGAGGAGATTTTAGACGCTTGTGGGGTTGATGTCATCCAGGCGGATCATGATTGGGCGTTAGGGCTTGGATATCTATGACCATCCAGCTTGATTTGGAAAATAGTGCCAATTGGCAGTCGTTTTACACTCAGAGCTATAACGTGCAAACGACTGCCTATGGCTATTATCCAATTCCGAAAACTGTGCTGCCAGTGCTCGCTAGTACGCCGGTGTTACACGTCAGCACGTCAAGTAGCGATGTTGGGCGGAACTGGAATACAGGGGGATGGCTCACTCCCCTGTTTGATAATGCGATCGCACTGGCGAGGCACAATTCATTCTGGTTACCGCTCAATGGCTCGCGCCTGGTGGTGTTAGCGGGGGACTATGCCTCAACCTATCAGTTGCAGTTCTCTACTCCTCAATGGATGCGGTCAATCACCTTGACCATCTTTGAGTACACGGGAGCGATCGGGGACACGACCGACGCGCAACTGACCGCAATTCAGGCTCAGTTAGAGCAGATTCAATCCCTAATATCTCTATGAGCGATTTTGATTGGGTGGATATCGGCACCATTCAAACGTCCGTCAACTGGAATTTCACGGCTGATACTGGTGCGAATGTCTTCAGGTTCTTGCATCACAACCCGCCAGCGCGCGGCCTGCTGCAAGTGGCGCAAACTGATGGCGCGGTCTGGCTGTTTGAACCGCGAACCATAGCGAGCGATCGCGATGCTCAGATACTCCTGTTAGACAATGCGGTAGCCTTTGGTGGCTCACGCCGTATCGGGTTACGCTATGCCAATCCTTCCAGCTCATACCCTGATTGGTCTGTCTCCGTATCGGCTGTAACGGTGGAATTAACACCCATGCCGCTCGATCCAGGGTTCCAGCTTTTGGGTCAAATCAGCTCAGAAGTGAACGCCCTGGCCGCACAGCAATCGCAGATTATTACCCAATTAGGGGTGATTGCTCAGGTGTTATCTACCCCAACTCCTACCCCAACTCCTACCCCAACCCCAGCACCGTCTGCGCCATCCGCGAACGGTCAAACCTACACGGCATCTCAGAGCGGTAACTATGGGGGAGTGATTGGGACGTATGCAAATCTGACTGATGGTGATGGCTCTACAGGCGCGCAGACAGGCGGTGAGATGCCTGCTTATATTCGAGCGAGTTATGATCAGCCGGTCATTGTGACCGCGATACGTGTCGGTGGGGGCGTAATCCCAGCAGCCGGAACGATTTCTTCAAACTTGAACGGTGCGCATGTCCAATACTCCACCGATGAATCGAACTGGGTAACTGTCTGGACGGTTACAGGGGTCACTGATAGCGGTAGCAGCCAGTTCATTACCTATACTCTGCCCATGCCCATCACGGCGCAATACTGGCAGCTTGCAGAGAAACAGTATGTAGCGACAACTGAACTCAAATTAATGTAGTGATTTGAAACATATGGCTACGCCTGAAAATCTCACATTTGCCGAACAGTTAATATCGCTTTCTTTGGGGGCCGCTGGCACGTATCTTGCACTGCGAACCTTCTACGAAAAGAAGCATCAGGAGACGCTTGATCGGTTTGCACAGTCGCAGACTAAAGCGTATGCAGCCGAGCGCGATTTTGAGCATCTACGCCGCAATCAGGAACAGATGAAGGAGTCTATCAAGCTGTTAGATGATGAGGTCTCTGAGACTCGCGCAGATTTGAAAGAAGTTAAGGGAATGCTAACAGCAATGTTTGCAAGAATCGGTGACACAGTATCGGGCATTTTTGCCCACAAGGAGAAACGAGAATGAATTTACAGGGAGTTTTGAGTGGCTTTGAAGGGAACGCCGCGACTCTAATGTTAGGGGCCGCGATGCACTACGCACAGGCTGGCCACGTTGATACAAAACACCTCGACGCTGACGCGATGGCGATCGGATTGACTGCCCTGCTCTCCCAGGTGGAGGCAGAGCATCCCGGTATAGCGGAGAAGTACGGCTGGGTGGAAATCAACAATGAGGCAGCCCTGGCAAGGGTTCTGAGCAATGCCAGCGGTGCGACGGCTCCGAGTGGATTACAGCCCTGATTTCTACCGGCGATCTTTCTCTAAGTCGTAAATGGCCTTTTCCCATGCTGACTGGCTACTATCACCCCCCGTAAGTCGGTTAGCCAGTGCATAATCACCGCCACACATCGCAATCAAGCGCTTTCGGGTCTCTGGGTGAACTTGCAAAGATATGGGGATTGGGGTACCTGCCCGACGATTAGGCGCAGTCTGAGCGTGAGGGCGAGGGACGGTCTGAGAATTTACAGTCGGTTGATGTCTTTTCGTTCGCTGCGACTTGGATCGAAAGTAAAGCCAAAGATAGACTACCGCTGGAATCATAATTGCAGGAGCAATAAGCTTGTGCAGAATGATGAGCACAATCGTAATTACTTCAATCATTGGGAATGATAGATTGATTGATACAACAAAGCCCCTCTCAGAGCAGTTTGAGAGGGGCTTTTATTAATGTTCCCGACGCCGAGAGAGACGATCGCTTTGAATGGAGAATAAAACTCCTTAAATGACGTCAGGCTGCTTGCAACGCCACCGTCCGGCGAAAACGGCAATGTATAGCCTCTGTATCGATGGCGTTCGCTAACGCCTGTTGTTCTTTCCAGTAGAAGTCATCTGGAGGTTCTGGCATGTGCTCCCGACGCTCGTAAGCCAACAATAGGGCAACTTCAATGCCTTCCCGTGTTTGGGTATAAGCAATCTTCGGTGTGATGTTCAGTTCTGCCAGTAACTCATACAAACCGAGCACGTCGTCAATCAATGCCAGGTCAACGTAAAACCAGATTTCACCTGGTTGTGGGATGAGCGGGATTTCGATTGCAGTTCTAGGCATTGGCTTAGTTCCTCGGTACAAAGATCGTCCACTGGCAGGTAAAGCGTTTTTTGCCGGCAGCATTTGTCCAGCTATTGCTCTGCTTTACTCTATCAAGTCTCCAACCATTGCGCTCTGCTGTCCGTTCACAAAGTGCCGTGGCTTGAGCCTCATCAGCTGCCCACACATAATCTTCTGTGCTTTCCTCCCTGGAATCTGGATCTTGCAGCATTTTGCTTGCGGCAGTACCTGCGGCATTCGGCGCAGTGGCAGGTGATTGCCCTTGCCACCAATCGGAAAAACTGCCACCACTACTGTCACCACCCACAGGCAATAGCCTAAACTCTCCGTCAGGCACACAGCCGCATAGGGTGAGGAGAAGTGAGATTAGAAGTAGTTTTTTCACTAGTTGGTCCCCCATATTCCATTACCGGCATCGGCGCGGCGTTTCTGGTCCCACTCCGCCTGAGTCATTCCAGTGAGCGGTAAAGGGCGATCATCAACTGCCGTCGTACGGCCTGCAATTGGAGCAGAATTTCCGCTAGCAGCCGCAGCTTGAGGGCTTCCATCTGGAGGATGACCAGAGATGGCTTCCTCATCGGTCAAGTCCCACATCGTGCGGTTTTCCTGGCCAGTGATCTGACGTTGCCAAGCTTTAACCTGAAGTTGGGCTGCTCGAGCAATGCCAGGGCGGGAGTCTTCTGTACGGCCCTGCCAGAAGCTGCTAAGTGAATTGGCGGCATCACAAAGACTGTTGGACTGAGCCGGATGGGGTGATTGAAAAACAAGGCCGGGGAGTTGTGCTCCCACAATGGCGGCGATCGGAACGATCGCCTGTCGCCAAGGAAATGACATAGTTTAAATGCTCCGAAGTTCGCTAGATGGACTTTGGGGAAGTCGTCTTGGGGTTGAGTTGCCGCTCTACCTCAAGGCGCATCGGTTCTAAAATGGCTGGTAGATGGTTGCCGATACAAGCCCAGGACTCTCGCAAATGCTTGGTGTCCATCCCTTACCGCTATGTTGACCAGCCGATAGCACGTTAGTTAATTAGTCATTCACCTCCTTTTGATGAGCGCTGAGGCATGTAGGCTATGCTTCAGCGTTTTCGTTTGGAAGATCATCGAGAAGTCCCTCTACATTTAAGCGGAACTCAATAGCGAGGCGCTTTAGAGAAACTCCAAGCACTTTCGCGAGGGAAAGCGCTTTATCAAAACTAGGAACGGCGTTACCGTTTTCCCAATTCCGAACGGTTTTCTCAGTGGTCCTGACTTGATAAGCCAGTTCTGCTTGAGTTAACCCAATAGCTTCTCTTAAAGCTTTCAATCCTGGTCTTCCTTTCTCTTTTCCTGAAGTCTCCTCCATAATAGGTAATTGACAACCGGAAATCAATTACCTACGATCACTCTCAGGTAACCGATTTCCGGTTTATAGCTAGACGACGTCAGCGCGGGTTTGGTTAGCTCCCTTCCCCGCGCTGATTCACTAATCATCTATCCCAATGGGCGATCAACAAAACCGCTAACAGACTCAAACTTTCAGGAGGGAAATTTGACCAACTTAGAACTCGAACAAGTCGACGAGCCAAGAAGAACCCCGGAATCCATCGAAGAAGCGATTATCAATCTGTTTGTGCAACTATCTCCCAGTGCTCAAAGGGCGCTACTCGAGCGGCTTGAGGCTGAGTACCTCTTCGACGAAGAGGACTACGAGCAATAAAAAAGGGCACCCCGATCACCTGGGCTGCCCCGCCGATATTGGCTGAAAACTTTTGTACTATCGCTACACAGGAGAATTCTAACCGATGAATCAACCACGACATCTCTACAAGATTGGCGATCACGTCATCAACATCAACGCCATCACTTACGCCAGCTACGATCCGGCGGCTGAGCAACCATGTGAAGAGGGAACCTGGCAGGAACTAGCCGTCAGCTTTGGCGGTAACGATTCAGCCTTCTTCTACGGACTAGAGGCCGTTCAACTGTGGGGACTACTCACAAGCCACCTTTACTGCCATGACATCACCCCGGCGGCTTCAGCGTTGGAGGAATTGGTGGGATGAGATATTTCATCAACCAAGACACTAACGAACCAATGACTGTGCAAGAGAAGCGGGATAAGTACCCCTCTGGCAAATGCCCACTGTGCAACGCTTACAAGTGGGTTGCAGGCTATGACCCGGAGGAAAACGAGTACTACATCGAGTGTCAAGAGTGCCAAACAAAATTCCCGGAGGATGTATGAGCGATCGCACTCAGCAGACTCTCATTAACCTGGCCTACGAGTCGCTCAATACAGCGCTTCAGATGCGAGATTTCCTCGAGCGGTTGCACCCCCTAGCCCCGCACCTGGTGCCGACCGCCGAACTGGTGATCGCTCGCCAGCGCGTTGATCGCTTGAAATCGTTACACCGTAGCCTGCAGAAGGGCAAGGCAGAATGAGTTTGCCCGTTATCACTCAAAAAGCCGTAGGAAGCACGCCAATGCCTCCTACGGCTCGTTTTTTGAAGGAACATCGCTCGACCGATGCCCGAATCTATTTAACCCAAGGAGAGTCCCATGCACCAGTTCAACATCAGAGAGTACGTTGATTTTAACGCGCGTGGTAGAGGCTCATGTCCGAGTTGTGAAACGCTGAAAGGCAAGTCTAACACTAACCTGAGCCTGGTTCCACAGTCAGATGGCGCATATAAATGCTTTCGTGGCTGTACACCAGAAGACATCCGATCTGCACTCGGCATTCAGCGTAATCGCCAAATTCCCGCCGCCCTGGCCACGGTCAAACCACCCGCCGCTAACACTACCGTCTCACCCCAGAAAGTCAGAGAAGCCAACACAACATTGATCGAGTCCAAAGGCGTGGCCAAACAATGGCTCCATCAGCGCGGCATTACCGATGGACTAATACAGCGCTATCAACTGGGTGTCACCAGGGCCAAGGTGAAAGATAAGTATCTCCCAGCAATCACCATCCCCATTGCCAACGATGATGGAACGGCCTATTGGCAAAAGAAGCGTGTTGCGCCCTGGCTCTTAGACACAGAACTCAAGACGAGACTCGGTGAAGAAGCCTACAAGGAATACAAGGCCTGGAGTCAATTTGGTATCCCCGCCCGCAGCTGGTTCGCATGGAAACCCGCCGAGGCCACAGCGACCATTCTGTGTGAGGGGGAATGGGATGCGATGTTACTGGGGCAAATGATGCGGGAGAGCAACCAAGCGATCGCCATCGCCAGTTTCACCTGCGGTTGTGGGAATCCACCTAAGGACCAGACACAACTCGATGTTTTACCAGGCACTGTCTACATTTGCTACGACCGTGATCAACCGGGTGACATCGGCGCGCAGAAAACCGCCGCCGCCATCGGTGACCGTGCCAGAATCATGACCTGCCCGCTGCCCAGTGCGATCTCGAACGATGACCAGTGGGACACCACCGGATGGGACATCAGTGACGCCATTTTGCACGGCTCGTCTCTTGGCGACTTCCTTGAGGCCATGAAGGGAGCGATCGCCATCGCCACCACCCCACCGAAGTCTGAAGACAACCCCCTGTGGGCACGGCTCATCAGCAACGATGACCTGATGGACTCCGCCCCAGACTTCACCGAATGGCTGGTACCGGATTTGCTGACAGCAAATGAGCTATTCCTCATTGCTGCAGGCCCCAGGGCTGGTAAAAGTTTGCTCGCGATGACCCTGACCCTGGCCGTAGCCCAGGGCGGCTCCTTCCTGGGGCGGCCCGTCATGCAAGGAACGGTGCTGTATGTCTGCCTGGAGGACGGCGCAGCCAAGCTGAAAGAACGTGAAACGGCGCAGGGTTGGACACGCGGATTACCGGTGCAATGGCTCAAGAAATTCAAGCTCTCCGAGCTGCACTATCTGAAGGAAATCGCTGAGGCACTCGATCCACGGCTGATTGTGATCGATACCCTCTCACGTGCCAAGGATGCCACCGTCTCCGAATCATCATCAGAGATGAGTCAGGTGTTAGAACCCTTGCAAGAGCTTGCAGAAGAACTGGAGTGCTGTGTGTTGCTGGTACACCACACGGGCAAAGTGTCTGTTGATAATGCCAACCAGATCGATATCTTTGACACCATTCGCGGGTCTAGCGCCATCCGTGCTGTGTGTCGTGGGTCCATGGTGATCGCCGCTGGCGAACGTGATTTCCGGCTGGTCGCTGAGAACGGTTGGGGCAAGCATGACCTGAAAGTAGTGCTGGATGCCAACACGCAAACCTGGAAGCTGTTAGGGCAATGGACACCCACTGAGAACAGTGGGCAAAAAGAGCTGATTCTGGAGTACCTCAAGAAAACTCAGGTGGCCACCTTAGAGCAGATTCATGAAGGGACTGGCATCCCGAAAAAGAGTCTGTATGAGCAACTCAGCCGATTACAAGCCTCCGACCTGCCTGGTGAAAAGGTCACAAAAGAGGGCAGCAGGCGTAAATATACCTACCGACTTGCGCTATTCAACACTATTCAACAGTTGAATAGCGTGTTGAATAGCGCAAAAGCCGATTCTGACGACGATAGAAGCCCTATTCAACAAAAAATCATTTCTTCTTTTAGTGGTGATCACTCTGAAAGTATGCAAACTGGCACATGTGACACTTTGCATACTTTCAGTGATCACCCCCTACCCCCCACAAACGGGGAAATTGTTGAATATCCCCCCTCAAATCCAAGCACAGCAAGCTTTTCGCCTATTCAACAGCTATTCAACACCCCTTTAGCCGAATCACCTTCAAATCTCGACACAGTAGGCGATTCGCGCTATTCAACACGCTATTCAACAAACTCCGAAACACAGCTTGAAAGTATGCAAACTGGCACCTGTGACACTTCGATTACCCCTCGCAATCACCCCTCACCACCCCTCAACGTTGGAGATCGCGTCCGTTATCGGGGGAAAGTTCCTTCGCTGGATCGAGTCTGTGGCTCTAAGCATTTGGAGGTTACTGAAGTAAATACCGCCGACAATACCGCCGTAGTGAGCCATTCCCGATGGCTGGTGACGCAAACTGTTCCCATTGCTGATCTGCGCCACGTTTGACCGCTTATTGATGCCTCATAGTTGCCAATTCTGGATCAATCGCTTTCGAGAAGACTTTCTCCAACGTGGGAAGTCTGAAACTTCGTGGCAAACGGACTACCAGAAGATATTGAAGCGTTTGCCTCCAAGCGCTACCCTGTCAGCCAAGGTGCTCCATGAACTTGTTACCAGTACCCCCGTGAATACCAAAACACGCAAACGAGCCTGTATGGTCACTGGAGCGATCGCCCGGTTCGCTGGGGTGCAATATGACCCCTCTCCCTACGCTGGCAAGTATTCCCCGGCTATGGTCAACCCGCGAAGCATCCCCCGCGACGAGTTGATTTGTGAGTGGTATGACTGTCTGAAAAATCCCGGCTGGAAGTGGATCTATGGCGTCATCGCCACCTA
>JAJPKC010000106.1 GCA_021323955.1 Oscillatoriales cyanobacterium Centralia_MAG_596 | reverse complement strand
TGAGTAATCTTGATGCGATCGACGACTTTTTAGAAGGACTGGCAGACCTGAGTGGAACGCCTGTCCCAGCTAAATACCGTCGCCAGAGGGCTCAACTGCAAGATGCCATGTTGGATACACACTTTTTCTTTGGGCGCAAACAGGTATCTCTGGCGATGGAACCCGATTTGCTCTGGTCAACCGCTCACTTTTTGCAAAGCATGGGTGCTGAGCTTCAGGCAGCCGTCACCACCACAAAATCGCCCTTACTGGAAAAACTGCCTGTGGAAGCGGTGACGATCGGGGATTTAGAAGACTTTGAGCGATTGGCAGTTGGATCGGATCTACTGATTGGCAATTCCAACGTTGCGACGATCGCCCGTCGGCTCCATCTGCCGCTCTACCGGATGGGCTTTCCTGTCTTCGATCGACTGGGCAATGGCCAACGCTGTACGGTCGGTTATCGCGGCATGATGCAACTGCTGTTTGACCTGGGCAATTTGTTTTTGGAACAAGAAGAAGCACACGCGAAACACTAAATAGTTTTGAGTTTTGAGAGGTAATTACCTGTAGGGGCGGGTTCAGCAAATGGATTATTTGTTTCATCGTTAGGACAACAGCAAAACCCGCCCCTACAAACAGACAACATGAGGAGGAACCCTAATGAAAATAGCCTTCACTACCGGCGACAACATTCACATCAATGCTCACTTTGGTTCTGCAAGAAGAATTGATGTCTATGAAGTGGATCAAACCAAGTATGAATTTGTCGAAACTCTAAGGTTTGATGGAAACCTCAATGAGGATGGCAACGAAGATAAGCTACAGCCCAAGATTGAAGCGCTGCATGATTGCACGATCGTCTACGTTTCAACGATTGGCGGTAGTGCGGCTGCCCGCTTGATTAAGCAAAAAATTACACCCATCAAAGCCCAGTCTGAAGAACAAGAAATTACCGATGTCTTGACCAAACTGGTGCAAACCCTGAACGGTAGCCCTCCACCTTGGCTGAGAAAAGCGCTTTTACAACGCAGTCCCGCTCTCGATGAACTTGATCAACTTGACGATATTAAGGAAGAAGTAACCGTATGACAACCACCAACGTACCGACTGCAACTGCAACAACCATCACTCCTTTTCTGAAAGCGATCACTCAACAGATTCGCGCTAACGATCCTTACGGCACCTACCGCAACTGGTCAGATGAACTCCTGGTCAAACCTTACATTGTTACCAAAGCACAAAAGCGTGAAATCTCTGTAGAAGGAGAGGTTGACCCAATTACGAAAGGGCGAATTCTGGCCTTCTATCGAGCGATCGCCCACCGCATTGAAGAAGAAACGGGACTTCTCTGCCAGGTTGTAATTGATTTGAGCCATGAGGGTTTTGGCTGGGCACTCATCTTTTCCGGTCGCCTGCTGTTGGTCTCTAAAGCGCTCCGTGATGCACAACGCTTTGGGTTTGATTCGCTCGAAAAGCTTGAAACAGAAGGCTCAAAAATTATCGAATCGGGCATTGGTTTAGCAAACCGCTTTCCCGAAGTCGGCAGACTCTAGTTATTACGATCAAGACCTCCGAGTTTTCTAAGTAGGGGCGAAGCATTCGGGCAAGAGCTTTGCAATGCAATCAAGGTCAGTTATCGAATGCTTCGCCCCTACCAAAGATCGATCTTATTTAATTCTCGCTTCTAAGAATTCAGAGGTCTAAAGAGGAGGTTTCATGCTTCAAACAACCGATATCACAAGTATTGAGGAACTCAAAACTCAAATCAAGCGCCTCAATAGCAAAGCCGGACAAATGAAGATGGATCTTCATGATCTGGCAGAAGGACTACCGATTAATTATGAGCACTTGATTGCTGCTGCCACCGAGACGTACGAAATCTATCGACAGATTGATCAACTTAAACAACAGCTAAAGCAATTGGAGCAAAACGCATGAGTGGAACCTTAGCTGAATTCAATCAACTGGTGAATGCAGAAGAATACTTTGAATTCTTCAAGCTTCCCTACGATCCACAGTTCGTTAATGTGAATCGGCTGCACATTCTACAAAAGTTCTCGTCCTTCATCAAAACCATTGATTTAGACGCTCCAGACTTGAGTGAGCCAGAGAAGCTTGAACGCTACAAAACCGCTTTGCAGCAGGCATACGACACCTTCACTACGTCTTCGCCCTTAAACGAAAAGCTGTTCAAAGTGTTTAACGACAAACCAAAAGGCGTCGTTATGCTCTCAGAAATTGGCTCTGACTAAGGAGATAAAAACGTGCAAATGCTTACCCCGACTGAATTAGAGCGCTATCGTCGCCAGATCATGCTACCCGGATTTGGTGAAGAATCACAGCAACGGTTAAAGGACTCAACGGTACTGGTAACTGGAGTGGGTGGACTGGGCGCAACGGCAGCGCTCTATCTGGCAGTGGCAGGGGTAGGGCGATTAATTCTCCTACGCGGTGGCGAATTGCGCCTGGATGACATGAATCGTCAAATTTTGATGACTCACGATTGGGTTGGCAAACCGCGTGTCTTTAAGGCAAAAGAGACGTTGGCGGCAATCAATCCAGATGTGCAAATCGATGCCATCTGTGAGTATGTCACGCCTGAGAATGTGGATGCGCTGGTGCAAACAGCAGACGTTGTTCTAGACTGTGCCCACAATTTCATTGAGCGGGATTTGCTGAATGTGGCTTGTGTTCGTTGGGGTAAGCCGATGGTAGAAGCGGCGATGAACGATATGGAAGCCTACCTGACCACAATCGTTCCAGGGTTAACGCCCTGTCTTGCCTGCATCTTCCCTGAAAAACCAGATTGGGATAAGCGCGGTTTTGGCGTGCTGGGTGCGGTGTCGGGCACATTAGCGTGTCTCACTGCTCTGGAAGCTATCAAACTCATCACAGGGTTAGGAACACCACTGTTATCCCAACTACTGACGATGGATTTGAGCCACGCTGAGTTTGCCAAACGCCATCCGTATCACGATCCCAATTGCCCCGTGTGCGGTGAGAAAAGCCAGCGACTGGCGAGTGTTGTCAAGGAGGAAGTGCAATGTTGATTGCCGTTTTAGCCCTGATGCTTGCCTTGTTCACTCAATCGATCGGCAGCGCTCATACCAACGATCAAAAGCGCAATATTCTCACCTTTGTCAGCCGCGTTTGTTTAACCATCAGCCTGGTGCTTGCACCCTGGAGCCTTAAATTTTTGATTGTAGCGGCTGTGTTCTTCATTCCAAATTGCACATGGACCAGTAGCAATGGAACCTTCCACTGCTCCCAGCAATGCATTGCTCGATCGAACTGTTCCCATCCTCACCATTAGCTGCGATCATTCCGATTCACCCAACATTCCATCCACCCTTAGAACTTAATAAGGAGAACCCCCGTGACTGTTACCCTGACTGAAAAAGCAGAATTTCGCCTCCGTGCCTTTTTGCAAGGCAGTGCAAACCCTTCTCTCGAAAAAGGCATTCGGGTTGGCGTTAGTGATGGCGGCTGCAATGGCTATGAATACACCATTGATATTGCTAACGCTCCTCAACCAGATGACCTGATCGAACAGCAAGGCAAAGTCCGCGTTTATATCGATCCCAAAAGTGCGCCGCTGCTGCAAGGTGTTGTGATTGATTTTCTTGAAGGCTTGATGGAAAGCGGCTTCAAGTTCAGCAACCCCAATGCAACCGATACCTGCGGCTGTGGTAAATCCTTCCAAGCGGGCGATTGCACCCCTGCGGCAACACCATGCAGTTAGAAGAGTTTTGAGTAGCGCTTTGCGCCGACAAGCTAGAGAGTTTTGAGTTTTGAATTGAATCAAGCATTCATAACTGAAAACGCACCTTAATGTGAATTTCGAGGACATGATTATGGCGACCTATCAAGTACATCTCATCAACAAAAAGCGCTCGATCGACGTTACGTTTCCCGTCGAAGACTCGACAACCATTCTAGAAGCGGCTGAAGAACAGGGGTTAGAATTACCCTTCTCCTGCCAGTCTGGATCTTGTTCCAGTTGCGTGGGCAAAGTGGTTGAAGGCGACCTGGATCAATCAGAGCAAGTGTTTCTCGACGAGGAGCAGACTGCTAAAGGCTTTATTCTCCTTTGTGTTGCCTATCCCCGCTCTGATTGCACAATTCGCACCCATCAAGAAGCTTATCTGGTTTAGAGATTGAATGTTTGTCGGGACGTTGCCTATAACGTCCCGACAAACAAAAACATTGTTCACACGTCCTAATCTTGGAGGAGACACCCAATGGTGACAGCAGAATTTAAAGCTCAGAGCACTGCTTCGGTGCTGACAACAGGGTTTTCGGTTCAAGGCGCGTCGTTAAAGTTAATGCGATCGCACGAATGCGGTGTCATTACACGCATTAAATCGTTGGGTGAAACGGCAACTCAACGGTTGAAAGCGGTGGGGATAACGCTTGGTCAATCGATCACCGTAGAACAACGATCGCCGCGTTTTATTGTTCGAGTGGGCAACGATTGTCACACTCTGGATGAAACAGTGGTTGGTGCAATCTATGTCCGCATTGTTAAGCGTTAATGTCCTCATCCTTCATCAAAGAGCAGATGTCATGGCTGAACAACCCATTTCCAATGAGGTAGCATTACGGATTGCACTTGCCTCAAGGCTATTTCCAGAGCTTTCGATCGGTGACTTTATTGACGCACTACAGACTTACGTAGGGGATGCGTTGGACGAAGCCTCGTTGAGTAAAATCACTGTCACTAACCTGAAAACCGCTCTTGGACATACCTACGAGTTGGATGGAGAGGAACATGGAGAAGATGCCGATGCGGCGGACATTGCCATCTTCAAAAAAGCAGTTCGCATTTTGTGGGGTGAACTGGATGAAATCGATCAGTTACCCCCGATCGAAGCCTATCAGGAAGGGGATTTGCCCAACTCCATTCGAGTGGCGGCGGCCTCTAACAATCGAGAAATGCTGGACGGGCATTTTGGCTCTTGCTTACGCTACCTGATCTATCAACTCTCCGTGGATGAGATCAGGCTGATTGATATTCGATCGGCGATCGAAGCTGATTTATCTGATGACAAAAATGCGTTTCGAGTCAGCTTAATTCGAGATTGTCCAGTGCTGTATATTGTGGCAATTGGCGGTCCTGCTGCGGGAAAGGTGGTGCAGGCTGGAATTTATCCCATCAAGAAAGAGGCAGGCGGTCCTGCCAGAGAGATCCTCAGCGAATTACAACACGCGATCGCTACCTCTCCTCCCCCGTGGCTCGCAAAAATTTTGGGCGTTGCAGACGGCGATCGCGTCAAAAACTACAAGGCGCTCGTTGAAACCTAAGTCAAGCCCAAAAATAAGTTTTGCGTTGTTTGAGGTCACTGCCTGGTGTGGTTTGGGTAACCGCTTCATCTTTTAGCAACACCACCAGAAGCTAAAGCCTTGTTCAGACGCATATAAGTTTCCCTAACCCGACCGTTTGTCCTTTTTCAAATCTCACTGCCCGTTTTAGGCAGATTCTTTAGGATTCCGCACAGGAGAAAAGTATGAAAGCTCAAGAGATTATGACCCAAGAAGTCGCCACAATTCGTGGTTCTGCAACCGTTGCAGACGCTGTAAAGCTGATGAAGCTGAAAAAGCTACGTTCCCTGGTTGTCGATCGACGTTATGAGGAAGACGCCTATGGTCTAGTCACTGAAGAAGACATTACAAACAAAGTGGTTGCGTATGGTAAAGATCCAAAACAACTCAAAGTGTATGAAGTCATGACAAAACCCTGCGTGGTTGTCAATCCCGACTTGGCCGTGGAATATGTTGCACGCTTGTTTGCCTTAACAGGAGTTGATCGAGCACCCGTAATCCAGGGCGATCTACTGGGTATTATTTCCGTTACCGATATCCTCTTTAAGAGTGATTTCTTAACGAATCCTAGATTAGCCATCCTGGAACGTGCTTTAGAAGAAGCAAATGCGGCAGCCCGTGCGATCGCTCAGGAACAAGGCGAAAACTCTGAAGCGTTTACCGTTGCCTGGGAAAAGGTGCAGGAGTTGGAAGCAGAAGCCGCCCATCTGCAATCTGGTGCCACAACCAAGGCCGTGACGGTTCCATCGAATCTGGCGCTTGCTGGCTCTGAAGCTGTCGCTGTGTAAGTCTTACGGGCTCTCCCCGAAAGACTCATTTGACCATGCCAGAGCACTATCGGGGAGAGTTTCTTCTTCATTGATAGAGGATTCCTAATAATCCGGTTAATTACCTCCTCCACATTCGGGTACACCTCCACAGAGGCGAAGCATACACCTATGATCAGAACGTTAGGCATCACTCGCTTTGACCAATGTGTTCTCAACATGGGCTTGATCAATCTCTGTAATCAAGAGAGCCATGTTGGTCAATTGATTCGCCAGTTACATAACCACTCGGAAGACGATGATGCATCGACTGCCGATCCTTGGCGAAGGCTGCATCAGGTCACTCTCTACATTCCTCATCCCAACCAGCAATATGATGGCATCATGCTAGAAGCGGGACTGACCCAGGGCTACAACCTTGAAGTAAAAGCTGTTGCAGACTCCAGCCAGATCCCCTACAAAATTCCCGAAGGTGGGCAGTTTGTCGTAGTGATGAAGCAAAAAGGGTTGGATGATGGCTTTGCGATCGCGGCGACTGGCTTTTTTGTTCGTCCCCTTGCGCTGCTTAGCCTGGAAGTCATTGTGGATATGTACGCACCTGAATATGAGTCCATTGTGGTTAAGCATCCCGTGATTCGCGACTATCCACCGGATTGGGAAAACAAACTCAACCAGTTTCTCGATCACATGATTCCCTACGAAGCCTTGCCTCCTGTGATGAACCATGTGGATCGGGCGTTGAACCCTGATTATCGTCCTCCAACCTGGGACGAAGTCCACCTGGCTTCAAAAGGCTTTGCTGGCGTTTGAAATGAACCACCATCTCTGTGGTCAAGATTTTTGCGCCCCAACAACTATTTAATCTTAGGAGAACACCGATCATGACGACATTTACTGGCTTGACCTTTGGTGGCAAAGTTTGGACACCCAAATTTTTGCAAGCAATTGATATTGCCCGCTGTATTGGCTGTGGTCGCTGCTTAAAATCCTGTGGGCAGGGGGTCATGGCATTGCGTCCGCTGAATGAAGATGGCGAGTTTGTTGATGGAGACGACGAAGATGAAGAATTTGAACGCAAGGTGATGACGATTGCCAATGTGGAGAATTGCATTGGTTGTGAAGCCTGTGCTAGAGTCTGTCCTAAGAATTGCCAAACTCACGCTATATTGGCGATTGCCTGAGTATGACTCCATCCACTCACTCTCATCTATCTGGGCAACATTGGGCGACGTACTACCAGGCAGTGGAAGGTCGCCCACCCCGTGAAACATTGCTGAAGGCATTGGCAAATTTCGATGCAGAGCGATCGCCAGATTCCCCTCGTCTAGCGGTTGATCTGGGATGTGGTGATGGGCGCGACACGATAGAACTGTTGCGTCGAGGCTGGCGCGCTTTAGCCATTGATGCCGAAGAACAGGCATTTGAACGGTTGCTGGCCCGTCCAGAGCTTCAGCATCCTGATTTTCAGCGAGAGCAATTGCAAACTCAACTGATGCGCTTTGAGGACTTAACGTTGCCGCCGGCGGTTGATCTTGTTAATGCCAGCTTTTGCCTCCCCTTTTGCCCACCTGCAAGCTTTCCAGGCTTATGGCAAACCATTGTGCAATCGCTAACCCCAGGTGGACGCTTTTGTGGGCAGCTGTTTGGCGATCGTGACTCCTGGACTATTTATCCCAATCGTTCCCATCACACCCGTCAACAGGTTGAAGCGCTTTTACATCCCTTTGACATTGAATGGCTAGAGGAAGAAGAACACCCCGGTGTCACTGCGATCGGTGAGGAAAAGTACTGGCATCTCTATCACATTGTGGCCCGCAAACGAGGTTAAGACATCGCAATTAGCGACTTCCTGTGGATCTCCGATCGCTGCAAGAAATCGGAGATCTGTTCTTGGTGATTGGTCTAGTCGATCGCGACCATGACATCGCTGGCTTTCACAACCGCATAAGCTTCTTTACCAACGCTCAAACCTAATTTTTCTGCCGAAGCTTTAGTAATGATGGCAGTAATTTCAACGCCTGCTGCAATTTCTAAAGTAACTTCTGTATTGACTGCCCCAATCTCAACTGCTTTAACTGTTCCTTTGAGAGCATTGCGTGCACTGATTTCCATGTTCGGCTTCCTATAAGTGTGAGAGTATAGTCCACTCTCGTTCTACATAAATATATTAGCAATGATAAAATACATCCATTGATATAAACATTACATCTTTGATCTTTCACAGGAAAGAATATGGTTACTGTCCTTTTTTATGAAAAACCGGGCTGCATCAACAACACCAAGCAAAAAGTGTTGCTAAAAGCCGCAGGTCATGAGGTGCAGGCACACAATCTATTGACCGAACCCTGGACAGCAGAAAGTCTCCGCCCCTTCTTTGGTGCGCTTCCCGTGGCAGAACCGTTACCTCATTCCATCCACTCTGCTTTGAATCACTAATGCGAGTTATTGAGGTACGGTGAACCC
>JAJPKC010000381.1 GCA_021323955.1 Oscillatoriales cyanobacterium Centralia_MAG_596 | reverse complement strand
CACATCAGGCCCGGCCGACGGCAGATGACCGCGATCGGAACGAGGCTGAGCAGAGCGGCGAGCGTTCCCCAGCGCACGCGATCCCGCAGGGCCACGGAGGTGGGCCTGGTCGAGAAATTGATGGCCGCGGCGGCCATGCCGAAGGCGAACAGGCCGATGTACCAGGGGCAGGTTTCGTCGAGCTGGGGGCGCAGGAAGTGCGCTCCCAGGCCGATCGCGAGGCCGGCGCCCATGGCCGCCAGATTGCCGAAGCGCCGCCATACGGGAAGCAGCAGCAGCGGAAACAGAAAATAGATCTGCCACTCTAACGCCACACTCCACATCGGCGGGTTGATCCGGTATTCCCAGGTGTGGCTCCAGTTGTGCAGGAGTAATACATGCGAGACGATGGCACCGGGGTTTAGGGCGGGCTGCCCGTGGTTCCATTGCTCACCCATCAGGGGCAGCCAATGCGTGGGGATGACAATCGCCACGAGCAACGACAGGACGAGCGCCGCATAGTAGGGGGGCAAAATGCGACGGGCACGACGCCGGAGATAGCGCACCCAGCCACCCGTCAGTTGGCCATCGGGCGATCGGGCGACGGGCAGCATCAAACAGTAGCCAGAAAGGACAATAAAGGCGGCCACCGATGTCCGTCCGTGGGACAGAACGGCCTGTACCAGCGTGACCCACACGGACGAGTGGGCAACGGTCTGGAGCTGAGCGGACATGTCCACGTAGATGTGGTACACAACGACGTAGATCGCGGCCAGACCCCTCAGACCGTCTAAATAGTCCAACCGGAGGCGGGCGCGATTGGGCGGATGGTTGGTCGCGGCTTGAAATACTTCAGACTGGGACATAAATTCGGCCCTGCGCTGCTTTTTCCCCTTCTTCTGCAGGCAGGCGGCTGATCCGTCCAGCCTTTATGAAGACTATGTAAAGAGAAGGGTTGCCTTGCGTCGGGCGATCGTCCCGTCACCACCTGCGGGTCAGTTAACCGCAGCGGTTCAGACTGTTGTGACCCAGGATCCGTCTCACGCCAATTGCCGTCTCACTCCACGGGTGACGGTCGCTGCATAAAGTCGCTGGATAAAGAAGGTGTAAAGAAGCGTTGCCTCACCCGCGATTTCCCTGATTACAGATCGTTACAGAGTAATCATTAGTGGACAATTTCAGCCGCGATCGTCGTTTCCCTGTTAAACAGAGCGCTCAAACGTCCTCATTAGACCCGCGCTATATCGGTAAGGACTGGATTCCCAGACAGGCAAACGGTGAACCTATGAGTGACTGTAAGGTTGCGTATCTCATCCTCGCGCATACGGATGCGCCCCATTTGGCGAAGCTGGTCAACACGCTTGACTATCGAGCACGCCTGTTTATTCACCTGGATCGGAAGGCAGACAGGACGGCGTTTGACGCTTTCCACCTGCCGCCATCCGCTGAGTTTATTCCCGACTCGGTGCGCGTTTCGTGGGGTGCGTTCTCGATCGTCCAGGCCACCCTCAACCTGATCAAAGCCGCACTGGACTCTGGCGAAACGTTCTCCCATCTGGTCTTGCTGTCAGGGCAGGACTATCCCATCAAATCCCCAGAGGCCATTTATCGCTTTCTCACCGCACACCCCCAGCGGCAGTTTATCCGGTTTCTGGATATGACGACTTCTCCCAACCACCACATGCGGCGGATTATCGACTACTGGTTCTGGGAACCCTGGCTGCCGGCGGTGCCCGCGATCGACCGGTTTATGCGGATCGCGATGCTCAAGATTGCCCATCGACTGCGTCCGCTGATTGCCAAAAAGCCTTTAGAGGGCATTACACCCGCGTTTGGCAGTCAGTGGTGGGCCATCACGCCGGACTGTGCGGCGTACATCCTGCAGTTTGTGGCCGACAATCCCCGCTTCATGAAGTTCTACCGCTATGTCCATGCCCCTGACGAACACTTTTTTCATACCATCATTGCCAACTCTCCCTATATAGACCAGACGAATGGTTTTGAAGACTGCCCCCACTGTGGCCCCCATCGGTTAGCGAACTTACATGCCATTGCAACCTCGCTCAACAAAGTGCATCAAGTCAGCGATTTTGATGAATTGCGTCAGTCGCATCAACTGTTTGTCCGCAAAGTCACGTCAACCGAATCATCCGCATTGCTCGCACGACTCGATGAACTGTTTTGCGCTGAAACAGCCGCTCAACCAATCCAACATGATGAACGATTGACCGAAACATCCTGCTCTCAGACCCCGTCATTGTAAAAGTTAGCAACTTTTGCAAACAATGCCCTCCATTTGCAAAATAGCCATTCAAATATATGCTCAGTATCATTACTCCTGTCTATAACGGCGAACGCTTTATTGAAGCCTGCATTCGCGTTGTGATCGATCAACAATGCCCCGATGTTGAACACATTATTGTGGACGGCGGGTCGAGCGATCGAACAGTAGAAATCATTGAACACTACGCCGATCAGTTTCCCCATATTCGCTGGCTATCGGAGAAAGATCAGGGACAGTCCGACGCCATGAATAAAGGCATTGCGATGGCTAAGGGCGAAGTGATGAGCTTCCTGAATGTGGATGACTATTACGAGCCAAATGTTCTGAACCAGGTTGTTGAAATCTTTAAAACGTTGCCCGAACCAAGCCTGCTGGTCGGCAATTGCAATGTCTGGTCAGACGCAGGTGAGTTGGAAAATGTGAATAAACCCAGACGATTAAAACTCACCGATCTGCTGGTTGGCCCCTGGAAAAACCCGTTTCCGGCAAACCCAACCGCTTATTTCTACCACACATCCCTCCATCAAAAAATTGGGCCATACGATCTCCACGAACATTACGCGATGGACATCGATTTCATGCTGAAGGCAGTTCAGGCGGCGAACGTTCAATACGTTGATAAGACCTGGGGGAATCACCGCAAAATTGCAGGAACGAAAACCTTTAATGACCTTCAGAATGGTCAGGCAATTCCTCGTGTCTGCCGCTTGATTAAAGCGTATCGCAAAGACCTGTCGCCTCTGCAAAGAGTTCAGGTCATTTTCTTATACAACCTGTTTCGTAATCTCGATCGCGTCTTCTACTTCTCCAGTCATCCAGACCAAATCTTCTGGAAGCTCAAAGCAAAATTAACGGCTTCTACAACGTAAACTGAACTGCAATTAACTAACACTAACTAATCGTGAGCAAACAGCCTCTAGTCAGCATTATTATTAATAACTACAATTACGATCGCTTCTTAAAAGCCGCGATCGACAGTGCGCTGCAACAGACCAGCCACCCTGTTGAGATCATTGTGGTTGATGATGGCTCCACCGATCGTTCCCGTGACATTATTGCCAGCTATGGCACCCAGATTACTCCCATCTTTAAAGACAACGGTGGGCAGGCCTCCTGCTACAACACCGGGTTTGCCGCCAGCAAGGGCGAGATTATCTGTTTTCTCGATGCGGATGATGTCTTTTTACCCTACAAGATCGCCACGATCGTTGATAAATTTAACCGTTCCGAAGACATTGGCTGGTGTTTTCACAGCCTTGAACTGATCAATCAACACAGCGAGTCCATTCCGGGCACCACCACTGTCAACTACGTCACCAAAGTTTGCGACTTTCGTGCACTGCTCAAAGCTGGCCGCATCCCGCCCAACCTGCCGCCGTCATCTTGCCTGTGCTTTCGGCGATCGCTCCTGAGCCAAATCCTGCCAATGCCCGTATCGAGTGCTCTGCGGGCTGGCGATAACTACATCAAGTTCATGGCCGTAGCGCTCAGTCCGGGATACATGATGGCAGACGTTCTGAGCCTGCAGCGTATCCACGATGCCAACATGGTCACGCTGCAACCCCACAAAGACTACCTGAAAGCCCGCGAGTACGTGCACACCGCATCCTGGATCAGGCAAGAATTTCCCAGCTTTCGCCGGTTTGCCAACAAACTACTGGCGCTCGCCATCTGCATCAACCGAAACCCCGCGCATCACAACGCTGACAATACCAAAACGATTCAGACGTATTTAGCGAGCAGCACGATCCAGGAAAAGCTGGAGATCTATCTCCGCGCGATCTATTACGACCGGAAACGCCTGATTCCCAAACTGCCGACGTTAACGCACGGATTACCGTCACCGAGCTAGAAGAATGTAGTTAATCATTGCCTCGTTCATTACGATCGCACCTTCCATCGTGCAGTTTGCAGGCGACATCTACCACCGCTATCTCGATGTTGAGACTCCATACCGCAAATTGTTATGAACGAACCCTTCCGTCTGGGCGTAGTCTTCACCCACCCGACCCAGCACCATGCTCCCCTCTGGCGCAAGCTTAACCAGCAGCCCGGTGTCTCGGTCACGGCCCTTTACCTCTGCAACGAAAACCAGTCCGGGGGCGATCGACAGCTTGGCAGCACCCAGCCCTGGGATGTGGATCTGACCAGCGGCTACGAGTATGAGTATCTCAAGACCATCAACGGCACCATTGCCTCCGGCATCGAACGCGGCCTGCTCAACCCCGCCCTGGTGCAACGTCTGACCCGACAGAACTTTGATGCCGTTTTCATCTCCAGCTTTTATACCCTGTCCTACCGACTGGCGGTGTTGCTCTGCAAGCTGCGGCAGATTCCCATCCTGATGCAAAATGACGCCACCATCATTACCGATGGCGACTCCAGCTATACCCGCAAACTGGCAACCGCCATGCTGTACCCCTGGATGTATGGCCTGGTCGATTACTGGATTGCCAGCGGCGACCACAACGAGATCTACCTGCGCCACTACGGTGTGAACAGCGATCGCATTGTGCGGGGCTGTTATCCCGTCGATCGCGATCGGTTTGAACAAACGATTGCCAGCCAGCAGCCAGAAATTCACCGCATCCACCAGCAGCTTGGCTGGAATGACGACACGGTTCTCTACGGGTTTGTGGGCAAATACATCGATCGCAAAAACCCCTTTGAATTCATCGACGGGATTGCAGCCGCACACCAGCGCGATCGCCGTATCCGCGGCATCATGATTGGCGGCGGCGAGCTAGAGCCTGCCATCAACCAGCGGTTGGCCGCGCTGAATGGTGAAGTGCTCAACGTTGGGTTTGTCAACCAGAGCCAACTGCCACTCTACTACGCCGCGCTCGATGTCTTTGTCTCCACCTCCCGCATTGACCCCCATCCCCTCGTAGTCTCCGAAGCGATGGCAGCAGGCTGTCCGGCCATTTTGAGCGATCGCTGTGGTAACTGGGGCTACCGGGACACGGTGCAGCACCGCTACAACGGGCTCGTGTATCCCTGCGGCGATGTCAATGCCCTCACAGACGCTCTGCTGGCATTAGCCGATTCGTCTACCCGACAGACCTACAGTGAGCACGCCAAAGCGGTCTTCGCGCAGCAAGATCTGGACTGTGAACTCAATGCCTTTTTGACGCTCATTGAGCGCATCAAGCGTCAGCAACCAGCGCCCGTGGCACCCGCCAGCGAACCCGTGGTCGATCGACCCACGGTGTCTGCGAAGTCTCGTTAGTCCCCTGGCTGATTAATGTCCCTGGCTGATTAATGTCCCTGGCTTGTTAACGTCCCTGGAGGAATCGATGCGCGTTGCCATTGTGCGCCCCATGCCCAACTTTAGTATGGATACCTACGCCGACGGTCTGGTCGCCGGACTGCGCGTTGTTCGTCCCGATTGGGAACTGACTGAGCTCGTGCCACGCCCGGTCGATCGCCGCAGTCGGTCGATCGTGCTGCGGGCCAAAAAATCCTACGAGCGGTTCTGGCGCTTTCCTCAAGCCGTCGCCCAACAGTCAGCAGACATTGTCCACATCATTGACCACAGCGAGGCGCATATCGTGCGCTGGGTCAACAAGGCCAAAACGCCAGTGGTCGTCACCTGTCACGACTTGATCAACTTCTTTTACCGCGACAATCTGCAAGGGTCGGTGCAGTTGCCGTTTGTGAGCAGTGGCCTCTGGCTGCGATCGGTCAAGGCCATGCGCTATGCCGATCACGTGGTCACGGTTTCTGCCGTCACCGCTCACGACACCACGCAACTGCTTGGGATCAACCAGTCCCGGATTACTGTTGTCCCCAATGCTGTAGAGACCAGCTTTCAGCCAACGCCCCTGTCCCAACGCGAGGCATTGCGCCAGCAGTATGGGGCAACCCCTGAAACCATCTGTCTGCTCAACGTCGGGTCAAACCATCCGCGCAAGAATTTGACCACGATTCTACAGGCGATCGCGCAACTGGTGCAGCAGGGCATCCCCGTGCAGTTCTGGAAGGTGAGCGCCGATTTTACGGATGAGCAAAAAGCGGTGATCCACAGCCATCAGCTAGAGCCGTATATCCATTACATCGCCAATCCAGATAAGGAAACGCTGGTACAGCTTTATGGGGCCGCCGATGTGCTGGTAGCGCCCTCCCTGCATGAAGGCTTTGGCATGACCCTGCTGGAAGCAATGGCCTGCGGCACACCCGTCATTACATCCAATCTCTCTGCCATGCCCGAAGTGGCCGGGGATGCGGGGATTCTGGTTGATCCGCACAGCAGTCAGGCGATCGCCGATGCGGTCATTCGCCTGCACCGCGACCCGGCCTACTATCAAACGCTGGTGACGAAAGGACTCGATCGCGCCCAGCAGTTCACCTGGGAAAACACCGCTGCTCAGATTGCGCAAGTCTACGAGCACCTCCTGCAACAGCCATCGCCCACCGTCACCCCCCTACACACCCGCGATCGTTCCCCTCTCCCCTCCCCCCTCCCGTAACCCCCCTCTCCCCTCATTTTTTATCCTTCATCCTTCATCCTTCATCCTTCATCCTTCATCCTTCATCCTTCATCCTTCATCCTTCATCCTTCATCCTTCATCCTTCATCCTTCATCCTTCATCCTTCAT
>JAJPKC010000115.1 GCA_021323955.1 Oscillatoriales cyanobacterium Centralia_MAG_596 | reverse complement strand
CAGCAGTCAGCGTCACAAGGTACTTTTCTGGCATAAGAGTTCTGGGTTTTTCCCAGTTTCTCTGTTCCCAGCCTACCTGTCAAAACCTTCGTGGCAGACTACTAGTCAATGAGCCCTGCACAATAAATTGTGGGGAGCAGGCACGCCCACTCCCCACAATCGACTACCCCAATATCTATTTCTGGCTGGCGGTTTGTTGCATCGCTGATACGGATGCTGGTGCGCTCAAGGCGACCTTTTCCAGGGTGGCCAGAGCGGTCGCGTATTGCGGATCCGCTTTGGTGCCAATCAGCTTTGGATTGGAGGCCAGCGTTTGCCGTTGTTCATCACTCAGGTCGATCTTGATGTCGGGGGTGATGCCTTTATGGCTGATGTCGGTACCCTTCGGTGTGTAATAGTGTGCAATCGTCACGGCCAGTCCTGAGCCATCCGAGAGCGAATGCACAGACTGGACGAGCGCTTTACCAAAGGTTTGACTGCCGACCACCGTTGCCCGCGCGTTGTCCTTGAGCGCACCGGTCAAGATTTCGCTTGAGCTGGCGGAGTTGCCATCTACCAGCACAACGAGGGGTAATTTTGTGAGGGCCGTATGGTTATTGGTGATCTCTTCGTTGTTTCCTTTGCGATCGACGGTTCGCACGATCGATCCTTTGTCCATCCACATCCGGCTAATGTCAACGCTCGCTTGCAGCAACCCGCCAGGATTACCGCGCAGATCCAGGACAAATCCATCCACTTTCTGGCTGCTGAGTTCCTGAATGGCGTGGCGCATCTGCTCGGCGGCATGGGCGCTAAATTCGTTCAGTCGAATGTAACCAATCCGCTTCGAGTCGTCCTGCTTGAGCGTGTAGCGGACGGTTGGTAATTCAATACGAGCACGGGTTAGCGCAATGGTGGTATTGTCTTTGCCCTGGCGCGCGATTTCCAGCTTGACCTTGGTGCCCACATCACCCCGAATCAGGTTAGACGCATCCTCGACGGTCATCCCTTTGGTGACTTTGCCATCGATCGCCAGGATCTGATCGCCTGATTGAATGCCTGCTTTGAGGGCGGGGGAATTCTCGATTGGTTCAACAACCGTGAGTATCTTTGTCTGCGTATTGACTTCTAACCGGATGCCAACACCAGATAGCTCGCCCGAAGTCTGGTTGCTCAAAGCCTCGTACTGCTTGGGATCCATGAAGCGCGTGTAGGGATCATTCAGCTTCTCCAATGCCGAGCGCAGTGCTGCATATGCCTGTTCACGGGAGGTATAGTTTTTGCTCAACAGTGACTTACGTACATCCTGCCAATCCGTCTGATTGAAGGTGCCATCGACATATTCGCGGTTAACAATCTGCCACGCCTCATCGATCACTGTCTTGGGACTGTCTTGAAGCGCGGCACGAACACGACTCATACCGGGAACAAACAGAGTTACAGCCGCTGTGGCAACAACAGCTCCACCAAAGAGAGCAACTTGAGGGAGAGGAAGGCGCTTTGAGGGTCGGTTCATGGAAGGGGAAAGGTTAAGTTGAATTGGCTCAGAAACGAAGACAGGCGGGGTGAAAAGAACCAGAAGTCAAACTGATCAGGTCGCGATCAACATGATTTACACCACCAACACAATAACAACAGGTTAAAGTTAGGGCCGCCATCAACAGTGAACTTAGAACACCCAGGCTGTTTGGTACAGTCTATCCAGTAAATTCACAGTTTGGCAGCTATCCCGAACGTTCCTGCACACTCGCTGTCACTCTCTGGTTAGATTTATTCAGACCTTTCAGCCAATCTAACCGAATCTCAATCGATTGGCATAGGGGGCAATCGGTTAACTTTGCTAAACATTACTCTAATATTTATTAACTTGGGTAAATAAATATTAAGTGGCGTGCGGCTGTTGACGACGCTCAGACCCGATAGGCTGAAGGGAAGACTGAAGTTGATGTCGTTTGGCCAGGTAAACCATGACCGTAAAGCGTGTGCCCGTCCATTTGAATTGGTTGCAGCCTCTCGTAGTCAGCGCGATCGCCGTTGTCGCTCTCATGGGTGTTGTGGCGATGCAGCGATCGCGGCTCAGCCGTCCCTCGCAGTGGGTTGATGATCCCCGGCAGGCCGAGCAGCAAGAAGCCATGAAGCTAAAGCTAATCAAGCATTTGCCAACCTTTGGATTCAACAACGCGATCGCGGACTGGACCTTCCTCAACTTCTTGCAGTACGACGGCGACGTGAATGTTCGGGCGCAAACGGGCTACACTCTCAGTCCCGAGTATTTTGACATCATCACGCGGTTAGACCCGCGCTTTCTCGATATCTACTTATTCTTATCTGGTAGTGTTTCTTACCAGTTGGGTGAGCCGCAACTGGCCATAAAATTTATGGATCGGGGAGCAGCCGCACTTTCACCGCAGATCAATCCCAAGTCATTCCAGATCTGGCGGTTTAAGGGAATTGATCAGCTGCTGCTGTTAGGCGATGTTCCTGGTTCAATTTATGCGCATGAGATGGCCGCAAAATGGGTTCAGGGTACGCCTTATCAGGAGTATGGGCCGCTGTTTCAGCAAACGGCTGATTACTTACGGCGCGATCCTAACAGCGTGCCGGTTCGCTTCCAGTCGTGGTTATCAATCTATTACCAGGCGATCGCGGTCCACGACAAAACGACCCAGGAACGCGCCCAACGTGAAATCCTGGCGCTCGGTGGACAGATGCAGATTAAAGATGGCCAGCCCACGTTCAGCCTGCCAGCGTCAAAACCGCCCCAGCCACACGTCTAACTCCACGCTGAATTGCTGTGATGGCTTCAGTCATTGGCCTGCTTCATGTAGCATCGTTAGGTAAGAATTTAGCTGCCGGATGATCGCTGACAGCTAAGGACTTTCGTGGTGTGAAGGAGGGGCGACGCAATGTTGAGTTGGCAGCAAAGTCCGAGTATGGCGCTGATGCAGCGGGAACGCGCCTGGGTTGAGGTGAACCTGAGCGCGATCGCGCACAACGTCCAGCAGATTCAAAGTTTGCTTTCCAGCCGGACGGCATTGATGGCTGTTGTCAAAGCAGACGCCTACGGGCACGGAGCGACCACTGTTGCGCAAACGGCGCTACAGGCTGGGGCACAGTGGTTGGGCGTGGCGACGATTCCGGAGGGCATTGAGCTTCGCGAAGCCGGGATCGATGCGCCCGTGCTGGTGCTGGGGGCTAACCATACGCCCGAGCAAATCCGGGCGATCGCGCGTTGGCACCTGCAACCAACCCTGTGCACCCCCAAGCAAGCGCTGGTATTTGACGAAGTGCTGGCGGAGAGTCCCCAGCACTGCCCGTTGCCTGTTCACCTGAAGCTCGATACGGGGATGTCCCGGTTGGGCACTCCCTGGCAAGATGCGGCAGCCTTTGGGCAACTGGTAGGACGGTTACCAAACCTGACGATCGCCAGCGTCTACTCGCATTTAGCCACGGCTGAAGATGCCAACCAGACGGTTGCGCGACAGCAGCAGCAGCGGTTTGAAACCGCGATCGCGCAGATCAAAGCCTGCGGCATCAATCCCCCCCGTCTCCATCTGGCAAATTCGGGTGGGACGCTCACGGATGCCACGCTCCATTACGACATGGTACGGGTTGGGCTGGCGATCTATGGGCTGTATCCCGCCGCGCATCTGCGATCGACCCTGGATCTCAAGCCTGCACTCCAGGTGAAGGCGCGGATCACGCAGGTCAAGACGATCGAGCCCGGTACAGGGGTGAGCTATGGTCATCGCTTTGTCGCCGCTTGCCAGACCCAGATTGCCGTGATTGCGATCGGCTATGCTGACGGCGTACCCCGCAATCTTTCCGATCGGATGGATGTGCTCGTGCGCGGGCAACGCGTGCCCCAAATTGGTGCTGTGACTATGGATCAGCTCATGGTGGACGTGAGTACTGTCCCAGATTTGCGAGAAGGCGAAGTTGTGACGCTGCTCGGACGTGATGGTGATCAGTGCATTACCGCGGATGATTGGGCTGCAACACTGGGCACAATTTCGTGGGAAATCCTCTGTGGCTTTAAGCATCGTCTGCCACGCATTGCGGTGAGCCAATCTCAGATCGATCACGGGCGTAAAAGATGTTGATTCACTAGGACTTACGCAGAAGAGATCCCCAAACCCCTTAAAAAGGGGCTTTTGAGATTCCCTCCTTTTTAAGGAGGGTTAGGGAGGATCTCAGTTTGCGATTGCAAGTGCGTAAGTCCTGTTCACTAACCAACGCTATCAACTCTCGATGCTTAAGGATCATGGATTAAATAACACCGGCAAATTCAAGCGTAAGGGCTTAGCATTCGGGCACAAACCTCTGCCATCACTGAAAACATACCTGCCGAATGCCAAGCCCCTACCAAATCTCGAACGTATTCAGTCCTTATTCCCTAGCGCGACAGGCTGCGTGGATCTAACGCATCGCGCAGGCCGTCACCCAGCAGGTTAAACGCTAACACGGTAAGAATGATCAGCAGGGCTGGCGGCCAGATCAGCCACGGCTGTAACACCAGGATTGACGCGTTGGTTGCTAGGGAGAGCATGTTTCCCCAGGATGGATCGGGTTGCTGAATGCCCAGCCCAATCAGGCTCAGAATTGATTCCGCAATAATGAAATCGGGAATGGATAGGGTGGCGGAGATGACAATATAGCTTGCTGTTTGGGGCAAGACATGACGGATGATGATGTAGAGCGATCGCCCACCCATCGCCCGCGCCGCCTGAACAAACTCACGTTCTTTAATCGATAGCACCTGTCCGCGAATGACCCGCGCTAACCCCGCCCAGCGAATAAAGGACGTAATTAGAATAATGAGTAAAAATCGTTGGGCGCTTGTGAGTCCGGGTGGCAGCACCGCCGCCAGCGCTACTAACAGGTAAATGCTGGGAATGGTCATCAGCACTTCAACCAGGCGCATGAGTACGCTGTCTATCCCACCGCCAAAATAGCCCGAAATGCCGCCGACTAGCATCCCTAATGGAAATGAAATGATGATACCGACCAGACCAATACTGAGGCTGATGCGTGCCCCGTAGAGGAGTCGGCTGAACTGGTCGCGCGCCTGCTCATCGGTGCCAAGCAGGTTGAATTTGCCGGGGCCAGCGGTGCCAAACAGATGCCAATTACCCGGAATTCCCGAAAACAGCTCGACCTCATCAAACTTCGGATCCGTCAGAGAAAACTGGGTGGGCAACGGTAGCTTAATCTGCAGCAGCCGATAATCGTCCCCCGCTACAAACAGATGCAGGGGTGACGGCTTGCTGCGATCGATGACCAGTTGACGATCGCCGGTATTGAGATCGACGGGGCCTTGCGTTGTGGGGTAGACATGAGGACCAACCCATTTCCCGGCCTGGTCCTGCCAAAAGATTTGGGTTGGTGGCAGCAATGCCCCATTTTGCTGGGACGCGTACGGGTCGTAGGGAGACACAAACTCAGCCCCGATCGCCATTACATAAAACACCAACAGCAAAATCGCACCGAACCGAGCCAGCGGATTATTTTTGAGTCGTTGCCACCAGTTCATACAAAAAGGTCACCCAAAAGGCAGTAGCGAGGAAAGCGGTGTGCCGACTGCTCCGGCGCACAGGCTCCCGATTCGTTTAACGTTAGCATAGCCAGGACACCCTCATCGGGGTAGAGGCAACCTCCCAGGCAGATACAGCCGCCCTATTCGAACAGGCGGCTGTATCACGGATTGCACGTCGGTTTCACTGAAGCCCTCCCGTTAGTTAGAAGTATAGAGCAGGGATAGTGGCTAGTTTGAGGGTGTTCTCCAATTGCTTAAACCGCTTACCTATGGCAAGTCCAAATAATCAAGGGCGTTACTTGCAGCGCTATCTTTCGCAAGCACCGGTGCTTGCAGTGGTTGCAACCTCGGTTGCAATCTCTACCTGGGCTGTGTTCAATTACTTTTTTCCTGATCTCCTGTTTCACCCCGTACCGTAAAGGTGCAGTGGCTTGCACAGCACCTTGGTTTCCAATTTCCTTTCACATTGGCTTAGTGATTTGGTTTGGATAGTTAATTGGCATCGGTGGGCTTTAGTCTATTTAACCTGCATTGGGGTGATTAATGCTTCCTGCAGGCGATCGCTCACAGCACCACACAGTACTAATTCAAGTACTACTAAAGCCCACCGATGCCCGATCTGTTCTCGGTTTCGTTTCTGTACCAACGCTAAAATTTGTGAGCAAATCCCTGATATGAGTGAGCGGTTTGCTAACCTAAATATGCTTTTATCGGAACGAATGAACTATATCGAGCGAGATCAGGATATGACTGAGTCGGATTATTCCACACCTGACATCACCCAGTTCGAAATCGATGCCATAGACCAACCAGAAGCATCTCAAAAAGTGCCTGGATACTACGTTTATAGTACTGCTGCAATTAATATTGAAGATAATTTACTACCCACTAATAGCGCACCCGTCATCACTAAAATTAGAGAGATTGCTGATCACCTGACTACCAGTTCTGAACGGCAGCTTGTGATTGCCATTCATGGCTACGGCACGCAGCGTGCAGACGCTAAACAGCGCTATCAAAAAATGCATACGCATGGAGCCGAAATTTGTCAGACCAATCATGCGGTCTTTCTCGGCTATCTCTGGCCATCCGAAAAACCAACCGGCGAAAAAGCGAACGATCCGGCGATTAACAGCACCGTTCAAACAAAGCTAAAAGACGCTATTAATGCGCTCCCGTTTTTGCTTTTGGGAATGGTTTCAGTAGGGCTAATTGCCAGCATTGTTACGACTCTTTTGCTCTTGACGATCGATGGGCTTAACAAATTGCTGACACCGATTTTGATCCTATCGTTGCTGGCCTTTTCGCTGGTGTTTGTGCTGATATTGCTGCGTCTTTCTACTTACTTTCGGGATAATTATCGTGCGACCAATTATGGTGTTCTAGACCTGGTTGAATTGATTCGACAGCTTGACCAGGCAATTGCTGAAAAGTCAGGTTTAACAGACAAAGCGACACTCGGTAAAGATCAACGCATTAAGCTGTCCTTTATTGGTCACAGTATGGGCTGTTTTGTGGTGACCAACACCATCCGCATCCTTTCGGACGTTTTTGATCCAAACTCGATCGCGCAAAATCCGCCATCGGACATTGGTCGCGTTTTTTCGCTCGGGCGATTGGTGCTGGTGGCTCCCGACATTCCCACGGAGTCCATCATGCCGCGACGGGCAAATTTTTTGCGATCGTCGCTCCGGCGCTGTGAAGAAGCCTACGTGTTCTGCAACGAGGGGGATCTGGCGTTACGGCTTGCCTCAACCGCGGCCAACTACTTTAGTTTTCCGGCCAAAGCGCGATCGAGCGGTTATCGGCTCGGCAACGTTACGGCCAAGCACTTTAGCGATCGCACCACCAACGAATCGGTCAGCGCGAATCGCTATGGCATTATTAACTGGTCTGGCCAGGGGGACGCGCCGATCGCGTCTCCTTCGCAACACCTGGAAGTGCGGGCATCCAACCATGAACACTGGTCACTGGAAGAGCTGAGAGAGTACAAGGTGCAGCGAGAAGTGCAGGGGACTGTGGTGGCCGACTTGTTTACTTACTTTGACTGCACGGACTATATCGATCTGCAGGATGAATTAAAGCCGTCCGAACCGCAGGATGCGCGTCGAGGCGTCGTGAGCTTTGCGCTGAGAAAAGCAGCGCTGAATTTTGGGGACTATGCCAGGCTCAATGTGTCTTACTTCAAGCAGAGTCTCGGCTTTGGTGGTGTCAATGTTCACGGGGGCTACTTCAGCGGCCTCTGGAGTCAGCAAATCATTTATGGGGTTGCCTTTTTGGGCTTTCGGCAATTTCTCCAGTCCCTACCCTTGCCGGTCATCACGGATGATGAATCGTCGCCAGACGCGATGAAGCAGCACTTAGACAATTTCGCCACCCTCTGCAGTGACAAGGGCATTCAAGTGGTGCTGTCGCCTATCCGCTATGAGAAAGATGTTTTAGGTGTAAATCCGCCAGTGCCACCGCCAGAAACGATGCCACCACTATGAAAGAATAGTGGGAGTCGGTCTACAGCATTGTTGTGACCTGGCTGCCACTTGTGACCTGACTTTGACCGGGTCACGCCTAACCTCGTTACGATCGATGCACCCTAATATCTGGTATCCCTACACGCAAGCCAAGACGGCACCGGAACCGTTAAAAGTGAAGTCAGCCCAGGGAGTCTGGTTGGAGTTAGAAACAGATGCCGCCGATTCGGAAAGGATTCCCGATCGCATTCTCGACTGCATCTCCAGCTGGTGGGTCAATCTGCATGGACACGCCCATCCCGCCATTGCAGCCGCGATCGCGCAGCAGGCCAGTCACCTGGAGCATGTCATTTTTGCCGGTTTTACCCACGACCCCGCCGAACAACTGGCCGCGAAACTGGTGCGCCAGCTACCCGCCAACTTAACCCGCGTGTTTTACTCCGACAACGGTTCGACGGCGGTGGAAGTCGCGCTCAAGATGGCGTACCAGTACTGGTCAAACCAGGGTCAACCGCGCTCTACATTTCTTGCGTTTGAAGGGGCTTACCACGGCGATACCTTTGGCGCGATGGCGGTTGGGGCGCGATCGCTCTTCTCCAGTGCCTTTGCTCCCCTGCTCTTTGATGTCGAGTTTGTGCCCTATCCGATCGCCAGTACTGACGAAGAAACTACCGCCGCAACCGAGCAAGCCGTATTAAACGCGATCGCGCAAAAACTGGAGCAACACCCCGATCGCTATGCGGGCATCATCATTGAGCCGCTGGTACAGGGCTCCTATGGGATGCGGATGGGGCGCGTGCCGTTTTTGCAGCAGTTGCAGGAGCTTGCCCACACGCACCAGACGCTACTCATTTTTGATGAAGTGATGACAGGCTTTGGCCGCACTGGCGATTGGTTTGCCTGCCGTAAAGCAGGGGTCACTCCCGACATTATTTGCCTGTCGAAAGGACTGACAGGTGGATTTCTGCCGCTTGCCGTCACGGTGTGTTCAGAGCCCATCTACAGTGTGTTCTACAGCGAGGAACCTCTGCACACCCTTTACCACGGGCATAGTTACGCTGGGAACCCTCTGGGCTGTGCTGCGGGGCTGGCATCACTGGAACTGACTGCCGCCAGCGAACCCGTCTTTCGAGCAATGGAAGCCAGGCACACTGCGCACCTGGCTGACTTCGCCGATCACCCCAAGTTGACGAACATCCGCGTCACGGGCACGATCGCGGCCATGGATATTGTCACCAACGCACCGGGCTATCTCAACCAGCTGTCGCTGACAATCCGTAAACGCGCCATTTCCCTTGGCTTACTCCTCCGACCGCTCGGCAATGTGCTGTACCTGATGCCGCCCTACTGCATCACCGATGAGGAATTAGCGTTTGTTTACCAGGGCATTCGCACAATACTGGCTGAAATTTGAGCAGAACGAGGTTAGACTGGCCAGTTCTTGGTTCGTGTAACGGCTTCCTGCCAGAGTGCAAAATCGGCGAGTGCCTGAGTCGGGTGCGGGTTCGGTTCAAAGACGCGATCGATGGAACGCGACTGCACGATCACGTCATAGTCCTCCCAAAACCCAGCCGCCAGTCCTGCGGCGAACGCGGCTCCCTGCACCGTTGTATCGCGCATCTGGGGCCGTTCGATTGGAATCCCCAATACGTCCGCCTGAAACTGCATCAAAAAATTGTTGGCGCAGGCCCCACCGTCCACTTTCAAGCGCTGGCCATCGGTACCACAACAGGCCTCGATCGCCAGCACCACTTCTTTCACCTGAAACGCGATGGCTTCCAGTACCGCCCGCACCAAATGGGGGCGTTGGGTTCCACCCGTAATGCCAAAGAATGCGCCCCGTGCCGTCATGTCCCAGTGCGGTGCGCCTAAGCCGCTGAATGCAGGCACAAAGTAAACCCCATTGGTGTTGGGCACCTGTTGCGCCAGCGCTTCAGTCTCTGCCGCCGTTGTGATCAGGTTCATGCCATCCCGCAACCACTGGATGCAGGCTCCTGTCGTAAACATGCTGCCTTCGAGGGCATAGCTGGGGGGATGGTGAGTAGGGTGTGGCGGCTCGTGAGCCTCGCCGAACGAGGTGTGGGGTGTCGGTGCTTGTGTCCAGGCGATCGTGGAAATGAGCCGCTGCTGAGAACGGACGATCGCAGTCCCCGTGTGCGCCACTAAAAAACAGCCCGTACCGTAGGTGCACTTCATCAATCCCGGTCGATCGCACCCATGCCCAAACAGTGACGCTTGCTGATCGCCCAGGATGGCAGTAATTGGAATTTCCGCACCCAGCAAGGCTGGATCAGTCATGCCGAATAGCCCTAGGCTGGGCTGCACTGTCGGCAACCAGTGCGCCGGAATATGGAACAGATCCAGCAGTTTGGCATCCCACTGGCGATCGGCCAGATTGAACAGCATCGTCCGGCTGGCGTTACTGTCGTCCGTCGCGTGGACAGTGCCGCTGGTCAGCTGCCACAGAATCCAGGTATCGATCGTGCCTGCGAGAATGAGATCGGGATGAACGTCCGATCGCGATACGACATGCTCGTGCAGCCAGGCAAGCTTCGTGGCCGAAAAATAGGCATCAATCATCAGCCCCGTGCGATCGTAAATTTCTGGCCCATAGCCCTGCGCCTGAAGCTGCTGGCATAGCGGTGCTGTACGACGATCCTGCCAGACGATCGCGTTGTGCAGGGGCCGACCCGTTGTTTTGTCCCACACCAGGCAGGTTTCGCGCTGTACAGTCAGCCCAATCGCGCGAATGGCTGCTGGCTCAATTTGGGCACCCGCGATCGCCGCCTGAATCACCCAGCGAGTGTCCTGCCAGATTTCCTCCGGGTCATGCTCCAGCCAGCCCGGTTGGGGATAGAACTGCGTCAGCTCCTTGTAGGCCTGACTCACAACCTTGCCTTCCGCATTAAACAGAAATGCTCGATTGCCCGTTGTGCCCAGGTCAAGCGCCAGAATGTAGCCAGATGAAAAGGCAACCATTGTCCGTTATCCGTGAACCGATTCCACTGTACAGCGGGTGAGGAGTCAGAAGTCAGAAGTCCCACTGAATCTGGATCAGGCTAAACAACCAGGAACGCTTCAACTTAAAGCTCTCGAACGGCTCACACGCCACCTTCGGTAACGCTGTGCAGACCTGGGCTGGTTTTTTTTAGTGATGCACTGCCTTTGGTGGAAAACCATCAGCAGTGCATCCAGTTTGACTCGCTCAAGTAATCACTTGCTGTTACTGTTCGCGATCGTCCGCACACGCTCAGCCAGCTTTTCGGGCACCTCCTGGAGATGGTCATACTGCCAGTGGAAAAAGCCGACGCCCAGCGTGAGCGATCGCAGCTCCACAATCAGGTCATGCATTTCCGCCTGAGGGATATGCGCGGCCACCTGATCCCAACCGTACCAGTCCGCTTTGGCATCGTAGCCGAGAATCTGACCGCGCCGCCCGCTCACCAGCCGTAGCACCTTCGCTGTAAATTCAGTGGGCACTGAGATCGCCACATTCAGAATGGGTTCCAGCAAGACAGGTTCGCATTTCACGATCCCCTCCTGCATGGCGACCCGTGCGGCCTGCTTAAACGCCTGCTCAGAGCTATCGACCGAGTGGTAAGACCCGTTTGTGAGCGTAACGGCGATATCCACCATGGGGAAGCCGAGGGGGCCGTGAACCAAATACTCCCGCACCCCCGTTTCGACCGCTGGAATGTACTGCCGCGGTACAACGCCCCCCACAATCTTCTCGTTGAAGTTAAAGCCATGCCCACGCGGTAGTGGCTGAATATCGAGATAGACATCGCCAAACTGACCATGTCCCCCCGTTTGGTGCTTGTAGCGCCCATGCACATTGGCCGTTTTGCGGATGGTTTCTTTGTAGGGAACCTGGGGCAGGTGCGTGTGCATCGGCAAGTTGTACTTACGCTTGAGGCGATCGAGGGCGACCTGAAGATGAATTTCTCCCTGGCCCCACAAAATGATCTCATGGGTTGCATCGTGCTGCTCCCAGGCAAGCGCGGGATCTTCTTCCAATAGCTTGGTGAGCGCCGTGCTGAGCTTCACTTCGTCACTGCGCTTTTCAGCCGCGATCGCTAGCGCAAACACAGGCGCAATCCGCTCAGCTCTGGGCAGTTCGCTGGCAAGCGGGGAATCAGCGGTCGTCAACGCATCTCCCGTTTTGATCCCATCCATCCGCCCCAATGCGACAATTTCGCCCGCTGCCGCCGCGTTGAGACTCTGCTGCTGGTTGCCCATCAGGCGGTAAATCCCCCCCACCCGCACACCATTCAGCACCATGCCATCCGTTAGCGTGCCCTGCCAGACCCGCACCAGCGAGAGCTTGCCGCCCTGAGGCGTGTAGTAAGTCTTGAGCACTTGTG